>JANNKC010000116.1:0-8411 GCA_031396105.1 Anaeromyxobacter sp.
TTCAAGACCCGCTTCCACCTCTACACGGTGCCGGGCCAGGTCTTCTACGACGCCTCCCGCAAGCTGATCCTGAAGGGCGTGGACGGCGTGGTCTTCGTGGCCGACTCGCAGATCGAGCGCATGGAGGCCAACCTGGAGTCGGTGGAGAATCTCCGGGTCAACCTGGCCGAGCAGGGGTACGACCTCAACAAGGTCCCGTACGTGGTCCAGTACAACAAGCGGGACCTCCCCAACATCGCCACCGTGGACGAGCTGCACCGGCTCCTCAACGTGAAGGGCGTGCCGGAGTACCAGGCGGTCGCGCCCACCGGCGTGGGGGTCTTCGACACCTTGAAGGCGGTCGCCAAGCTGGTCCTGACGGAGCTGAAGCGGGGCGGGTAGCGAGGTCGTGCCCGGGGGTCCGGTGCGCGAAGGCTTCGCTTACTCTTCTGGGGGGGCCGATGGTATAACCAGGCCTCATCGTTGAATACGTGGGGGTTTTCACCCCGGAGCGAGGTCGAACGTGCTTCGAAACCATCGGTGGACCCTTCTTCTCGCGGTGCTGTTGCCCGCCTTCGCCGGCGCGCAGGCGCCCGCCGCGGCCACGCCGAAGACCGCGGAGGAGCAGAATGACCTGAAGGTCCGCACGCTCGAGGAGCGAGTCTCGGACCTGAAGGAGAAGATCTTCCGGACCAAGGCCCGGCTGATGAACCTGCAGGAGATGGTCATCGGCGGGGACATCACCACCGGCGCCAAGGCCGTGCTGGTCCACCGCAACGAGATGGGCTCCAGCTTCTACCTGGAGTCGGTGGCCTACGCCCTCGACGGTGCCCCGGTCTACTCCAAGGCGGACCAGGAGGGCGACCTGGAGAAGCGCGAGGAGTTCGAGATCTTCAACGGCCGCATCGTGCCGGGCAACCACCAGCTCTCGGTGCAGCTCGTCTACCGCGGCCACGGCTTCGGCCTCTTCAGCTACCTGGAGGGCTACCGGTTCAAGGTGCAGTCCTCCTACACGTTCAACGCCGAGCCCGGGAAGGCCATGACCATCAAGGTGGTGGGCTTCGAGAAGGGCGGGCTGACCGCCGAGCTGAAGGACCGCCCGGCGGTCCGCTATGACGTCGACGTGCAGCGGGAGGAGGCCTCCCCGCGGAGCCCGACGCCCGGGGCCCCGGCCGAAGGCGCCGGGAAGTGAACCACCGCCAGCCAGGCGTCGCGCTCGCGCTCGTCGCGGCGCTCCTCGCGCCGTGGCAGGCCGCCGCCAGCCGCCTCGATGGCGCGGAGCGAGAGGCCGCCTCCATCGAGGAGCGGCTGCTCTTCGTCGAGCGGACCCACGGCCGGCCCGACGAGTCGCTGTCCACCCGGGCCCACCGCAAGTTCTCCGAGGGCGAGACCCAGTTCCTGCTGGGCGACTGGATGCACGCCGCGGTGATGCTCTACGACGCCGTGGAGCAGCCGGAGTTCCGCGCCAGCGCCGACTATCCGCTGGCCCTCGCCTACCTCGGCGATGCCCTGCGGAGCATGGGCGCCTGTGGCAGCGCGCTGCTCCAGTACCAGGCCCTCCTGGACCTCGGCCCGACGCCGGCGCGCGGGGCGGCCATCGCCGGGGCCCTGGACTGCCGGGTCAAGCAGCGCCGCTTCGAGGGCGTGGAGGCGCTGGTGGCCGAGGCCCGCACCGCCTTCACCCGCGGGGCGCCTCCCGAGATCGGCTACCTGGCGGCCAAGGCGCTCTACCTCCGCCCCGACCTGCGCCCGGCCGAGCGGCTGGAGCGCGCCAGCCAGGCCTTCGCCGCGGTGGCCCCGCCGTATCACCTGGCGGCCGCCTACTTCCAGGGCGCGCTGCTGGTGGAGGCGGGCGACCTCGTCAGCGCCGCCGAGAGGTTCGAGCGCTGCATCACGCTCAACGGCAAGGACGCCAGGCAGGTCGAGATCCGCGAGCTCTGCATGCTGGCCCTGGGGCGCATCTACGCCGACCAGGGCAAGTGGGCCGAGTCGCTGGATCGCTACCAGCTCGTGCCGCTCGAGTCCCCGCGCTTCAACGAGGCGCTCCACGAGGTGGCCTGGGGCTTCGTGCGCGCCAAGGCCTACGACCAGGCGCTCCGCACCGCCAGCATGATCGTGGACCTGGCGCCGGAGTCGCAGCTGGCCCCGGAGGCCACCATCCTGACCGGCCATCTCAACCTGCGGATGGGGCACTACGCCGCCGCCACCGAGTCGTTCAACAAGGTCATCAACGGCTACGCCCCGGTGCGCGACGAGATCGACGCCATCCTCACCATGCACGAGGACCCCATCCGCTACTTCAACGAGCTCATCGGCCGGCAGGGCAAGGCCTTCGACGTGGGCTCGGTGCTGCCGGCCATGGCCGTCAAGTGGGCCACCGCCCAGAAGGACGTGGTCGGCGCCATCGACCTGGTCCACGCGCTGGAGGTCGGGCGCAGCGACGTGGACGACGCCAACGCCGTGGCCGTTCGCGTGGAGGCGCTGCTCTCCCGCGCCGGGGGGCTCGACGCCGCGCCGCTCCTCAAGACCGGCTGGGCCAGCGCCGACGCCGTCGAGAACGCGCTGGCCCGCCTGGAGGGCCAGGTGGCCACGCTGGCCGTGGCGGCTTCCAGGGACGCGCTGGCCCCCGCGCCGCGCGCCGAGCTGGAGCAGGTGCACGCGTCGAGGCAGGCGCTGGAGGCCCGCCTGGCGGCGCTGCCCGCCACGCCGGGCGAGGTGGACGCGCGGCACGGGCGCATGGCCCGCCGGCTCGACCAGGTGGAGCGGGCCATCTTCCGGATCCGCCACCAGGCGGACGCCAGCGCGGCGGCCATCGCGGGCACCGAGTCCTGGCTGGAGCAGCACCGCGCCGAGATCGTCTCCGATGAGGCCGGCCGCACCGAGCTCTCCGAGGAGCTGCGCAGGCACCGCGCCGTGGTGGTCGGCTACCAGGGAGAGCTCCGCGCGCTGGGGCGCGAGGTGGCCGACGCCCGCGACGCCGCCCGGAGCCTGGAGGGACTGGGCGGCGAGCAGTCCCTGCGCAAGGAGTACCGCGAGCTGGTGGCGCGGGAGCGCGGCCTGGTGGCCACGGCCCGTTCCTCCCTCGGCGCGGGCGCCCAGGCCGAGCTGGAGCGCGGCGAGGTGCTGCTGGACCGGCTGGGCCGGGTGGGCCAGCGCGCCCTGGAGCTCAAGGCGCAGTTCGCCGGCGCCGCCCGCGTCCGGTCCGACGCGCTGCGGGCCCGCGTGGCCGCGGAGCGGTCGGGCCTGTCCGAGCAGCAGGCCGCCCTGGACGTCATGGCCGGGGACGCCCGCGACGTCATCGGGCGCATCGCCTTCCGCTCCTTCAGCGCGGTGCGGGCGCAGTTCTACAAGCTGGTGCTCAAGGCCGACGTCGGCATCGTCGACGTGGCCTGGTCCCGCAAGCGGGAGCGCCTCGACAAGATCCAGCAGCTGTCCCAGCTGAAGGCGGGCGAGCTCGACACGCTCGACCGCGACTTCAAGCTGGTCCTCAGGGAGGTCGACTAGCCGTGCGCCGCGCCGCCCTCAGCCTCGCCGTCCTCCTCGCCCCCGCCCTGGCGCTCGCCGCGGCCCCGGCCACCGGGTTCACCTCGTGCCGGCAGCGCGCCCAGGGGCCGGCCTTCGAGGCCGCGCCGGAGCACCCGGCGCCGCCCCGCGCCCTCCCCACCCTGGAGGGCGACACGCGGGAGGCCGACGCCTTCGAGGCGGCGGTGCGCCGCTTCGACGAGGAGGGGCGCGCCTACCGCGGCGAGGTGCAGCTCCTCGTCAAGAAGCAGTTCGAGGAGCGGCGCCGCTTCCTGGCCGACCACTACGAGCAGGCCATCACCGGCCTCGAGGTGCTGGAGCGCGACGAGCGCGACTCGGCCATCATCCGCTTCGAGGAGTTCCTCTCCCGCTACCCGGACGACCCGCAGTTCACGCCGGATGCCATGTTCCGCCTGGCCGAGCTCTACTACGAGAAGGCCAACGACGACTTCCGCCTGGCCACCGAGACCTACCGCGACGAGGCCAGGCGGGCGCTCGCCGAGGGGCGTGAGCCGCCGCCCGAGCCGATGAAGAGCTACGCGCCCTCCATCGCCCTCTACCAGCGGCTCATCACCGGCTTCCCGGACTACCGCTTCACCCACGGCATCTACTACCTGCTGGCCTACTGCCTCGGCGAGATGGGGCAGGGCCAGGAGGCCCAGGCCGCCTACCAGACCCTCATCGAGCGCTTCCCGGACAGCGCCTTCGTGCCCGAGGCCTGGGTGCGCCTGGGCGACTGGCACTTCGACGAGGTGGCCGCCGACTCGCTGCAGCGGTCGGCCCAGGCCTTCTCCAAGATGTACGCCTTCGGAGAGCACCCGCTCTTCGCCCGCGCCATCTACAAGCTGGGCTGGACCTACTACCGGCTGGACGACTTCCAGAACGCCGTGGAGTCGTTCACGCGCCTGCTGGACCACTACGTCGGCCTGGCCAGGCAGACCGGCGAGAAGCCCTCCGGCGACGTCTGGCCCGAGGCCATCCAGTACACCGCCATCAGCTTCGCCGACGAGAAGTGGGGCGGCGTGCCCAAGGCCAGGGCCTTCTACGCCGCGCTGGGCGGCCGCTCCTACGAGGCCGAGGTCTTCTCCCGCCTCGGCGAGGTCTTCTTCGAGGAGACCAAGTACGCCCAGGCCGTGGAGGCCTACAAGGAGGTGCTGGCGCGGGACCCGCTCTCGCCCGATGCCCCCAAGGTCCAGTCGCGCATCGTGCTGGCCTGGTCGCGCGATCGCCGCTTCGACCTGGAGGCGGCCGAGCGCCAGGCGCTGGTGAAGGCCTTCGCCGAGGGCACGCCCTGGTGGGAGGCCAACAAGGGCGACCCGGACCTGGTGGCCCAGGTCCGCGACCTCTCCGAGAAGAGCCTGCTGCGCGCCGCCGGCTTCCACCACGCCCAGGCCCAGCAGTACAAGGCCGAGGGGAAGCTGGAGGCCGCCGTGGCGGAGTACCGCGTGGCCGCCACCGCCTACGGCGACTACCTGGGCCGCTTCCCGCACTCCAAGCAGGCGCACGAGCTCCAGTACAACCACGCCGACTGCCTCTACAACGCGCTGGACTTCGAGCGCGCCGCCCGCACCTACGCCGCGGTGCGCGACGACCCGGCCGACGACAAGTACCAGTCCGAGGCGGCGCTCTCCGCGGTCATCTCCTGGGAGGGCGAGGTGACGCGGCAGGAGCGCGCTGGCGAGCTCCCCGCCCGGAAGGTGCTCCTCTCCACCGATCGCAAGGAGAAGGAACCGGTCAAGGCCGAGGAGCTGCCGCCCGTCTTCCAGAGCCTGGTGCGTGACTCGGACGTCTACCTGGCGCGCCTGCCCGGCCACGAGAAGGCGGCCACCATCGCCTACAAGGCCGGCGAGGCCTTCTACAAGTACAACGACTTCGACGAGTCGCGCTGCCGCTTCGAGGAGGTGGTGGGGCGCTGGCCCGCCTCCGAGGTGGCCCAGTTCGCGGCCAACCTGATCATCGAGAGCTACCTCACCATGAAGGACTGGAAGGCGGTCGAGGAGGCCTCGGCCCGCCTGCAGACCCTCGACGTGGGGCGCAACGCCTCGCTCAACGCCACCCTGCAGAAGTTCAAGCTGGGCGGCCGCTTCAACCGCGCCATGGAGGCCATGGAGGCGAAGCGGTACGAGGACGCCGCCACGCTCTTCATCGCCCTGGTGCAGGAGGACCCCCGGCACGAGTTCGCCGACAAGGCGCTCTACAACGCCGCCAGCTGCTACGAGGGGGCCCGCCGCTTCGAGTCGGCGCTCCGCATGTACGAGCGCATCAGCGCCGAGTACCCGGCCTCCACCCTGGCCGATGAGGCCCTCTTCCGCGTCGGCTTCAACGCCGAGAACACCTACGACTTCGAGAAGGCGGTCGACCGCTACCAGCAGCTCGTCGACAGGTACCAGACCTCGAAGCACCGCAAGGACGCCCTCTACAACGCCGCCCGCGCCCTGGAGAACCTGCAGCGCTACGACGCGGCGGCCACGGCCTTCGCCAGGTACGCCAAGGCCTACCCGGACGCCGAGGACGCCGCCCGCACCCAGTTCCACGCGGCGCTCATCTACGAGAAGACCCAGGACTGGAAGCGCGAGGTGGCGGCGCTCCAGGAGTTCAACAGGCGCTTCGCCAGGACCAAGGAGCACGAGCTCATGGTCCAGTCCCAGCTCAAGATCGCGCTGGCGCAGAAGGAGCTGAAGGACGAGAAGGCGGCGCGCGCCGGCTTCGCGGCCACGGTGGCCGAGTTCGCCGCCCGCGGCCTCAAGCCGGAGACCTCGGTGCGCGCGGCGGCCGCCGCCGCCGAGGCTCGCTTCCGGCTCGCCGAGGTGGAGTTCGTGAAGTACGACGCCATCACGCTGCCGGCCACCACCGACCCCAGGAAGCTCAAGAAGGCGCTGGAGTCCAAGTTCGCCGAGGCCAAGCGCGTCGCGCCGCTCTACGACGAGGTGGGCAAGTACAAGCGGCCCGACTGGATCCTGGCGGCCTTCTACCGCAAGGCCTTCCTGCTGGAGCGGCTGGCCCAGACCATCTACGAGGCCCCCATCCCGGCCGAGTACAAGAAGGCGGGCATGGAGGAGTTCCTGGCGGCCTACCAGGACGGCCTGGCGCAGTTCGCCCAGCCGTACGAGGACCGCGCCGTGGTGGTCTACGTCGAGGCCATCGAGGCGGCCCGCAAGCTCCACGTCAAGAACGAGTGGACCAAGAAGATCGGCGAGTCGCTGGCCCGCTACCGCCCGCGCGAGTACCCGGTGCTCAAGGAGGCCAGGTCGCTCATGGTCTCCGAGGACGTCTCGCCGGTGGCCTTCGCCGACACCGCCGACGGCCCCACCAGGCGGAGCCCGCCGCCGGCGCCTGGCGAGGCGCCGCCGCCGGCCCCCGCTGCCGCGACAGCCCCGCCCGCCACCGCGCCGCCTCAGGCGGCCAGGGACGCCAAGCTCGGCGCGGGAGCGGACAAGTGACCCCCCGGCTCGCCACGACCCCGAGGACCCAGGTGACGACGTCGTCCAGAACGAGCCCTGCCCGCGCTGCCGTGGCCCTCCCGGCCGGCGGGCTGGCCGCGCTGCTCGCCGCGGCCTTCCTCTCCGCTTGCGCTCCGGGCCGGGCTGCAGCTTGCGGACTGCGCGGTAAACCGGCGAGGTAAAAAATCTCGCGATGCTGCGCAGGTGGCATAAGAGGTACTTGGCGTCGCTATGGCTGCGTCGCCGGGCGTCGTGCACCACTTTCACCCTTGGAAGCCAGGCGTTTTTCAAGCCCGCGAGGCGTATGCGGCTGCACAAGTCCATATCCTCGTAATACAGGAAGTAGCGCTCGTCGAACCCGCCGAGCTGGCGAAAGGCGCTCGAGCGAAACAGCATGAAGAACCCGGCCACCCAGTCCGGGTAAACCACATCCGCGTCGCTCGAATAGTCCGGTCCCAAAGGCGGCGCCCATAGCTTCGAGGCGATGCGCCAGGGGCTGGGAAGCCGGCGGGCATTGTCCTGAAGGGCACCCGACGGATCGCAAGCCGCCGGGGCTGCCATAGCGACGCGCTCGTTCGCGAAAGCGCCCAAAAGCTGCGGAAACGGATCGGCCGCGAGGCGAAGATCCGGATTCATGACGCAGAAATACGGGGTGCTGCAGCGACGGAAAACCCGGTTGTGATTCGCCCCGAATCCGGCCAGTGTGTCGTTGGTGAGGTGCTCGACGTTCGGCGAAAGCGCCGTCGGAATCGCAGGTGGCTGCTCCGGAACGTTCGAAAGCACCGTCACCCGCATCTGCGGCGCACTGCCCAATCCAGCGATGTCGGCGAGCAATTGCGTGACCAACCTGGATTGAAGGTGGCTGACGATCGACAGGTGAACCGCGGGCGTCACGCGCTCGTGCGCACCCGCCGGGCGAGCGCCGCGCCGGCCACCATCGCGCCCCAGAGCCTGGGGTAGAACAGCGCATCATCGGGACTGTCCTGCTGCGCAGCAGGCTCCCGCTGGCGCGACCACGCCATGCGGAAATCCCACAGCAGGCGCTGCGCCAGCGTCCCACGCATATACGGACGCTCGGCATAGTCGTGGAAAAGTTGCGCCTTGTCGCCGGTTATGCGGCCCGACGCAGTGCTTTCGTGGGTCGCCTGCCCTGGATGCAGCCGGATATGGCACAGCGGCGCCGCCACAAACGCGAACCGGCCGCGCTCCAGCAAGCGCAACCACAGATCCAGGTCGACCAGCTGCGAATAGCGGGTGCTAAATTCTTCCCGAGCGTCGCGCCGGAACATCACCGCGGTCGGCTCGCCGATCAGGTTTCCCATGAAAAAACAGCGCCGCGCTGCTTCGGCGCCCGGCCCAATCCAGTCCTTATCGGCATACCGGGCCACGCGAACCGTCGCTGCGGTCGATTCGTCGACCAGATAGCGCGCGCAGCCGGCCAGAACTGCGTCCTGGCTCTCCATCGCCGCC
>JANNKC010000119.1:0-29248 GCA_031396105.1 Anaeromyxobacter sp.
TGCTCCGCCCTCCGCCGCTCTCGCCCGGTGACGTGGTCCGGGTGGTGGCCCCCGGCAGCCCGTTCGAGCCGGCGCCCTTCGAGGCCGGCCTCCGGGTGCTGCGGGATCGGCTCGGCCTGGTGCCGCGGCTGCGCGATGACATCGGCGCGCGCGCCGGCTACCTGGCCGGCGACGACGCCCGGCGGCTCGAGGAGTGGCGCGAGGCGGTGGCCGACGCCGAGGCCAGGGCCATCTTCTGCGCGCGCGGCGGGTACGGGGTGCTGCGGCTCCTGCAGGCCATCGACCCGGCCCCGCTCCTCCTCCGCCCCAAGCTGCTGGTGGGCTTCTCCGACGTGACCGCGCTGCACGCGCTCCTCAACCGGGCCGGCCTGGCCACGGTCCACGGTCCGGTGGTGACGCAGCTCGGCCGCGCCCCCGACGACGCCGTGGAGCACCTGGCGGCGCTGCTTGGCGGGCGGGCGCCGCGGCCTGGCGCCTGGGCCGCGCCGGCGCCCGGGGCTGGCCTCGTCGGCGCCGCCACGCTGACGCCGGGGCGCGCTTCCGGGCCGCTGCTGGGCGGCTCGCTCACGCTGCTGGCCCACCTGTGCGGCACGCCCTTCCTGCCGCCGCTGGAGGGGGCCATCCTGGCGCTGGAGGATGTGGCCGAGCGCCCCTACCGGCTGGACCGCTACCTCACCCAGCTCCGGCTGTCCGGCGCGCTCGAGGGCCTGGCGGGCGTGGCGCTGGGGCAGCTCACCGGGTGCGACGACGGCGACGGCTCGGCGGCGGAGGTGGTGCGCGGGCTGGTGCGGGCGCTCGGCGTGCCGGCGGTGGAGGGGTTCGCCTTCGGCCACGAGGATCGCAACCTGGCCTTGCCGCTCGGGCCGCGCGCCACGCTGGTGGCCCCGGGCCCCGGCGAGGAGGGGCCACCGCGCCTGCTCTTCGACGAGGGGGCCACGGCGTCGCCCGTGGCCCCGTGGAGCCCCCGTGGGACCTGAGCCGGTAGGCCCCGTCCTGCCGTCCGTGGTGGCGCTCCTCGACGCCGGCCGCGCCGCCGGCGTCGCGCCGGCCCTCTCGGCGGTGGTGCTGCGCGGCGGCACTCCAGTCCACCGGAGCTGGCACGGCACCATCCCGGACCCCGGTGAGCGCCCGCTCCGCGCCGGCGACCTCTTCGACGTGGCCTCGCTCACCAAGGTGCTCTGCACCACCACGCTGGCGGCGCAGGCGGTGGCCGAGGGGGTGCTCGACCTCGACGCGCCCGCGGCCCGCTGGCTCCCCGGCTTCGAGGCGGCGCGCAAGGGCGACGTCGCGGTGCGCCACCTGCTGGCCCACTCGAGCGGGCTGCCCTGGTGGCGTCCGTGGCACGACGGGGCCCGGGGCGACGCCCTGGCCGGGCCCCTCTTCGGCCCGCCCGGCGCGCGCCCGCCGGCGGAGGCGCTGGCCCGGGCCTTCGAGCGGAGCCGCGCGCTCATGCTGGCGGCGCTGCTCGCGGAGCCGCTCGAGGCGCCGCCAGGGCGGCAGGCGGTCTACTCCGACCCCGGATTCATGGCGCTCGGGCTGCTGCTCGAGGCGGCGCTGGGCGCCCGCCTGCCGGCGCTCTTCGCGGCCCGGGTGGCGCGGCCGCTGGCCCTGGCCGACAGCCTCTTCGTGGACGGGCTGGAGCCGGCCGTCACGGCGGCGCGCCTGGCCGGACGCGCCTTCGCCCCCACCGGCTCCAGCGCCGCGCGCCACGAGGGGCTGCAGGGGAGCGTCAACGACGACAACGCCTGGGCGCTGGGCGGCGCGGCCGGGCACGCCGGCCTCTTCTCCACCGCGGCGGACGTGGCGGCGGTGGGCCAGGCCTGGCTCGACGCGCTGGCTGGCCGGCCCTCGGTGGTCCCGGCCGGCGCGGCCGCGGTCTTCGCAGCGCGCGACGCCACGCCAGGCTCGGCGCGCGCGCTCGGTTGGGACACGCCGAGCGGCGAGGCCACCAGCCTGGGCGCGCGGCTCGGGCGCGGACCGCGGGGCGCCCTGGGCCACCTCGGCTTCACCGGCTGCTCGCTCTGGCTGGACCTCGACGCCGGGCTGGTGGTGGCGCTGCTCACCAACCACGTCCACCCGGCGGGACCGGACAAGGCGCGCCTGCTCGACCTCCGCCGCCGCTTCCACGACGCGGTGGCGGGGGCGCTCGGGATCGGCTGAGCGCGGGTGCACGGCGCGCCGAGGACCGGCCGCTCCGGGCCGCGGCCGCGACGATGCGGCGCGTCGTGCTGGTGCCCCGCCATGGCGGGAGAGGTATCCTCGCCGGCCGCCCTCGCAGCACGGGCGGCGGGCGCTGGTGTCGCGGGCGGAGGTGCGGGTGATCGACTGGTCGGCGGTGAAGCGGGTCCACCTCATCGGCGTGTGCGGCACGGGCATGGGCTCGTTCGCCGGCATGCTCAAGGCGGCCGGCCACGAGGTGACCGGCTCGGACGAGAACGTCTACCCGCCCATGTCCACCCAGCTCGAGCGCTGGGGCATCGAGGCCATGAGCGGCTATCGGGTCGAGAACCTCGACCGGGCGCGCCCGGACCTGGTCATCGTGGGGAACGTGGTGCGGCAGGCGAATCCCGAGGCGGCCGCCATGCGGGCGCGGGGCCTGGCGCACCTCTCCTTCCCGGCGGCGCTGGGCGAGCGGTTCATCGCGCCGCGCCACGGCGTGGTGGTGGTCGGCACCCACGGCAAGACCACCACCAGCGCCATGCTGGGCTTTCTGCTCCACCAGGCCGGGCGCGACCCGTCGTTCCTGGTGGGCGGCGTGACCCGCGACTTCGAGTCCAACTACCGGCTCGGGTCCGGCCCGCACTTCGTGGTGGAGGGGGACGAGTACGACACGGCCTACTTCGACAAGGGGCCCAAGTTCCTCCACTACCGGCCGCGCACCGCCATCTTCACGAGCTGCGAGCTGGACCACGCCGACATCTACCGGGACGAGGCGCACTATGAGAGCGCCTTCGAGAAGTTCACCGACCTGCTGCCGGCGGACGGCTTCCTGGCCGCCTGCTCGAGCTATGACAGCGTGCTCGGCATCGCGCGCCGCGCCCGCTGCCCGGTGGAGACCTACGCGGTGGACCGGCCCGGCGCCGACTGGGAGGCCCGGGGCCTGGCCCTGGGGCCGGCCGGCGCGCGCTTCACGCTGACGCGGCGCGGGGCGGCCCTCGCCGAGGTGCTCCTGCCGGTGGGCGGCGCCCACAACGTGGAGAACGCCCTCGGCGTGGCGGCGGCGGCCACGGCGCTGGGGCTCTCCCCCGCCGAGATCGCGGCCGGCCTGGGGGCCTTCCACGGCGTGAAGCGGCGCCAGGAGGTGCGCGGCGTGGCGGGGGGCGTCACCGTGGTGGACGACTTCGCCCATCACCCGCGCGCCGTCATGAAGACGCTGGCCGCCGTGCGGGGGAGCTACCCGGGGGCCCGCCTGCTCGCCTGCTTCGAGCCGCGCTCCAACACCAGCCGGCGCAACCTGCACCAGGCCGACTACGCCGCGGCCGACACCTGGAGCGGCGCGGCGGGCGTCTTCCTGCTCACGCCGGCGCCGACCGACCGGGTGCCGGAGGCGGAGCGGCTGGACGTGGCGGCGGTCTGCGGCGCGCTCGGCGCCGCGGGCACGCCGGCGGCCGCCTTCGCCGCGGTGGACGATCTGGCGGCGGCGGTGCTCGCCGAGGCCCGGAAGGGCGACGTGGTGGTGGCCATGTCGAACGGGGCCTTCGGTGGCATCTGGGGGAAGCTGCTCGAGGGGCTCTCGCGGCGCGCCCCCTGAAATAACTCGGGCCCGGCCACCTCGCGGCGACCGGGCCCGCAGGCTCCGAGGAGGGAGCGCAGCCGCTAGTTCGGGTGGCAGACCAGGCAGGTGGCGGTCCTGGTCTTGTCGTCGCCCTTGTGCCTGGAGACGAAGCTGGCCGGGTGCGGGCCGTTGGGGCGGGCCACGGGGTCGGAGGCCAACCCGCCCACGCGGTGGCAGAGCACGCAGATGGAGGCCGCGCCGTTGTCGTGGCAGGCGGCGCAGGCCACGATGTTCTTGCGGGCGGCCGCCCCGTGGAAGTCGCCGCTGCCCAGCGTGCCCCAGCCCGCCGGGTGCGGGTTGTTCGGCTGCAGCGCCGAGCTCTGCGTCAGGTTCCGCTGCGTGTGGCACGAGTCGCAGAAGGCCGAGCCGTGGCACTTGCGGCAGGAGGCCGGGTTGGCGCCCGCCTCGATCTGGTGGCGGGACTGGTAGTCGCCGCGGTGGATGAAGTCGCGCTGCACCGCCTCCGGGAAGAGGACCGACTGGCGCGCCGGCGCCGTGGTCCCCGAGTGGCAGTCGGCGCAGAAGGTCTGGTCGTGGCACGCCGCGCAGCTCTCGGCGGTGGGCCTGGCCAGGCCGCCATGGGTCTTCATGAAGTCGCCGGCGTGCTGGAAGGCCGCCACCGGCTTCTCGTACCTCTTCAGGTCCACGTGGCACGGGGTGCACTTCCCGGCGGCGTAGTCGGCCTGGTGCTCGTGGCAGGCGGTGCAGGCGCTCATGGAGAGGCGCGACGGCTGGGTCTGGCCGGCCTCGGGCGGCGCCTGGTGGCAGCCGGTGCAGGTCACGCCCGGCTTGGCCAGGTGGGCGGCGTGGTTGAAGCGCACCTCGAAGCCGCGGGTGCGGGCCGGGATGGCCAGCTTCACCTTGGCCTTGAAGTCCTTGTCGTCGTGGCAGCCATTGCAGACGTCGGAGTTCTTCCTGGGCAGGGCCACGTGGCGCACGCGCGCCTCGAGCCTGGAGTCCTTGACGATGGCGGCGTGACACGCCGTGCAGTCCACGTCGCCCTCCACGTGGGGCGAGTGCGGGAAGACGTAGGGCGGGTCGGCCTGGGCGGCCGGCTTGGTGTCCTTGGCCGCGCAGGCGGCCAGGAAGGCCGCGGCCACGGCGAGGAGCAGGTGGCGGTTCATCACTTCACCTCCCGCACGCGGTAGGTCTGGTGGTACACGAGCTTCACCATGAGGTCGGCCTGCCGCTCCAGGAACGGGGTGACGCCGGCCCGGCCGGCCAGCACGGCGCTCCAGCCGCCGGCCAGCAGGTAGCCAGCGGAGAGCGAGCCGGTCAGGGACTGCGTGCTGCCGTTGATCGCCTGCTTGATGGCGTACAGTTGCACGTCGCCGGCCAGGAAGGCCCTGCCCAGCTCGCGGCGGCCGAACAGGCGCCCGCCGACGTAGCCGTTCTGCTCGGCGCCCAGGCCGCCGGACGCCAGGGAGGTGACCTCGCCGCCCACCCGGGTGTGGCCGTGCTCCCACTCGGCGCGGGCCGAGGCTTCATAGCCGTTCTCGGTCGTGCTGCCCACGCCGGTGGGCTGGAGGAGCAGGTGGGCGTCGAGGCCCACGTTCACGGCCTCGGTGAGCTGGTAGCGCACGCCGCCGCCCACGTCGGTCCGCTCCTTGTCGGTGAAGACCGAGAGGATGGACGCCCGCGAGAGGAAGAGGTCCGGCGCCAGCTTCCTGAAGTCGACGGTGACGAAGGTCTTCCTGGTGGCGCTCCAGAGGGCGGCCACGCCGACCTCGGCCAGGCGCCCGGCCTCGAGGGCGTAGGTGCCGCTGCCGGTGAAGACCAGGCCGGCCACGGGCTGGAAGCGGAGGTCCAGGCCGGCGTCCTGGCGCACGGTCTCGCCGCCGTCGGTCACCACCACGGCCGAGGCGCCGAGGTCGAGGCCGCGGCCGAAGGCGCCGGGCAGCGCGAGCGACCAGCCGAGGCGGCCGCCGTAGGCCAGGTCGCCGCCGGTCGGATTCCAGCTCTTCTCGCCGGCGCGGGTGCGGAAGCGCTGCGCCACCGGGAGGCCGCCGAAGGCCGAGAGGGACACCCCGGCGGGCAGGCGGACCAGCAGGTCGGCGCCGTCGAGCTGCAGCATGCGCCCGGCCCCGGCCACCACGAAGGCCCGTCCGGCGCGCAGGGTCAGCGCCCGGTCGAAGAGCTGACCGCGCACGTAGCCGGTGGTCAGGTCGCCGGTGTACTTGTCGGTCGTGCCGGCGCTCCACCGGACCTCGCCGAGGTCATAGGAACCCCAGCCCGCCACCACCACCTCCAGGTTCTGGAAGAGGGGGTTCCTCACGTCCCGCGCCGTGACCGTGACGAGCTCGTAGGCGGGCAGGACGGTGTCGAGCTCGGGCGTCTGGCCGGTCAGGGCGCCGCGAAGCTGCTGTCCGGCGGTGACCACCGTGGTGGCGGTGGCCTCGACCACGTCGGCGCGGGCTGTCGCGGCGGCGGCGATGGCCAGGGCGGCGGCGAACAAGCGAGGGGTGGAGCGCATCTGGACCTCGGCGATGCCGTGAGGCGGGCGGTGCCCGCCGCGCAGGAGGGTTCCGGTGGATTGGCCCGGCGACCATGGCATACGGCACATGGGCCAGAAATGATCCGGATCAGCTCCAAAGGGGAAATACCCACATGGCATGCACCCTTCCAAGCCGCGCGGGGCCCTGAAAACGGTCCGCCTCCTCTCGGCGCCCGGCCCCCTCTCCGTCTAGGATTGGCGCCATGGTCCGATCCCCCGCTGGCGTCACCGCCCTCCTCGCCGCCGTGGTCCTCGCGGGGTGCGCCACCGGCCGCCCCACGCTCGTCGCCTCCCCGCTCCTGGGGAAGCGCCTGGACGTGACGGCGCAGGCCCTCGACGGGCGGGAGGTCCGGCTCGGCGACGCCCAGGGCCAGGTGCGGGTGGTGGACTTCTGGGCCACCTGGTGCGACCCGTGCCGCGACCAGCTGCCGGTGCTGGAGCGCCTGGCGCGCGCCCACGCGGCCGACGGACTGGTCGTCTACGGCGTGTCGGTGGACGAGGATCGGGCTCAGCTCGAGGCCTTCCTCGGCACCACGCCGCTCGGCATCGGCGTGCTCTGGGACAAGGGCGGCGCGCGCAACACCGAGCGGCTCGACGTGCAGCGGCTCCCCACCACGCTGGTCGCCGACCGGGCCGGGGTGGTGCGCTTCGTCCACCAGGGGTACGAGGCCCGCAACGCCGACCTGCTCCATCGCGAGGTGATGCAGCTCCTCGTCGAGCCGGCGCCCTAGGCGCCGGCTTCGGGCGCGGCGGCCACCGAGTAGGTGACCCGATCCCGCTCGTGCTCCGCCTCGCCCATCTCGGCGGGCGACTCCCCCAGCCAGTAGACCATCTCGTCCGCCTCCCAGACGTAGGGCTGGCCGTCCATGAGGATGCGCCCTTCGCTCATCAGCGTGGTGGCCGTGAGGAGCGGCAGGTGCGAGAGGTCGCGCACCAGCGCCTCGAAGCGCCCCTGGCGCCCCGGGTCCACGAAGGCGAAGTGGTGACGCGCCGTGTAGGCCGAGTGGTAGTGGGCCGGGCGCAGGACCACGCCCGCCAGCCCGAGCCGCATCGCCATGAGCGCCAGCATGGTGCCCGACTCGCGCGCCAGCCCGAGCCCGGGCACCTCCTGCCCCGGCAGCCGGGGGCGCCGCTCGCTGAAGTGGACGCGCGGGTTCCTGAGGCTCAGCCAGTGGATGTAGAGCACCGGCGCGCCCAGGCAGCGCCGCTTCTCCAGCACCGCCTCCACCAGCACGTGGGTCTGGCCGTCCGAGGAGCCGGTCAGCCGGAGCCGCTCGCCGGCGCCGCCCATGTCGAAGCTGACGCGGAAGTCCTGGTAGCCGAGCCGCGCCAGGTGCTGGAACACGCCGTAGCGGTGCATGGCCAGCTCCAGCCCCGACGCCGTGTAGAACCCGAGCAGCAGGCTCTGCCGGGTTGGGCGGAGGCCGAGCGCCTCCTCGATGTCCTCGCTGGTCAGCTCGCCCGTGTCGCCCAGCTCCGCGGAGGAGAGCTCGGCCGAGATGCCGCTGAAGCGCGAGCTGAGCGGGTCGTAGCCGCGCGGGATGGCGCGCAGGGAGCGCAGGGCCAGCGCCATGCCCGACCCGGCCAGCACGCGCCAGGACTGGTGCGAGTACCCGCCGCCCGGCAGCCAGACCTGCGGCACGCCGTCGAGCCAGCGGGCCACCGTGAGGTCGCGCCGGCGCACGCCGCGCAGGGACAGGCCGAGCCGTCCCAGCTTGTCGCCGGCCACCACGTCGCCCCCGGCGATGACGAACGCCAGCGCCGGGTAGGGGGCCCGGCGCAGCAGGGCCTCGAGCGCGCTCAGGTAGGCGTCGTCGCCGCACCCCTCGGGCAGCACGGTCTCGTCGGCGCCCTGGATGGGCCCCCAGTCGGACCCGGAGAGCGAGCCGAGGAAGACCTTGGGGTCGTCGCGCAGGCAGGCCGCCAGCCCGTCGGGCGGGTGGGCGTCGAGGTCCAGCACCACGACGCGGCGCGCGAACCCCTCGGCGCGCAGCGTGGCGATGGCCACCGCGATGTCGTTGACCGGGCAGAAGCCGCCGGCGGCGTCGGGCGCGGCGTGGTGGAAGCCGCCCAGCAGGTTGAGGGCCGGGTGGCTGGTGCGGAGCGTCTCCCGGGCGGCGTCCAGCGTGCCGCCGCAGGCGAGCCGGATGGTGTCGAGCAGCTCGTCGGCCGCCAGCTCGCCCGGGTCGGCGCCGAAGATCCCGGCCAGCCCCTCGGGCCGGCCCAGCGACTCCAGGAGGCGCGGCGTGTGGACCCGCGCCAGCTCCGCGAGGGCGATGCGCGAGGGGGAGCGGACCCGGGTGGCCGGGACGGCGCCCGAGCCGGTGAGCCACCAGGCGGCGAAGTCGGCGCGGCGCGGCTCCAGGCCGAGCTGCGCCTCCACGCCGGAGAGCGGCAAGCGGTAGCGCGGGTCGTACCAGAGCGTGATGGGCCGGCGGAGGAAGACCCCGGCCAGCCGGTCCAGCGCTCCGCGCAGCATCAGGGGGCCGCGGGCGCGGAGGGCTGGCCCGGCGCCGGCGCGGCGGTGCTGGCGGCCTTTCGCGCCGCCAGCCAGACGCGGGTCCAGCCGAGGACGGTCTCCATGGCGATCCAGGCCACGGCGAACCAGGCGCCGGAGGAGATCTTGTCGATGTCCACCACCTTGAAGCAGGCGGCGTCGCGGGTGTCGCTCCCGCTGAAGAGGATGCCGAGGGGAAGCGCCCAGACCAGGTAGCCGGCGATGCCGGCCAGGAAGAGGGTGCGCAGGACGGCCATGACCTTGAGCATGCCGGGAGTGTAGCGCACGGGCCCGATCAGCGCGCCACGTCGAACCGCTCGAAGCGGAGCGTGAAGACGGCGCGCCCCTGCGTCGCCGAGCGCAGGTCGCTGGCGTAGCCGAAGAGCGTGCGGAGGGGCGCCTCGGCGGTGACGGCGCGGGTCGCCGCGCCGCGCTCGGCCACGTCGAGGATGGTGCCACCGCGCCGGTCCACGCCGGCGAGGACGTCGCCGAGGTGCTCGGCGGGCGTGACCACCGAGAGGGCCGCCACCGGCTCGAGCAGCACCGGGGCCGCCCGGGCCGCGGCGTCGCGCACCGCGGCGGCGGCCGCCACCTTGTAGGCGAAGGGGCGCGAGGCCCCCTCCCGCCAGGTGGCGCCGAGCAGGGTCACCTCCAGGTCCTGCAGCGGGTGGCCCTCCAGCACGCCGGCCTCGGCCGCCTCGCGCGCCCCGGCCCGCATGCAGGCCAGCACCTCCTCCCGGGCGAAGGGCAGGGCCGCCAGCGCCGGCGCCACCGTGATCGCCAGCCCGGCGCCGCGCGGCCGGGGCGCCACGCGCGCCGTCACCTGCGCGAAGACCGGCGCGTCGTCCACCACCCGCTCGAAGGTGGCCTCCGCCTCGCCCACCGCCGAGACCGTCTCGCGCAGCACCACCTGCGGCCGCCCCAGCCGCACGCTCAGCCCGAACTCGCGCCGCAGCCGCTCCGCCACCACCTCGAGGTGGAGCTCGCCCATGCCGGAGACCAGCAGCTGGCCGGTCTCCAGGTCGTCACCCGAGGTGAAGGTGGGGTCCTCGTCGGCGACGCGGGCCAGCGCCTCCAGCAGCGGCTCGCGCTCCGCCTGCGAGCCGGCCTCGATGGCCTGGGACACCACCGGGGCGTAGGTGCCCAGCCGCTCCAGCACCACCGGGTGGGCCCGCTCCGAGAGCGTGTCGCCGCTGCGCGTCTCCTTCAGACCCATGACGGCCACGATCTGCCCGGCCGCCGCCTGCGCCACCCGGGTCTTCTGGGCGGCGTGCATGAGGAGCAGGCGCGTCACCCGCTCGGCCCGACCCAGGCTGGCGTTCCAGACCTCGTCGCCCTCGGCGAGCCGGCCGGCGTAGAGCCGGAGGAAGACGAAGCGGCGCCGCTCGTCGAGGAGGGAGACCTTGAAGGCCAGCGCCAGCAGCGGCCCGGCCTCGTCGGCGGGGCTGGCCGGCGCGGGCTCGCCGGCGGGCGTGGTGGCCAGCGGCGGCGCCACGTCGAGCGGGGAGGGGAGCCAGTCGCAGATGGCCTCGAGGAGCTGCGGGATCCCCTTGTTGTGGAGCGCCGAGCCGCACAGCAGCGGCACGAACCGGCCGGCCAGCACGGCGCGCCGCACCGCCTCGCGCAGCCCGGACTCGTCGAGGTCGCGGTCGCTGAGGACCGCCTCGGCCGCCGCGTCGTCCTGGTCGGCCAGCGTCTCCAGGAGCGAGCGGCGGGCCGCCTCGCCCTCGGCGGAGATGCCGGGCTCGGCGGTGAAGGCGCGCGGGTCCTCGCCGTCGGGGAAGCGCACGGTGCGGCGCGCCACCAGGTCCTCGAACCCGTGGAAGGCGGCCTCGGTCCCCAGCGGCCGCTGCACCGCGGCGATGGCGTGGCCCGGAAAGCGGGCCCGCATGGAGGCCAGGGTGGACTCGAGGTCGGCCCCCACCCGGTCCATCTTGTTGGCGAAGGCCAGGCGCGGCACGCGCCAGCGGTCGGCCTGGCGCCACACCGCCTCGCTCTGCGGCTCCACGCCGTGGGCCGCGTCGAAGACCGCCACCGCGCCGTCGAGGACCCGCAAGGAGCGCTCCACCTCGATGGTGAAGTCCACGTGGCCGGGCGTGTCGATGAGGTGCAGCTCGTGGCCACGCCAGGCCAGGCTGGTGACGGCGGAGGTGATGGTGATGCCCCGCTCGCGCTCCAGCTCCATCCAGTCCATGACGGCCAGGCCCTGGTGGACCTCGCCCATCTTGTGGGTCCGGCCCGCCACGAAGAGCAGCCGCTCGGTGACGGTGGTCTTGCCCGCGTCGATGTGGGCCATGATCCCGAGGTTGCGGATGGCCCGCATCCGCTTCGCCGCCGCCCTGGATGGCCCCGCTGCGTCGCTCGTCATCCCGTGCCCCCGCCCGGCAGCATAGCGCCGGGCCGGGGACGGCGGCGTGGTGGGGTGCGCCCGGGCGGGATGGGGGCCTGCAACCCGGCGCCGCGCCTCAGCGCGTGGCCGGGTCCGCGGCCACGCCAGGGCTCGCGACCCCGGGCGGCGCCGCCGCGACCTCGAGCCGGACCAGCGAGTCGGGGTCCACCCACAGCCCGTCCACCTTCACGCCCCAGTGCAGGTGCGGGCCGGTGGAGCGGCCGGTCGAGCCGACGCGTCCGATGCGCTGCCCCCGCGTCACCGCCTGGCCGGCCTTCACCTCCACCTTCGACTGGTGGAGGTAGACCGAGTAGACGCCGGCGCCGTGCCAGACCACGGTGGTCCAGCCCGACATGTAGCAGTCGCGGGTGAGCACGACCCGCCCGTCGGCGGCCGCCGTGATGGGCGCGCCGGCCGGCCCGTCCAGGTCGAGGCCGTAGTGGGCGCCGGAGATCTTGCCGTTGTAGACCCGCTGGTCGCCGTAGCGGCCGGTCACCTCGGCCTGGCGCGGACGGGCCATGGCGCCGCGCCAGCGCGGCGGCTCGAAGGGCTGGGCGTAGGCCTCGGCCAGCGCGGCGCCGTCGGCGGCGATGCGCCTCCTGGCGGCGGGCGGTGGCTCGAGGAAGCGCGGCGGCACCGAGAGCGTGGTGGAGCGGAAGCCGGCCGGCAGCAGCTGGAGCGCCGCCGGCAGCTGCTGCCCGTCGGCGTCCAGCGCCAGCGCCACGGCCCCTGGCGCGGCCTCGGTGGGGAGCGGCGCCAGCGCCTGCCAGCGGTCGGGTCCGGCGGCGTAGAAGCGCAAGGGGCGCCCCAGCAGCGCGCCGCCGGGGGGCGCGCCGGCGCCGGTCACGGTGACCAGCACCGCGTCGCCCGGGCGGGCGCTGGCCGGCGTCACCTCGGCGGCCGCCGCCGCCGCGACCAGCGCCAGCCACGGCGCGGGGTTCAACGCGTCCCCTCGGACGGCCCGAGCTCGCGCCGCAGCAGCCCGGTGATGCGGAAGGACATGCGGTCATCCTGCCCCGGAACGCGGGGTGAGGGAAGCCGGCGTCAGGCGCCCCCGGGCCTGCGGAAGGGGCAGGCCGCGCAGACCGGGTGCTCCTCGTGGTGCGCCGTGAAGTGGCGGAAGCCGCTCCCGAACCAGAGCTCCCGCAGCGGCGAGGCCAAGGCGCTCCCGAAATCGCCCAGCTCGCCGCGCCAGGCGGCCGGGTGGGGGCACGGGGCGAGCCGGCCGTCGGGCAGGAGCCACGCCTCCTTCCCGACGAATGGGCAGGGGCCGAGCGGCGCGGGCGCGGCGGGATCGAGCAGGAGGTCCCCGGCGTTCTCGAGGGCGACCAGCGCGCCGGAGGGGAGGCGCGCCTCGGCCGCCGCGGCGCGGGCGGCGGCGGCGGCCGCGTTCCACCTCGCCAGGCCGGCGGCGCTCGCGGTGAGGGCGCGCGGCAGGAGGTGGGGCGCGCGCGGCTGGAGCTGGTTCACCTTGACCCGGTCCACGCCGAGCCAGGCGGCCAGGCGCACCACCCCGGCCAGCTCGTCCACGTTGCCGGCCTGCGCCGTCACCTGGAAGGAGAGCCGGCCGCGCACGCCGCTCCGCGCCGCCGCCTCGTCGCGGGCCGCCGCCACCGCGCGCACCCCCTCCACCGCGTCCGCGAAGTCGAGCCCCGGCATGAGGGCCTCGGCGGTGGCGGCGCAGGCCCCGTTCCAGGAGACCTTCACGTCGCTGCAGAGCGGGTAGAGCCGGGTCCCCCAGGCGAGCGCGCCGCGCCCGGGCCAGGTGCCGTTGGTGGTCAGGTTGAGCCGGAGCCGCGCCGCGGCGCAGGCGTCGAGGAGCGCGTCGAGCCCGTCCCACAGGAGCGGCTCGCCCAGCGTGGAGGGGATGACCTCGCGGAGCGCCCCGCCGCGGAGCTGGGCCAGGGCGTGGAGCGCCAGCGCCGGGTCCATGCGGCGCGGCGGCCCGGCCCGGGGCTCGCCAGCGGCACGCGCCTGCCCGCACTCGCACATGTCGCAGGCGAGGTTGCAGTCGTCCGGGTCGGTGACGAGCGTGAGGCGCCACGGGCCGGCCGGGTCGGGAGCGCGGGTTGACACTTGATCCGTTGTAACGGAAAAGTGTCCACCCATGAAGAGCACCCGCGAGGCAGGCACGAGGAAGGGGCGCGGCCGTGGCACGCCGGCCGAGCCCAAGGCGCCGGCGCCCGAGCCGCGCGAGGCGGCGGTGGCGGGCCTGTCCGACCTGACGCCGGTGGTGGGCGGCAACCTGCGGCGGCTGCGCAACCAGCGCGGCCACTCGCTGGAGAAGCTCGCCAAGATCTCGGGCGTGTCGCGCGCCATGCTGGGCCAGATCGAGCTGGGCCAGAGCGCGCCCACCATCAACGTGCTCTGGAAGATCGCCAACGCGCTCGGCGTGCCCTTCTCCGGCCTGATCAGCGCCCGGCAGGAGGGGAGCGTCCACGTGCTGCGCGCCGGGCAGGCCAAGCTGCTCACCAGCCACGACGGCGCCTTCAGCTCCCGAGCCCTCTTCCCCTTCGACTCGCCCCGGCGCGTCGAGTTCTACCAGCTGACGCTCAAGTCCGGCGCCGTCGAGAAGGCCGACGCCCACAACCCGGGCACGGTGGAGAACCTGGTGGTGGCGCAGGGGGCCATCGAGATCGAGGCCGACGGGCGGCGCGAGCTGCTCGAGGCGGGCGACGCCATCGTCTTCGAGGCCGACGTGCCGCACGTCTACCGGAGCAGGGCGAGCGGCGAGTCGGTCATGTTCCTGGTCATGACCTACGCGGACACGGTGGGGTAGGGCGCGGGGGCCCGCGGGCCGCCCGGCGGGGTAAGGTGTGCGGACCGGCCGGCGTCGCGTGGCCGGTGGGGGAGTCCACCGCGTGTCGATCCCGACCGGCGTGCTGCTGGTGCAACGAGGCGTGGCCACCCAGGCCCTGGTGGACCAGGCCTGGCGCGAGGCCAAGGCCCGAGGCGAGCGCATCTGCTCGCGCCTGCTGGAGCTGGGGGTCGCCGAGGGGGCCCTGGCGGCGGTCCTTGCCGAGAAGCACGAGGTGCCGGGGGTCGACCTCTCCCGCTGCATCGTGGACCTGGCGCTCCTCGGCCTGGTGCCGCGCCTGGTGGCGGAGGCCGACCACATCCTGCCGCTCTCCGACGAGGGCGGGCGGCTCCACCTCGCCATGGCCACGCCGCACGACGAGCGGGTCCTCTCCGAGGTCCGCTTCGTCACCGGCCGGGAGGTGTCGCCCTACATCTGCGTTCGCGGCGCCGCCGAGCTCGCCGTCCGGGCCGCCTACGACGCGCGCGAGGCGGGGGAGCTGACCTGGCGCGGCGCGGCCGCCGGCCCCGGGCTGCCGCCGTTGCTGGGTGTGGTCCTGGCGGCCGGCGCCTTCGCCGCCGAGCCCGGGGCGGTCGAGGGCGGCGACGCCGTTCTCGTCACCGTGGTGGTGGGCGGCGCCATCGACGTGCCTCTCGACGTGGAGGGGGAGGACGAGGCGACCGGCGCGAGCGCCGGCGGGGGGGGCGAGGAGGTGGTCCTCACCGTTCGCGCCAACGGCCGCCGCACCGTGCTGGTGGTGGACGACGAGCCCGAGATCCGGCTGCTGGTGCAGCGGTCGCTGGAGAAGCACGGCTTCGCGGTGGAGACGGCCGCCGACGGCGCCGAGGCCATCGAGAAGTGCGAGGCGCTGGTGCCCGACCTGGTGCTCCTCGACGCCATGCTCCCCAAGGTGCACGGCTTCGAGGCCTGCCGCCGCATGAAGTCCTCCCAGCGCACCCGCCACGTGCCGGTCATCATGATGACCGCCGTCTACCGCGGCTGGCGTTTCGCCGAGGACGCCCGCGACACCTACGGCGCCGAGGACTACATCGAGAAGCCCTTCCGCCTGGAGGACATGCTGCGGCGCATCGAGGCGGTGCTGGAGTCCACCGCCAGCCGGCCGCGCGCCAGCGCCGCCGCGTCCGAGCCGCACCTGGTGCGGGGCCGGGAGCTGCTGACCGCCAACCGGCTGCCGGAGGCGCAGGGTGAGTTCGAGGCGGCCATCAAGGCCGATCCCTACTCGGCGGAGGCGCATGCCCAGCTGGCCCGAGCGCTGCGCGCCCGCGGCGACGCGTACTCCGCCATGACCGAGTTCGAGCGGGCCGCCGAGCTCCGCGCCGGCTACCTGCCGGCGCTGCGGGCGCTGGCGGCGCTTTACGAGGAGAAGGGGTTCCGGCGCAAGGCGACCGAGACCCTGGAGCGCGCCCTCTCCGCCGCCCCCGACGACCCCACCCGCGCCGCCATCAAGCAGGACCTGATGGCGCTGCTCGGCTGATCGGCCCGCAGGGCGTCCTCCGGCTCCGCTCCGCCGCCCGCGGCGCCCGCGCCGGCCGCCTGCACGCGATCCGGGCATGGCCCTGCCCAGCCCCTGCCCAGGAACCGGGCGTTGCCGTGCGAAAGGCGGCCCCCAGCGCGATCCGCGCGCGGCACGACCTCTGCAATGCCTCCCTGCGACCGCCACGCACCCGGCCCGGCCCCGCTGGGCGCCACGCAACGACCTCTGACCCAGGGAGTGAAGATGCCCGACCCGACCGTCGCAGAACTCGCGAAGAACCTGGCCGACACGCAGACGGGCCTCAACATCGTCTACACCGTGCTGGCCGGCGCCCTGGTGATGTTCATGCAGGCCGGCTTCGCCCTGGTGGAGACCGGCCTGACGCGGGCCAAGAACGTGGCCCACACCATGGGCATGAACTTCTTCGTCTACGCCATCGGCATCCTGGGCTTCTACTTCGTCGGCTTCGGCCTGCAGATGGGCTCGTTCGGCCCGATGGCCACCTTCGGCGGCGACGCCATGCTGTCCTCGCCCATGTTCGCCATCGAGCTCTTCGGCAAGCCGTTCGAGCTCTTCGGCACCAGCGGCTTCATGCTCCCGCCGTCGATGTACACGCCGGCGGTCGCCACCATGTTCTTCTTCCAGATGGTGTTCATGGACACCACCTGCACCATCCCCACCGGCGCGGCGGCGGAGCGCTGGAAGTTCACCAGCTTCGTGCTGTTCTCCTTCGTCATCGCGACGATCATCTACCCGATCTACGGCGCCTGGGTCTGGGGCGGCGGCTGGCTGGCCGATCTCGGCGCCAACTTCGGGCTGGGCCACGGCCACGTGGACTTCGCCGGCTCCTCGGTGGTCCACCTGACCGGCGGCGTCATGGCCTTCATCCTGGCCAGGATGCTCGGCCCGCGCATCGGCAAGTACACCTCCGACGGCCGCATCAACCCCATCCCGGCCCACAACATCGCCCAGGTCATGACCGGCACCTTCATCCTGGCCTTCGGCTGGTTCGGCTTCAACGCCGGCTCCACCCTGTCCGGCATGGACACCCAGCTCGCCGTGGCCGCCCTCAACACCATGCTGGCCTCCGCCTCCGGCGCCTTCATGGCGTACCTCTACGTCAAGGCGCGCTTCGGCAAGCCGGATCCGACCTGGCTCGCCAACGGCATGCTGGCCGGGCTGGTGGCCATCACCGCCCCCTGCGCCTTCGTCGACGCCTGGGCCGCCCTGGCCATCGGGGCGGTCTCCGGCGTCCTGGTGGTGGTGGCGGCGGTCTTCATCGACACCAAGCTGAAGGTCGACGACCCGGTCGGCGCGGTGGCGGTGCACGGGGTGAACGGCGCCTGGGGCATCGTGGCCCTCGGCCTCCTGGCCAACGGCAAGTACGGCGAGGGCTGGAACGGCGTGGCCGGCAAGGTGACCGGGCTCTTCTACGGTGACGCGGGCCAGCTCTACGCCAACCTGATCGGCATCGCGGCCAACCTCCTCTGGGTGGCGCCGATGGCGACCCTGGCCTTCTTCGTCATCGGCAAGCTGGTGGGCAACCGGCCATCGGCCGAGGTCGAGATCGCCGGCCTCGACATCGACGAGATGGGCGTTCACGGCTACGTCTTCGACTCCGGCCCGACCTCCGGCTCCATTCCGCAGTCCTCGGCCTCGTCCGCCGCCGCGGTGGGCGCGCTGGCGTCCAGCCACCGCTAGCCTCCTCCGGGGGCGGCCCGCCGCTGGTGCCGGGGCGGGCCGCCTCGAAGACGGCCAGCAGGGGGAGCTGCCGAGACGAGGCCCTGTCGCCGCCTCGGCTCCGGCGGTACGATCCGGGGCATGACCGAGCACGAACCCTTCCTGTCGCTCGGGCTGGCCGCCGCCGCCGGCCTCCTCATCGGCCTGGAGCGCGAGCGCTCGGCGCCGGAGGACGGCAGCGACACCTTCCTGGGCGGCGCCCGCACCCACCCGCTCTTCGCGCTGGTGGGGGGCGTGGCCACCCTGGCCTCCCGCGAGCTCGGGCCGCTGGTCCTCCTGGTGGCGCTGCTCGCCCTGGTGGCGTTCCTGGTCGTCAACTACCAGGGCGACGTGCGGCGCGATCGGAGCCGCGGCATCACCTCCGAGGCGGCCTTCCTGCTCTCCTTCCTGCTCGGCGCGCTGGCCTGCACGAGCGGCGTCGTCGAGCCCACCACGCGGCGCATCTTCGTGGTGGCCGGCGTGGCGGTGGTGGCCACCTTCCTCCTCTCCGCCAAGCCCACCACCCACCGGCTGGCCCGCACCCTGTCCCGCGAGGACCTGGCCTCGACGCTCAAGTTCCTCATCGTGGCGGTGGTGGTGCTGCCGCTCCTGCCCGACAGGACCTATGGGCCGCTCGACGTGCTCAACCCCTACGACGTGGGCCGGCTCATGGTGCTCATCTCGGCCCTCTCCTTCGTGGGCTACGGCGGCCTCCGGCTGCTCGGGCCGCAGCGCGGGCTCGGCCTCACCGGCGTGGTGGGCGGGCTGGTCTCCTCGACCGCGGTGACGCTCTCCATGGCCGGGCGCGCGCGCGCCCAGGCCGAGCTGCACGTGCCGGCGGCGCTGGCGGTGGTGCTGGCCTCCACCATCATGTTCGTGCGCGTCTACGCCATCGTGGCGGTGGTCAGCCCGGCGCTGGCGCCACGGCTCGCCTTTCCGATGGGCGCCGCCGCCGTCGCGGGGCTGGCGTCCAGCCTGTGGCTCTGGCTCCGCTCGCGCCGCTCCGGCGCCGGCGGCGCGCCGGTGGCCTTCAAGAACCCCTTCGAGCTCGGGCAGGCCCTCAAGTTCGCCCTGCTCTTCGCGGTGGTGCTGGTCGGCTCCAAGGGCGCCGCCCTCTACCTCGGCACGGCCGGCACCTACGCCGCCGGCGTGCTGGCCGGCGCCACCGACGTGGACGCCATCACCCTCTCCATGGCCCGGCTGGCGGGCGAGCAGGTGGCGCCCCAGGTGGCGGCCACCACCATCTTCCTCGGCGCCGCCTCC
The DNA here is from genome assembly GCA_031396105.1 of Anaeromyxobacter sp. Classification (GTDB taxonomy): domain Bacteria; phylum Myxococcota; class Myxococcia; order Myxococcales; family Anaeromyxobacteraceae; genus JADKCZ01. The sequence goes on from JANNKC010000119.1 coordinate 18,430, forward strand.
AACACCGTGGTCAAGGCGGTCATGGCGGCCGTCATCGGCGGCTGGGCCTTCGGGCGCCGGGTGGCGGCCGCGCTGGCCGCCATGCTGCTGGCCGGCACGGCCGGCGTGGTGGTCGCCTGGCTGCTCTGAAGGGGCCCGCCGCCGCGGCCGGGCGGGTGTCACCCGATGGCCGCCCCGCCGGCCCGCCGCGGTGCTACCATCCGTGGCCGCTGCGAGGGGGGACGACGACATGATCTGGTGGCTCTGGGTGCTGGCCGGGATTGCGCTCCTGGCGTTCGAGGTGGCCACGCCGGGCGGGCTCTTCGCCCTCTTCTTCGGCGTGGGCGCCCTGCTGGTGGCCCCGCTGGCCGCGCTCGGCTTCTCCGAGACGGCGCAGTGGTTCGCCTTCTCGGTCCTCTCGCTGGTGGGGCTGGCCACGCTGCGGGGGCCGATGCTGCGCCGCCTCAACCGGCAGCCGGCCAGCACGCCCGAGCTGGTGGGAGAGCCGGCGGTGCTGCTGACCGACCTTCCCGCCGGCGGCGAGGGGAAGGCCGAGCTGCGCGGCACCCCCTGGACCGTGCGCGCCGCCTCCGGCATCCCGCTCAGGGCCGGGCAGCGCTGCCTGGTGGAGCGGGTGGACGGACTGACCTTGTGGCTGCGCGCCGAGTGATGGCGCGCCTGGACAACTGACCGAGGGACTCGACATGGAAAGCATCAGCGCCGCACTCGTCATCGCCATCGTGGTCGCGGTCTTCGCCATCTTCGTGGTGGTCAAGACCGCGGTCGTCGTGCCGCAGCAGAGCGCCTTCGTGGTGGAGCGGCTCGGCAAGTTCCAGGCCGTGCTGGACGCCGGCTTCCACATCCTGCTGCCCTTCATCGACGTCATCCGCTACCGGCACACGCTGAAGGAGCAGGCGCTCGACATCCCGGAGCAGGTCTGCATCACCGGTGACAACGTGCAGGTGGCGGTGGACGGCCTGCTCTACCTGAAGGTGCTGGATCCGCAGCGGGCCAGCTACGGCATCGCCGACTACTACTACGCCATCAGCCAGCTGGCGCAGACCGCGCTGCGCAGCGAGGTGGGCAAGATCTCGCTGGACCGCACCTTCGAGGAGCGCGGCCACATCAACGCCCAGGTGGTCACCGAGCTCGACAAGGCCTCGGCCCCCTGGGGCGTCAAGGTGCTGCGCTACGAGATCAAGAACATCACGCCCCCGCACGACGTGCTGGCCGCCATGGAGAAGCAGATGCGGGCCGAGCGCGAGAAGCGGGCCGTCATCCTCGGCTCCGAGGGCGAGCGCGACGCCGCCATCAACAGCGCCGAGGGGCAGAAGCAGCAGGTCATCAAGGCCTCCGAGGCGAAGCGCCAGCAGCAGATCAACGAGGCCGAGGGCCAGGCCAACGCCATCCAGGCCATCGCCATCGCCACCGCCGAGGGGATCCGCAAGGTGGCCGAGGCCATCAGCAGCGAGGGCGGCGTGGAGGCGGTGCAGCTCCGCGTGGCCGAGAAGTACGTCGAGCAGTTCGGCCACATCGCCAAGTCCACCAACACGGTGGTGCTGCCGGCCACCCTCTCCGACGTGGGGTCGATGATCGCGCTGGCCATGAACGTGCTCAAGGGCGCCAAGGCGCCGGAGCCGCCGCGCGCCACCACCGTCGCCTCGCGGCCGGGCGGAGCGCCCCCGCCGCCCATGCCGCCGCGGGCGCCCTAGCGGGGTGGCTCCGGCGAACCCCGGTCCACCGGGCGCTCCGCCACCGTGCGGGAGGCGCCGGGCGGGCCGGCGTCAGGCCGCCCGGGCGGAGCGCCTGGTCAGCGCCTTCTCCACCAGCATGGCGGGCAGGATCGCCGTGGCCACCAGCGCGGCGCGTCCCAGGTCGATTGGATCGAGCGGCGCCGTCCCGAAGACGCGGTGCATGAAGGGCGCGTACACGAAGGCGGCCTGGAGCCCCAGGGTGGCCGCCACGCCGAGGAGCACCACCGGGTTGTCGCGCACGCTGCTGGCGAAGAGCGAGCGGGTCAGCGAGCGGCTCTCCAGGAGGTAGAGCACCTGGAAGAAGATGACCGAGGTGACCGCCAGCGTCTGCGCCTCCGCCAGCGCCAGCGCCGGGGTCACGCCCCGGGCCAGGGCGTGGTGCCACTCCCACAGGAAGAGCCCGACCGCCCCGGCCGTCATGAGCACGGCCACCAGGGCGGTGCGGCGCAGCACCAGGGTGGACAGGATGGGCTGGTCGGCCGGGCGGGGCGGGCGGCGCATGACGTCCCGCTCCTTGGCCTCGAAGGCCAGCGGCAGCGCCAGGGTGACCGCCGCCACCAGGTTGATCCAGAGGAGCTGGGTGGGGCGCACCGGCAGGAGGAGCGCCTGGGTCGCCGCGTCGAAGGGGAAGGCGAAGACCGCGCAGACGAAGATGAGCGCCAGCCCGAGGTTGGTGGGGAGCACGAAGGCCAGCGACTTGACCAGGTTGTCGTAGACGCGCCGCCCCTCCTCCACCGCCGCCACGATGGTGGCGAAGTTGTCGTCGGTGAGCACCATGTCGGCCGCCTCCCTGGAGACGGAGGTGCCGGTGATCCCCATGGCCACGCCGATGTCCGACTGCTTGAGCGCCGGGGCGTCGTTGACGCCGTCGCCGGTCATGGCCACCACCTGGCCGCCGCGCTGCAGGGCACGCACCAGCCGCAGCTTGTGCTCCGGTGAGACGCGGGCGAAGACGTGCGTGGCGGCCGCCACCTGGCGGAGGTCGTCGTCGCCGGTGGCCGAGAGCTCCGCGCCGGTGAGGGCCCCCTCGCCCTCCGCGAGCAGGCCGAGCTGGCGCCCGATGGCCAGGGCCGTGCCGCGGTGGTCGCCGGTGATCATCTTGACGCGGATGCCCGCGGCGCGGCAGGCGGCCACGGCCGCGATGGCCTCGGGCCGCGGCGGGTCGATCATGCCGACCAGGCCGAGCAGCGTGAGGCCGCCCGCCACGTCGGCGGTGGCCAGCGAGTCGCCGGCGGCGTCCCACGGGCGCGCCGCCACCGCCAGCACCCGCATGCCGCGCTCGGCCATCGCCTCCACCTCGGCCATGACGCCGGCCTGCTCGAGCAGGCCGCCGCCGGCCAGCCCGGCGCAGCGGGCCAGCACGGCCTCGGGCGCGCCCTTGAGCAGCAGGCGGCGCGTCCCCTCGGGCAGCCGGTGCAGCGTGGCCATGTACTGGTGCTCCGACTCGAAGGGGATGGCGTCGAGGCGCGGGGCCCCGGCCCGGAGCGCCGGCGCCTGCAGGCCCGCCTTGGCCGCCGCCACCACCAGCGCCGCCTCGGTGGGATCGCCCGTCACCGCGACGCCCTCGCCGGCCCGCTCCACCGTGGCGTCGTTGCAGAGCGCGGCCGCGCCGAGCAGGTCGAGCGCCGCGGCGTCGGGCGCCGCCGCGGCCCCTCCCCGCGTGAAGCGCCCCTCGGGCGCCCAGCCGGTGCCCTCCACGCCGAGCTCCCCGGCCGGCGTCCAGAGCGCCTGCACCGTCATCTCGTTGCGGGTCAGCGTGCCGGTCTTGTCGGAGCAGATGACCGAGGTGGCGCCGAGGGTCTCCACCGCCGGCAGCTTGCGGATGATGGCGCGCCGCGCCGCCATGCGCTGCACGCCGATGGCGAGCGCGATGGTGACGATGGCCGGGAGCCCCTCCGGGATGGCGCCCACCGCCAGCGAGATGGAGAAGACCAGCATCTCCCGCAGCGCCTCGCCGAGCGCCACCCCCTGGCCCACGCTGCGCCAGGTGCCCACCACCAGCATCACCGTGGTGAGCGCCAGGATCCCCAGGGTGATGGTGCGGCCCACCTGGCCGAGCGCGCGGGTGAGCGGCGTCTCCAGCGACTCGGCTTGCCGCAGCAGGCCGGAGATCTTGCCGAGCTCGGTGTCCTGCCCGGTGCCCACCACCAGGCCGGTGGCGGTGCCGGAGGCCACCAGGGTGCCCGCGAAGGCCAGGCAGCGCCGGTCGCCGAGCGGCGTGGCCTCGGGGAGGGCGGCCAGGTCCTTCTCGGCCGGCACCGACTCCCCGGTGAGGGCCGCCTCCTCGACCCGCAGCCCCTTCACCGCGAGGAGCCGCAGATCGGCCGGCACCTTGTCGCCCGAGGCGAGCACCACGTGGTCGCCGGGCACCAGCTCGACCACCGGCAGGGCGCGCCGGTCGCCGTCGCGCAGGGCGGTGGCGCCCTCCGGCACCAGGTCGGCCAGGGCCTCGATGGCGCGGCCGGCCTGGTACTCCTGCACGAAGCCGATGAGCGTGTTGATGACCACCACCGCGCCCACCACCGCCGCGTCGGTCACCTCGCCGAGCAGCGCGGCCACCACCGCGGCGCCCACCAGCACCAGGATGAGCGGGCTGTCCACCTGGCGCCAGAGGATGAGCCAGGCGCGCTCTCCTCCGGCGCGGGCCAGCAGGTTGGGTCCGTGGGCGGCGAGCCGGGTGGCGGCCTCGGCGGTGCTGAGCCCCTCCGGGCCGCTGGCGGCGCGGGCCAGCGCCTCGTCGGCGGAGAGGGCGTGCCAGGCGGGCTGGGCGGTCATCCGCGGTCCACCAGCCCCTTCACGAGCCCGGCGCGGGTGAGCGCGGCGCAGGCGGCGTCCAGGTCGGCCTCGAGGAGCCAGAGGCCCGCCCCCTGGCGCGTCGAGCCGAACCCGAGGATCGTCCGGGATGGGTAGGACTCCACCTCGACCGAGTAGGTGAGGCCCGCCGCGTCGAGCACCTGCTCGGCCGCCTGGGCCTCGTCCAGGCCGGCGGCCAGGTAGACGCGCACCAGCTCCGTCCCCTCGCCGAACTGGTGCATGGGCTGCCTGGGCATCCGCCACCTCCGGAGGTGGATGGTACCGCGGCCCCGCGCCGCCGGTCCTGCGCTATCCTCCGCGACCCATGAACGCACCACCCACGCTCCTGGCCGCCGCGCTGCTCCTCGAGGACCACCTCCCGCCCGGGCTGCTCCGCCTGGGACCGCTCGGGCTCCACTGGTGGCAGTGGGTGGCGCTGCCGCTGGCGGCGCTGCTGGCGGCGTCGCTGGGCTGGGTGGCCGGCTGGCTCACCCGCCGCGGGCTCGGCCACGTGGCGGCCCGCACCGAGGCCGCCTGGGATGACCTCCTGCTGGAGCGGCTCGGCCCACCCATCACGCTCCTCTGGGCCCTGGTGGTGGCGAGCGCGCTCCGGCCCATGCTGGCCCTCACGGGCGGCTTCGACGACGCGCTGGGGCGCGGGCTCAAGGCCGGCTTCTTCCTGGCCATCTTCTGGGGCGCCTTCCGCGCCATCGACGTGGCCTTCGGCGTGCTGGCCCAGGCGCCGGCGGCCCGCGCCAGCGCCGGGCTGGTCGGCCTGGTGCCGCTGCTCCGCAAGGTCGCCAAGGTGTCGGCGCTGGCGCTCGGGCTGGTGGCGGTCCTCACCGAGCTCGGCTTCCAGGTCACCAGCCTGCTGGCCGGCCTCGGGATCGGCGGCCTGGCCCTGGCCCTGGCGGCGCAGAAGACGGTGGAGAACCTCATCGGCTCGCTCGCCATCGGCGTGGACCAGCCGTTCCGGGTGGGCGACTTCATCGCCGTGGACGGCGTCCTCGGCTCGGTGGAGTCGGTGGGCATGCGCTCCACCCGCATCCGCACGCTGGACCGGACGCTGGTGACGCTGCCCAACGGGAAGCTGGCCGACATGCGAGTCGAGTCCTTCACGGCGCGCGACCGCTTCCGGCTCTTCGTGACGCTGGGGCTGGTCCAGGCCACCACCTCGGCGCAGATGCGGCAGGTGGTGGCCGGCATCCGGGAGGTGTTGCAGGCCCACCCCACGCTCGGACCGGAAGGGCCGGTGGTCCGCTTCTCCAACCTGGCCGCCTCCAGCCTGGAGGTGGAGGTGATGGCCTGGCTGCAGGCCCGCGACTTCGACGACTTCTGCGACCAGCGCGGCGAGCTCTACCTGCGCTTCATGGAGGTGGTGGAGGCGGCCGGGAGCTCCTTCGCCTTCCCGACCCAGACGGTCCACGTGGCGTCGGTGGCCGTGCCGGCCGCGTCCACCACGCCGCCTGCCCGCCGAGCGCCGGCCGCCGAAGAGTGAAGGCCGCCGAAGAGTGAAGGCCGCCGAAGAGTGAAGGCCCGGTCGCTCGCGCGGCCGGGCCTTCGTGATGGTGGAGATGAACGGGATCGAACCGTCGACCTCTAGAGTGCGATTCTAGCGCTCTCCCAGCTGAGCTACATCCCCACGTAGGCTGCCCCCAGAGGTCTTGGGGGATGCGTTCATTAGCGGTTCGGAGCGCCAGGTGTCAAGCGTCGGTTGACTCCCCGCTCGCCCATGTTAAGCCTCGCAGCGTCCCATGCCCGGCCCCAAGCGACAGCTCTCGGCCGCGGAGCTCGCCGCACTCGAGCACGCGTTCGCCGCGGACCCGATCTCCGACGCCTTTCGACCCCTCACCGAGGCCTACCTCGTCTCGGGCCGCTTCATGGAGGCGATGGTCGTCTGCAAGAAGGGCGTCAAGGCCCACCCTGGCGATCCGAGCGCGCGCGTGCTGCTGGCGCGCGTCTACGCGGACCAGGGGAAGGACCGCAAGGCGCTGGAGGAGCTGCAGCCGGTCCTGGCGGCGTACGCCAACTACGCCGCCGGCCACCTCATGGCCGGCCAGCTCCAGCTCCGGCTGGGGCAGAAGGCAGAGGGCGAGGCGGCGCTGCGCCGTGCCGCCGAGGCGGCGCCCGCCGACCCCGAGGTGCAGGCCGCCCTCGAGAAGCACGGCCTGCTGGTGGCGCCGCCTGCGCTGCCGCCCGAGCCGCCCCGAGCCGCACCGGCGCGCGGCGACATCCCGGTGCTGACGCGGGGGGCGCCGGCGGCACGGGCCGCTGGCCCGGCCTCGCCGTCCGCGGAGGCCATCCGCGCCGCCGACCAGGCGCCCATCCCCACGCCGCCACCCCGGCGCGCCGCCGGCGAGGCCTACGCCGCGGCCCTGGCGCAGAAGTACGCCACCAGCACCTACGAGATCGTCCCCGGTCAGCCCAGGAAGAAGAAGGGCGTGCGCGCCGCCATCCTCGGCACGGTGGGGCTGGCCGTGGTGCTGGCCGTCTCGCTGGGCGGTTGGGCCTGGTTCTCCAAGGCCAAGCGGGAGCAGGACGAGGCCATCGTCAAGCTGCTCCGGGAGACTCAGGAGCTCATCTCCCGTGACACCGCCGGCGGCTACCGGAGCGCCGCCGAGAAGGCCAAGGAGATCCTCAAGCTCGACCCGGACTCGCTGGCGGGCCACGCCTTCCTGGCCTACGTGGACGCGCTGCGCTTCGGCGAGCACGCCGAGGGCGAGACGGTGAAGGCCGAGGCCATGCGCCACGTGGACGCGGCGCGGAAGCTCGACCGCCACTCGCACCTCATCGCGGCCGAGGCCTACCTCAGGGCCGCCTCGGGCGACGCCCCGGCCGCCCTGGCCGAGCTGAAGAAGGAGCTGGAGGACCCGGCTCGCCAGACGGCGCTCCTCTCCGGCACGCTGGGCGTGCTGCTGATGAATTCCGGCGACCTGGACGCCTCCAGGGAGTGGCTGGCGCGCGCCCAGAAGCTCAACTCCAACGACGTCCGCATCGCCCAGCAGCTCGCCGAGCAGTACCGCCGGCGCGGCGAGGGGTACGAGCAGCAGGCCGAGGCGGTCTACCAGCTCGCGCTCAGGCTCCAGAAGGACCATGTGCCGTCGCTGCTGGGGCGGGCGCTCCTGCTCCTCGACCGCGGCCTCTACGAGCAGGCCGCGCAGGCGGTTCGCCAGGCGCTCGCCGGCGGCGACGCCTCGACGCGCCAGCTGGCGCTGGGCAGCGCCATCCGCGCCTCCATCGCCTACGCGCAGGGGAAGACGGAGGACGGGGCGGCCGAGGAGAAGAAGGCGCTCGAGCTCGATCCGCAGAGCCCCGACCTGCCCTGGCTCATCGGCCGCCGTCAGCTCCGCGACGGCGACGCCGCGGCGGCGGTGGTCTCCATCCAGCGGGCCGTCAACGGCGACGGCAAGCGAGTGGCCTTCTACGTCGACCTGACCCAGGCGCTGCTCGCCACCGAGGGCGGCGCGCAGAAGGCGGTGGACCTGCTGCAGAAGGCCACCTCCCGCGCCGGGGAGTCCCCGCGCATCGCCCTGCTGCTGGGCGACGCCTACCGGGCGCTGGGGGACGCCGACCGTGCCCGGGGCCAGTACGAGCGGGCGGTGGACGTCGCCAAGAAGGGCGGCGGCCTCTTCCCCGACGGCCGCGTGGCGCTGGCGCGGCTGCTGCGCGACCAGAAGAACGTGCCGCAGGCGCTGGCCGCGCTGGACCAGGCCATCACCGAGTACGGCCAGGGGAGCCCGGGCGGCGCCGCCGCGGCCTACGTGGAGATGGCCGAGACCGAGCGCTCGCGCGGGGCCAAGCCCGAGGCGCTCTTCCCGCTCTACGTGAAGGCGCTGGAGAAGGACCCGGCCCGCTGCGAGGCGCTCTGGGGCGCCGGCAAGCTCGGCTACGACGCCGCCAAGGGGCTCGACGAGTCCTCGCAGCCCCGGCTGGAGCGGTACGTCCAGCTCTGCCCGCGCGGCACGCAGGTCGAGGCGGCCCGGCGGATGCTGGCCGGCGCGAAGAAGTAGGCGCAGGCCGGTGGCCGCCACGAGCGCCCCCCGGTCGCCCCGTGCGGAGGGCCAACCTGGCTGGCCCGCAGTCGAGGGCGGTCCTCGCCCCTACGGCCCGCCGTCGCGCGACAGCGACTCCACGTAGTGGACCAGCGCCCACAGGTCCGCCTCCGGCAGGACCCCCTTCCACGTCGGCATGCCGGTACCGCCCAGCCCCGCGGCGATGGCCCGGTAGAGATCCTCGCCCTCTCGGCCCGGGCGCACGGCGCGCAGCGGCCCGTCCCTGAAGTCGGTCGCCAGGAGGTGCCGTCCGAAGTCGGAGGCCACGGCGACGGGGCGCGTCGGGTCGGGGCGCGGCTCGGCCGTCACGCCGGCGGCCCGGGCCCAGGCCGCGATCTCGGCGGGCGCTGCGTAGGCCGGGTGGCAGGCCTGGCAGCGGGCCACGCCGTGGTAGACGACGCGCCCGCGCGCCACGGCCTCGCCGGCGCGGTCCGCCCAGGGATCCGGCACGGTGCTCACCGGCTCCTGCGGCGCCTCGCTGCCGAACCGCGGGGCCAGGGTCTTCACGAACTGGACGATGGCGGCCAGGTCCTGGTCGGAGACGTCGGTCCAGGCGCGCATCCCCGTGCCGTCGAGGCCGCCGCGCACGATCCGCACCACGTCCTCGTCCCGCCACAGGCTGCCGGCCGGGACCGAGCCGAAGGAGACGATGCCGAGCCTCAGGTCGCGCGGCGGCGGGCTCATGCCCACCGCCTGCGGCCCGCGGCCGTCGCCGAGCGCGCCGTGGCAGGGGCGGCAGGAGGTCATGTAGGCGCGGGCGCCGCGGTTGAGCGTGGCCGCGGGCACCGCCACGCCGCCCAGCACCCGGGGGGCGTCGAAGTGGGGCACCTGGTAGTACTCGCAGGCCGCCAGGGCCACCGGCGCCAGGACCGCGAGGCCCCGCATCGCGGACGCGAGCCACCCCGGACGTCCCCCGGCACGAACGGATGCCCGGTGGCGCGGGCCCGCGTCGTGGATGGAGCGGCTCACCGGTTCCCGGCCGCCTTGGCGGCCTTGGCCTCGGCCGCCGCCTCCGCCGCCTGGCGCAGCCGGACCTCCTTCTCCAGGTCCTCCATGTAGCCCCTCTTCAGCACCGTGGGCCTGGTGGCCTCGGTCCGGTCGTCCTTCACCGTGACCGGCAGCGTGACCCTGACGCCCTCCACCTCCACGGTGGCGGTGGTGGTGCCCGCGCCCACGGCCCAGAGCTGGCCGCGCGCGTCGCCGCGGCAGACCTCCTCGTCCTGGCAGCGCGTGAAGGCGAGCCGGCCCACCACCGGCGCGCCCTGGTCGTCGAAGACCTGGACCGGGAGCGCCAGGGGCCGGTTCTCGTCGGAACGGATGAGCTCCGCCTTCTCCAGCGCCACGGTGACGCGCGCCACCGCGCGCACCGCCGCCACCACCTCGGCCCTGAGCGCGCCGAGGGCGCAGGTGATGGTGGCCGTGCCGGGCGCCACCGAGGTCACCGTGGCCTGGTTGTGCTTGCCCGCCACGGTGGCCACGCTGGGGTCCGAGGAGGACCAGGCGCAGATCTCGGAGGGGACCGGCTTGCCCGACCTCTCGCGCGGCGTGGCGTGGAGCGTGGCCGACTGGCCGCGGCCGAAGAGCGTCACCGAGCCCGGCTCGAGCTCGATGCGGGCCGGGCCGCCGCAGGCGGCGAGGAGAGGGGCGAGGAGGGAGGCGAGGAGGATGGTGCCGGGCGGGGCGCGCATGGGCGGCGATGGTAGCAGCGGCGCGGCCCGGTGGGGGCGCCGAGGTACACCCGCCATCGCCGTCGCCGGGCGCGGCGCGGCGGCGTAGGATGCCCGCCACCCCCACCGCTCCGGAGGAATCATGGTCCGCTCCCTCGCTGTAGCCCTTTCGTGTGCGACCCTCGCCACGGTCGGCTGCGTCACCACCGGCACCTACGAACGGAAGGAGGCGGAGGCCGCCAGGTACAAGGCCGACTGGGAGACCGAGCTGGCCAAGGCCCGCGAGATCCGCGCCCAGTTCGCGGCGCTGCGCGGCGAGATGGACGGGATGCAGGCCGAGGCCCGCACGCTGCAGGAGAAGATCAAGTCCGACGAGGCCAACCTGGTGGCCAAGCAGGGCGAGCTGAACCGGCTCCGCGAGGAGAATGCCCGTCAGCAGGCGCTGGTGGACGAGCTCTCCAAGTCGAAGAAGAAGCTGGAGGTGGCCAAGGCCGAGCTGGAGAAGCGGAGCGCCGAGTACGGCCAGCTCGCCAGCTCGCTCCAGACCGAGATCGAGGCCGGCCGGGTGGAGCTC
>JANNKC010000197.1:0-7356 GCA_031396105.1 Anaeromyxobacter sp.
CGCGCCGCAGCGCACCCGGGTGGTCACGTTCGACGAGCCCATGCTGGAGCGCGTCCGCTCAGGCTTCAACGCGCTGGCGGAGAGCCTGAACGCCCTGCGCAAGATCATCACCGACCACAACAAGGCCGGTGGGCCGCAGCTGCAGCTACCGCCCGTCCCGATAGACGCGATCAAGGCGCTTCGAGGGTTCGTGAAGCAGGTGGTCGATGCGGGGCTCGGGCCAGACGCCGTCCCGGCGCCCGTGTCCCCCCGGCCTACCGGGACAGGAAGATGAACAGCGGAGTGAGTCATGGCTGAGACGCGAAGCGACCAGGCGACATTCGAGTGGGCAGGGCAGGGCAACGAGGTGCAAGCGCCAGAGCCAGAGCCCGAGCCGGTGGCCAGGCGGGCTGCTCGGCCACCCGCGACCAGGCGGCCCAGGAAGGCCATCGGAGCGCGCGCAGGCGGCTCGCCAGTCGGCGCCGAGGCACCGGCAGCCAAGACACCGGCCGCGCCGTCCGCTGAGGCTGCAGGCCGCCTGGCAGCGCCCCCAGCCTCGCTCCCTCCCGACGACGAGCTCTGGGACGTCCACGCGGCCGCGCGGTTCCTCAAGCGCAGCGTGAGCTGGGTCTACCACCGGGCCGAGGACGGCTCGCTGCCGGTCCGGCGGCTCGGCGGCTGGGGCCTCAGGTTTATACCCGGTGAGTTGCGCGCCTGGGTCGAGTCGGGCGGCGCCCGTCGCTCGGGGCGATAGACTTCCAGGAAGGCGGAAGCGAGGCGAGGCATGGCGTCGGTCACGAAGCGAGGGACGAAGTGGTACGCGATGTGGCGCGGCGCCGATGGCCGCCTGATTCAGAAGGTCACGCCAGCCCACGCCAAGGCCGAGGCGGCCCTCTTCGCCCAGGACAAGGAGCGCCAGGCCTGGCGCCAGCGGGAGGGGCTGGAGCCGGATCCGGGTGAGCGGTCTACCTTCGGCGAGCTGCTCGACTGGTGGTGGGATCGGTACGGCTCGGCTCGGCGGGGCTACTCGAACGACAAGTTCCTCCCCTTCCTGCAGAAGCACCTGGGCGAGCTGCGCGACTTCGAGCTCAAGCCCGGCACGGCTGGACTCTTCGCCGACAAGCTCGACCAGTTGCTCACGCAGAAAGAACCGGTGCTTTCGGCCCAGAGCCTCAACCACCTTCGCAGCGCCGTCTTCAACATGTTCGAGCGGGCCCGCGACCCGAAGCACCGCACCTGGACCACCGAGAACCCGGTCCGCTGGGTGAAGCGGCGAAAGATTCCCAAGGCCAGCCAGTCGGCTCGCTGCGTCCTGAGGCGCGGCGAAGTCCTGCCAACCCTGGCGAGCTTCCCCGTACCGACGCTCGCCGCGCCCTGGCGCTGGATCGCCGCCACCTGCATCTATGCCGGCCTACGCCCCGGCGAGGCGCTCGGCCTCCGCAAGGCCGACGTGGACACCAGGAGCTGGACGCTGGTGGTGCGCCACTCCTGGCAGGCGCCGCTGCCCAAGGACGGCGACGCCCGCGACGTGACCATCGTGAGCGAGCTGCGACCCCTCCTCGAGGCAGCCATGAAGGCCTCGCCGTCCGAGCACGTCTTCGCCCGCGCCGACGGCTCGCCCTACGACCCGGATGTTCGGTTCCGGCTCGTGGACCACCTGCGGCGGGCGCTGGGACGGGCCGGCGTGGTCGAGGGGTACCGGCACATCTGCCGGCGCAAGGGGTGCGGGTTCGAGGAGCTTCGGCCGGCACCTTCGGAGGCGCGCTGCCCGAAGTGCAACATGCGGCTCTGGGTCTCGCCGGTGCCACGCAAGCTCCGCTTCTACGACCTGCGCCACACCCACGCCACGCTGCTCCGCAAGGCCGGCGTGGACCTGGGCGCCGTCCAGCGCAACCTCGGCCACTCGTCGCCGGAGATCACTGCGGCCGTCTACGACCACAGCGACCTGGAGGACTTCCGGGCCGACGTGGAGCGGGCGCTCACCTTCGCCGAGCCGCCGCGAGTTAATGCACCGGTAATGCAAGCGGTCGAAATGGCGAAAAGTGAAGGCCCCGAGGCGCCCGCTTTCGCGAGGAACCTCAGGGCCTTCGAACTGTCGGGGCGACTGGATTTGAACCAGCGACCACTTGCACCCCAAGTCCGCGCGCACGATCAGTCAATGGATGCAGGGTATCGCAAGGCTTCGCAATCAGGCGAGTTCCCGAGCGAAGCATCTTCCATGCCTTCGCCGAATTCTGCCGAGTTTCGCCGATCGTTCAATGCACCGGAAATGCAAACGTCACCGTGGTGCGGATTCGCTGCTCACCGTGAAAGAGGCGGCGGCGCGGCTCAAGACGTCCACGGCAACCGTCTACGCGCTCTGTGCCTCGGGGCGGCTGGCGTACCTCCGGATCTCGACGCACGCCATCAGGATCGCCGGCGGGGACCTGCGGCGCTTCGTGCGGAGCTGCCTTGGCCACCGTTGAGCCACTGGGGCGGCGGCCGTCCGGCGGCGGCAGCGCACGTGGAGGCGACCTGTGGCGGCAGGCGGGCTACACTGGGCGCCATGGCCGAGGCCCCCCACAGGGTGAGCGACCCGACGCTGGCGGAGTTGCTCCGCAGGCTCGTCCCGGCCTACCGGCCGGAGAGGGTGTACCTCTTCGGCTCCCGGGCGCGCGGCGAGGCCGGGCCTGACAGCGACTACGACCTCCTGCTCGTCGTGCCGGACGACGCTTCGGCCGATCGCCGGCGCTCCCGGCTCGCCTATGAGGTGCTGCGTGGGACCGGTGTCGCGGCCGACGTCCTGGTGTGCACCCGGAGCTGGTTCGACCGGCGCGAGGGGCTCAAGGCCTCGCTCCCCGGCACAGTCCTCCGCGAGGGGCGCCTCCTCCATGCCGCCTGACGACGCGAGGCTCGAGGACGCACGCGCCTGGCTCGCAAGGGCCGAGCTGGACCTACGGGCGGCGGACCTCGAGCTGGGCACGCCGGAGGCCGGGCTATGGGGCGACGTGGCCTTCCACGCTAGCAGGCCGCCGAGAAGGCGCTCAAGGCCTTCCTGGCCCTGCACGACGAGCCCTTCCGGAAGACTCACAGCATCGAGGAGATTGGCCGGGCGTGCACGGCCATCGACCCCGGGCTCGGCGAGCTCGTCGATGCGGCCGCGCCGCTCACCGAGTTCGCCTGGAAGTTCCGATATCCAGGCGACGTCAGCGACCCCACACGCGAAGAGGCCGGGCGCGCCGTCGCGGTGGCGCGGAAGCTCGTCCTCGCCGTGAAGGGGCGCTTGACCGCAAGGTAGGGCGGACGGGAGAGGTCCCTGGGTCCCATCACCTGGGTGCCGGGACGAATGCTGGTGGAGTGCGGGGGGGGGGTAAGTCATTCAACCCGCCGTCCTTGGTCTGATAGTGTACCTTACGGCAACTGGTTCAGGGTCGGCGCGGGGTATCCTCGATCGTCGGCAAGGGAGAGGTGACGAGCATGGACCTGGTCTTCGACGCGGTGCTGGGGCAGCTGGCCGGGTAGGGGCGGGGAACGGCCCGTGATCTAGCCGCGCGACAGCAGCCAGAGGCCGGCCAGGCAGGGCGCCAGGCCGCTGGCCCGCGCGGGCGAGAAGGCCTCGCGGAAGAAGAGCAGCGCCACCGGCAGGAGCAGCAGCGCCGAGGCGGCATTGACCGCCACCCCCGACCACTGCAGACCGCCGCCGGAGCGGTAGGCCAGCAGGAAGCCGATCTCGATGAGGAAGACGCCGGCGCCGAGCCAGAGCACCGGTGCCGAGAAGAGCTGGGCGCGCCAGGCGCCGGCCGGCGGCAGCCCGAAGAGCGGGGCCGCCGCCGCCGCGGCGGCGAAGGCCACCAGGTAGGCGCCCATGAGCGCCACCATGGGGTTGGCGGTGGCCGGCACGCTCTTCTGCGCCAGGCGGTAGACGGCGTTGCCGACGGTGGCCACGCCGAGGAAGAGGAGCAGGGCTCTCGTCATGGAGGCCTCTGTAGCCGCCCGCACCACCCTGGGCAACCGAAGGGGCGGGCGCGCAAGCAGGTGTGGACCTCCATCGGAGCCGTCCGGCCGCGCGTAACGGGACGGCCGCTGCGGCGACTCACCACTCAGCACCATCCACCTTCCTCCCTGGAGCCCCCCCATGACGCAGCCGATCGCCGTCACCCTCGCCGCCCTGGCCCTCTCGGCCTGCGGGCCCGCCGCCACCTCCCCCGATCCCGCCGCGCCGCAGGCACGCCAGGGCAGCGGCCGCACCCTCTTCATCGGGAGCGCCGTCGAGCACCCCGACGGCACCGTCACGCTGCCGCTCCACCGCGGCACGAGCCAGGGGCGCGAGGTCTGGTACGTCGTCCTCGACTCCTCGAGCGACAAGGACGCCGACGCGCTCGGCGTCAACCGCTCGCGGAAGCTGGCCAACCTGCGCGGCTCGCGCGCGGCGCAGGTGGTGACGATGGCCGGCGGGGCGGTGGGCTTCCCCGCCACGGTGGACTTCGCCCACGGCGTGCGCCGGGTGGTCCCCGGCCCGACCGGCTTCCCTCCCGCCGACGTGGCCTGGGCGGCCGAGGGCGAGGCTGGCTACAGCCCGTTCATCCAGCTTCCGGACGGCACCGTCCGCAACGCGCCCCACGTGGCCAACGCCACCGGCCTTTCGCCCAAGGTGGTCTCCATCGACCGCGCCGGCGGCACGGTGACGATGGAGGGGACCCCGGGCTTCGCGGGCGGCAAGGCGGTCCTCTACCTCTCCACCGAGGCCTCGCTGGGCGCCGCGGCGGCGCTCGAGAACGTCACGCTGGCGCCGCTCATGGACGAGGCGCCGTCGCTCGGCGACGACTCGACCCACTCGGCGCGCACCAGCCTGGCGGCCTTCGTGAACGGCCGCACCGGCGCGGCGGACCCGGAGCGGCAGGGGCTCAACTCGGCCATCCTCGACGGCCTCTCTCCGCTCAACGTGCTGCGCTGGGCACCCAACCAGGGGCGCTACAGCCCGCTCTGGGACGTGCACCTGGCCGCCTGGACGCCCGAGGCCATGGCCACCGGCCAGGACCTGCGCCAGGACGACTACGGCGACGTGCTCGGCCTCGCCTCGCACGGGCTGGTGACGGCGCCGGACGGCACGCCCTTCGCGGCCAGCGGCTTCATCGTCAACTGCCCCATCATCAGCGCGGAGTAGCGGGTCGCCGCCGCGCGCGAGGCGCCAGGGCGGCGCTCACCGGTCCGGGTCGAACCCCGAGTACGGGCCCGGGCCGTGGGCGCCGCCGCACTGGGCGATGGTCGGGAGCGCCAGCAGGAGCGCGCCGGCCACCCAGGCCACCACCATCGCGCCGCGCCAGGGCTTCGCGGTCGCCGCGGGCCAGTCGCAGCCGGCCCAGCTCCAGGTCGAGCTCACCGGCGCGGAAGCGCGGCGGAAGGTGGCCCGGTCGCCCAGCCACCAGATGGCCACCATGACGACGAGCGCCAGCACCGGGCTCCGCAGGAGCCAGGACAGCATCACGAAGAGGAAGAACTGGTTCAAGCGCCCTCCGCGTGCCAACACACCACGGCCCGGCGCGGGCGTCGAGGCCGAAGCCGCGGGACGTCAGCGCACGATGGCGATGGCGAAGACCGGCGTCTCGTCGGGCAGCGGTGCGTCGCCGTCGTCAGTAGGGCGTCCCGTCGCGGTGCAGGTAGCGGCCGCGGCCGGCGTAGCGGTCCCCCGTGAAGACGAGGTCGAGGCCGGGGTACTCGCCGTGGTCCTCACCGCTCCGATTGGAGCAGGCGAGGAGGCGGGCCGGGGCGGCCGAGCGGTTCTGGGCGCAGTGGCCGTTCTGGTCGTTGGCCTTGAAGGCGGCGCAGTCGCCGGCGCGGAGCACGGCCTCGCCCTCGTCGGTGACGAGCACCACCTCGCCCTCCAGGACCATGACGAACTCGTCCTCCTCGGCGTGCCAGTGGCGCTGGCTCGACCAGGCACCGGGCGGCAGCACCACCTCGGCGACGCCGAGCCTGGTCAAGCCGCCGGCCTCGCCGAGGCGACGGAAGCGCCGCTGGCGGCACGGGGCGTCGTGCGGGGCGGGATACTTGGAGCCGACCTGCTCGGGGATGCGGCTGCGATCGATGACGGGCATCCCGACTCGATAACCACGGACGCCCGGCCTCGCACGCGCCGGGGCGGACAGGAGAAGGTGGCGGCGAGCGCGGCGGCGAGGACGCGGCGCATGGGGCCTCCGGTGCGGGTGCCCGGTGGTGCTGGAGCGGAGGACCACGCATACCCGGTTCGGGCGACGGCGAGGACCGCCCGGCGGGGGAGGCTACCCGCCGGGGTGGGGGCCCCGCTCCAGCGTCCGCTCGATGCGCCGGTCCGGTACGAGCCAGACGAGCGCCACCCCGGCGATGATGGCGAGGGCGGCCCAGCGGCTCACGAAGGCGAGCGGCACGGCCACCAGGTAGGCCACCACCGAGGCCTTCCCCTTCCAGTCGGCGCCGAGGGCGCGCGCCAGGTGCGAGTCCTCGGCGTGGAGCCGGAGGAGCACGCGCGTGAGGATGAAGTAGGCGACGCCCGAGAGGAGCAGCACCACGGCGTAGGCCGCCACCGGCACCTCGGCCGCCGCCTCCTCGCCCATCCAGGCGGTGGTGAAGGGGATGAGGGAGAGCCAGAAGAGGAGGTGGATGTTGGCCCAGAGCACCGGGCCGTCCACCCGCTGCACGGCGTGGAACAGGTGGTGGTGGTTGTTCCAGTAGATGGCGACGATGACGAAGCTGATGAGGTAGCTCAGCCCCTTGGGCCAGAGGCGCCACAGGTCCTCGAGCCCGGTGCCGTGCGGAGCGCGCAACTCGAGCACCATGATGGTGATGATGATGGCGATGACGCCGTCGCTGAAGGCCTCGAGCCGGGTGCGGGTCATGGAGGGCGTACCCTAGCGGGCGGCCCGCGCTGGCGCATGAACCGGACCCGCGAGGGCCGAGGTGCCCGGCACAGCCCGGTCCAACGAACGGGCCCCCATCCCGACGGTGCGGGAGGGGCCCTGGTGCGGCGCTGGCGGCAGGCCCGCGCTGCGGAGCGGCGGAGGCGGGGTGGCTGGTAGGCGGTCACCTTGGGCAGGTGCCTGAGCGACTCCTTCACCTTCTCGGCCGGGTACTCGTAGTCCTCCACCTTGCCGGCGAAGTAGGCCTCGTAGCTGGTCATGTCCACGTGGCCGTGGCCCGAGAGGTTGAAGAGGATGGTGCGCGGCTTCCCCTCCTTCTTGGCCTCCAGCGCCTCGTCGATGGCGCCGCGGATGGCGTGGCTCGACTCGGGGGCGGGGATGATGCCCATGGTGCGCGCCAGCATGACGGCCGCCTCGAAGCAGGAGAGCTGGCCGACCGCCTTGGCCTCGACCAGGCCGGCGTGGACCAAGGGATAAGGCGTTCAACCCGCCGTTCTGCGTCTGA
>JANNKC010000226.1:0-17238 GCA_031396105.1 Anaeromyxobacter sp.
CTTGGAAGGCCGCGACATCGCACGGGAAACCGGCGGGTCGCGGCCTTCGTCTTTTCCGGAACCCCCTCCGCGCACCACCGGCGCACCAAATTCTGTGACGCCGGGTGCGCCTGGTGCGGCCAGTGAGGCGGTGGTCGACGCCGCGCCACCGAAGTCAGCAGCCACCATGGTGCTGCCGAGCGCCATCCCGGCGTTCCTCGAGGCGTGCGGGAAGTTGGCGGGGGAGGCGGCTGCGAGCGGGGACGATGAGCAAGCGAGGCGCTTGCTCGACCAGGCCTCCAGGGCAGTGGGTCGAGGCCAGTTGTGAGCCCGGTAGGGGGATGTGACGCGCCGCTCACCGCGAGGCCGATTATCGCTGCGTAGATCAGCGCCACGACGACGGCGCGCCGGGCGGAGGCGAGGTGGGCGATGCGCAGGTGGGTCTTCAGTTCCCGGTATATGAGCTCGACCTCCCAGCGCGCGGCGTAGGTCCTAGCGATCTCGGCCGACGAGACTGGAGGCCCTCGGTGTCTGGGCGCTATGTCTTGCCGTCGCCCGGCGAGACGGGCGGCGGGGCCGTGACCAGGATCTTTGGTGCGGTCGCTGTTGGGGTGGGTGGTGCTATCTCAGACCTCACTTCCGGGCTTGGCGCCGCCTGGCCCTTCTTGGCGGCCTTCTTGTCCGCAGCGATGTTTACAAGCTTGACCATCCGCTGCTCGCGGTCGTGCCGAGCGATGTACCAGTCCTCGATCAAGGTCTCGACCAGGCCGATCAGTTGCCCCGCCTCGTAGGGATCCACCTCAACGATCAAGTCGATGTCCTTCTCCATGTGGGCACCGATGTTGCCGATCTGGCGCACGGCGTCGATAGCGGCCCAGGTGCTCGGGTCGACCTTTTCCTTGATTGCTTCAATCTCTTGAACCAGCTTCGGTCTGATGATGTCCCAGAAATTGCGGATCATCCCCTGGAGGCAGCGACGCGAGAGCGTGGCCGACGCCTTGGGAGAGAGGTCACGGATGAGGCAGGCCTCGCGGTAGTCCTGCAAGATCGGCTCAGGGATGTAGTCCGGGAAGACCTTGGATGCGCCTTGCGGGCGGAGTTGCCACCGCTCATGGACCTTGGAATATACCGCCTCGTTCCTATCCCACCTGAAGCCGCAAAAGTCAGCGACAAGAACCAGTTCCTGGCACTCCTTGTTCGGACAGGCGGTGGCGAAGGAGCGAAGGGCTACGTTGCCGTGCTTGTTCTTGATGGAGATGTGGTGAGCACCTTCGGAGTGCCGCTCGTCGGTGATGGTCGTGTGGCGCCCGCAGAAGGGGCACTCCCAGTTCTCGTTCATAGCGGACAGGCAGTCTACCGGGCTGCGAGTGCCTTCACTACTCCACCTTTTGGCCGTTGCCGAAGATGGCTCCTAGGATGCCCCCGACGAGCGCACCCCCTGGCCCCGCCATGAGACCGCCGGCGACGGCACCCGCCGCAGCGCCGCCCGCCGCGTTGCTGTTCCGCTTCCGCCCCTGTTCAGCGGGCGACATGGGCGACCGCTTGAGGCCCTGGGACCTGCGAATGGCACGCGACCCTGTGGCCTGCTTGGACCGGTTCGCGGAGACCAGCGCCGGCTTGAGGTTGTTGCCGTGGTTCGAGCCACCCTTGGCGCGGGGCTTGGAGTGGTCGACCTCCCAGGTCTTGCCGTAGTCCTCGAAAAGAATGGCGCGCCCCGTCAGGTGGCATCGCCCGTCCGTGGACTTCTGGAGTACGTGGCGTTCCTCGACTCGGCGGAGGCGCGGAGCGGGACGCCGTTCGACTGGCGGCCAACGACGGACCTCTACGCGCTCGGCTACGTGCTCTACGAGGCCCTCACCGGAGTGCCGCCGGTGCCGCGTCCGGCGGATGGCTCCGCCAGGGCGGAGTCCGAGCTGCTCGCCGCCATCAAGGGGACCGTCCCCCGCCGCCCGGCGGAGGTCCATTCGGGCGTGCCCGGGGTGCTCGATGCGCTGGTGATGGAGCTGCTCGAGAAGGATCCGGCCCGGCGGCCTCAAGACGCCGCGGACGTCGTGCTGCGACTCCGCGAGGCCAGGGAGGCCGGGGAGGCGGCCGCCGACCCGGCGTGGGTCAATCCGTTCGACGACGCCGGGGTGGGCCTCCCGAGGCAGCCCGAGGCGGTTCAAGGAGAGGAGACGATCGAGCCCATCGAGCTGGCAGGAGGCGCTGCTCCGGTGGAGGAGCCGGGTGCCGGAGGCGCTAATCCAGGGCCGGGCGCTGCCGCGCACGTCGAGGCCCGTGTTCGCTCGCGGAGATCGGCCCCGGTCGCGTTGCCGACGGCCGAGCACGGAGCGGAGTTCAAGGATCTGGAGGAGCCCGCGCCGGTCACCTCGCCCGGCAAGGCACGCGCGGCGGCCAGCTGGGGAAGGGAGAGCCAGATCCTGAGGCGCGCGGCGGCCGAGTGGGGCGCCGTCCCTCCCCGGGCGCGGCGCTGGCCGCTCCTGGCAGGCGCCGGCGCCGTCGTGGCGACCCTCCTGCTGATAGCCCTGGCGGGGCGCGCGCCCGACGACCGGCCGAAGCCTCGGACGCTTCTGTCGGCCGTGGAGGCCGGCGGGCTCCCGGCCGCGCCAATCCCGCCGACCGCGAGCCCACCGGCCCCGGAGCCAGCCGCCCCGGAGCGGCGGGCGGTCGAGGCGACTCGTCCTCGGGTGGCCGACCTGGCCGCGGTACCGCCTGCCCCTCGCGATCCAGCGCGTGCCGTCGGTCGAGCGCCGGGTGCTGACCCTGGCGAGGAGGTCGAGTACGGCCGCCTCACGCTCACGCCCGACGGCCGCGTGGTGATCCGTCGCGAGCAGCCGGCGCTGGAGCCGAGCGGCCTGGTGCGGTCGAGACCGCTCGGTTCCGAGCCGGGCGTGCTGCAGCTGTCCCAGCCGGTCGCCACGGCCTCGCCGCCCGCCCCCGCAGGTCCACGGGCGCACGGCGTGGCCTATGGGGCGCATGTCCAGGCGCGCCTGCTCACCAACCTCGACTCGCGGACCATCGGGAGCGGGCCGGTCGAGGCGATGCTCCACGTCCCCTACGTGGTCCGCGGCCAGGTGGTCCTGCCGACCCGGACCATGGTCTACGGCAACGCGAGCGAGACCGGCGGGCGCTTCACCGTCCGGTTCTCCCGCCTGCGCCTGCACGACGACACCGAGGTCGCGTTCGAGGGGATCGCCATGGCCCGCGATGACGGGAAACCGGGGCTCGCCGCCACGGGGAAGGTGGGGCAGGAGCCGAAGCGAGGGGATGGACTGGGCAACAAGATCGCCAAGGGGACCGGGAACATCCTCCTCGACACCATCACCGGCGGCACGCCGGCGAGCATCGCCCGGAACGCGGGCCAGGCCGCGCTCAACCACGAGGAGCCGCAGCCGACGGGCGGAGGGCAGTGGGCGATCCTCCTCGACGCTGGGGTGGTCTTCGACATCTTTGTGGAGAAGGCGTTCTGAAGGAGGCCCACGTGCGCCGACATGCCCTCGCCGCTGCTCTGATCGTCCTCCTGGCCCCCGCCACGGCGCTCGCCGATCGAGGGGCATTCACCGTGGAGCTGGCCCCCTCCCTCACCTGGTGGCCGGCCTGGGGCCCGCCGGTCGGTAGCGGCTCCGGCGTCTCCGGAACGACGGGCGGAGGCCTGGTGGGCGTTCGAAACGCCCTCCGGCATGAGCTGGAGCTCTCGGTGAGCGGGTTCTATGAGGCGGCAGCGGAGTTCACCAACCCCGGCACGACCGTCGACTCCGACGCTGGGCCCCTCGTCGGAACCACTTGCGCCACCGTGAGCCGGTGGGGCGTGCTTCTCGGCGCCCGCTGGGTGCAGGGGCTCACCTGGCGCTGGTTCGTCGGCGGGGAGGTCGGCTGGGCGCAGCAGATGCTCACCAAGCTCGACCACCTCGACGTCTCGGACCCAGGTAGCCCGCAGAGCTTCGGACTGGGGCTCCCGGACCGCTCCAGCACCTCCCTCGTGCTCTCACCGCTGGCCGGCGTCGAGTGGCAGTTCGCTGATCACTGGAGTCTCGCCTTCACGCCGAGGGTGCAGGTGATGGCCGGTGGAGTGGGCAGGGTGGCCGTCGTGCTGCCGGTGAGCGTGGGGTACAGCTGGTACGGCATGTAGACGCAGTCGAACTCATCGGAAAATCCTCGACGCGACATGCCGTACGCGTCACACACCCGCGGTACGCGTGGTCGGGCAGATCGAGTAGCCACCCGGGATGGTGTGGTTTACGATTCGGTCATGGCTGCCCTCCCACCACCGCTCGCCCCACCTCCGCTGCCGCCACCGCTGCCTTCTAGCGAACCGCGCACTCCCGAGCGGGAAACCGGGCAAGTCGGGGGACCACGGGCGGAAGATGCGGCCGTTACGGACGAGGCCCGCCAGCTCACGCTCCTTGTGACGGGCCGCTGTCGTCGGTGTGCGGAGCGGCTCCCTGGGGGGGCCGCGCTGCACGGGGGGGCCTGCCCGGCGTGTGGGACGTCCACGATGCGGTCCGCCGAGGACCGAGCCATCGTGGGCAGTCTCTTTGAGGCGCAGTCACACAGGCGCACGTGGATGGCCGTGCTGGCCGCAGCGGGGTGCGTGTTCTTGGCGGGGTGGGCTCCAGCGGTGGCCGGCCTCGTGCTGGCCGCGGCCTTCCTGTGGATCCAGTTCGCGCTCGTTCGGCCAGCTGCCCGGTTGTTCTCCGTCCGTCGTCGAATCGTGGCCGTCTGGACGTTCAACCTCGCGGGGGCATCCTTCGTCGCCATCAACATCGGGCTGGTAGAACTCCTGACCCTCATCCCGCTCGTTGGCCACATCGGAAAGACGGCAGCATCGGCGCTGCAGGTGGCGGTTCTTGCGTGGGCCGCCAAGCGGTACCTGGGGTGGCAGGCGAGGCGGGAGGAGAGGGCAGCCCCCATCGCGCTGGGCGAATACTTGATCCTCGGTAGCGCAGTGCTCGTGCTGGTCCTTGGCGTGACGGCGTCGCTCTCTTTAGCGTTCTGGGTGACTTCCCAGGCGACAGCGCTTGTTGCCGGTGTGGACACACTGGCCACGGGCCCCTCCCTGAGTGCCGAGTCCCTGCGGTGGTCGTCCGTTCTCGCGCTGGGGGCGGCCACCGGAACTCGCGCGTCCTTGTTCCTGCTCGTGTCTGGCGCCATGTCCATCGTCGCGCCTGGGTTCGTGCCGCAGCAGCTGCAGTTCCTGGGCACGCCGTTGGGCCTCGGTGCCGCGGTCGCACTCTTGGTCATCGAGTTCGCGACCGAGCGAGATGATGATCTACAGACCGTCTTCGGCATAGCGGCGGGTGGTGGGCGTGTCGCCGCGGCGGCAGTTCTCGGGGCGCTTGGTTCTGGTCATTCTCCGTCGGCTCCTATGGCCTTGCTAGCGGGCGCCGCGGGGGCGGGTGTCGCAGTTCTTGCGTCGGCATCTCGCCACTGGCTCCACGCCCTCTTGCGTCAGCTCGAGACGGAAGCGTTCAGCCCTCGACGCTGGCTGAATCGACTGGAGGAGGGCGGCGTCGCCGGGCTTGCAGTCGCCGTATACGCAGGACCGATGCTGGCGCTGGCTCTTGCCGTGGTCGGCTTGCTGCTGTTCCTTGTGGGGGGGCTGGTCGCGAGAACGGTGGACCGGAGATGGCGCCGGCCGTGCCCGACCTGCGGCTTCTTGGCGCGGGTCGAGGCAAGCGGCTGCCCAGGGTGCGGCCGGGAGCTACCAGTCGCTCGTAGCGTGGCCTCCGAGGCCATCGGCCTTGCCGGCGAAGCGTGGGAGAAGGCGCTTGGGGGCGGTCGGGCCGTGGCACGGCAGGCCGTCCGGTGGCGCCCGAGGGGTTGATGGGTCCGGATTCGGAATCTCGCAGCGGCGAGGTTTCGATCGGCCGGAGTACCGATGCAGTCAGCCCGGCCCGGCCTGATGGCGCCTCGCGTTCAACGCCTTCCACGCCAGCCCCGGGTGGCCGCGCAGCGCCTGTGGTTCGCCAATACACGGTCCGTGCGTGGTGAAGGGAGTTCAGCCACCGCGGCGATGCGGCAGCGGGCCGGAAGTGTTCGGAGCATGGATGGCCGAGCAGAGTCCCGGGCAGAACTCCAGTCCGATCTCCCGCGGCGAACGGCAGAGCGAGGGCGCGAACCAGATGGCCGGTCTACGCCGCCGTGCGCCAGCCAGGCGTAGCGGTGATGCAGGCCGCCGACCCGGGGCAGGCTGATGACGGTGGCGGCCCGGTTCGGACGGCACCCCACCGGACGCCCGCGCGGGGAGTCCTTGCGGAGGCCGAGGTGCGTTCGGTCCTGATGGTAGTAAGCGACGAACGACTCGAGGAGGCGGTGTAGATGGGGCTTGTTCAGGACGATGACATGGTCGAGCAACTCCTGGCGGACGGTGCCCACGAAGCGCTCGGCGACCCCGTTCTGCCATGGGCTCTGGTAGCTGGTCCGCGTCGGCTCCACCTGCATCGACCGCAGTGTCGCCACAACGCCGGCCGAGAAGATGGCGTCGCGGTCGAAGATCATGAAGCGCGGCGCCGAGTCGAACGGAAAGGCCTCTCGGAGCTGCTGGGTGACCCAGGCCGCGGTCGGGCTGGCCGTGACGGCGCATCGGACCACGTCGCGTCGGCCGTGGCGGACGATGAGGAACACATGCAGGACGCCGAACATCGCGGTGGGCACCGAGAAGAAGTCCATGGCGGCGATCCCGTCTCGATGGTTCCGGAGGAAGGTCGTCCAGGTGGGGTTGGCTCTCGGGGTGCGAGGCAGGGTGCGCAGGTAGCGCGAGACGCTGCGCTCGGAGACGTCGAAGCCGAGGCACAGCAACTCCCCGTGGATGCGGGGCGCGCCCCACGAGTTCTCCGTGGCCATCCTCCGGACGAGAGCACGGACCTCGCGCGGGAGGGGAGGGCGGCCGGAGCGCTTGCCGCGCCTGGAGAGCCAGTTCCAGTAGAAGCGGAACCCGGCGCGGTGCCAGCGCACGACGGTGTCAGGCCGGACGATGGCGAGGCTCTCTGCCCAACCGCTCCAGAGGCGGCGCAGCAGGATCCAGAAGACGCGATCGGCGAGCCGGATGTCGGGGTGTCGTCGACCGGCCAGGGTGACGAGTTGCTGGCGGAGGGCCAGGTTCTCGACCACGAGGTCGCGTCGAGAGCGCATGGCCGAGCGGAGCGTCGGCAGGAGGGCCAGGAGGAGGCGGAGCATCGAGCCGGGGAGGATCCAGGCCTTGGGCCGAATCGTCAATGGTTTCAGCGCGGACCGGATCCTCGCGAGGGACAGGCTCTGGCGAGGGCTAGTTGTACGCTGCTTGCGTACACACGTAATCTACGTATACTTGCCACCGGTGAGAGCCCTATTCGTCGAGCTTCCTGCGTTCGAGCGCTATCGATCGGAGTACCTCGACGATGAAGGGTTCTCGGCGCTCCAGGCGATCCTCATGGCCGACCCAGAGGCGGGCGACCTGATCCAGGATACTGGCGGCCTGCGGAAGCTCCGCTGCGGCGACTCCCGGCGCCAGAAGGGCAAGCGAGGAGGCTTGCGTGTCATCTACTACTGGTGGGTGCCCGGACGGCAGTTCTGGCTGTTCACTCTCTATGGAAAGGGCGAGGCAAGCGACCTCACCCCCGACCAACGCAAGGCCGTCCGCACCATTCTCAAGGCCGAACTGAAGGCAAGGAAGTCTCCATGAAGCCCATCCGCAAGCCTGTTCCGAAGCGCACGCCCCGTCGGGATCTCTTTGCCGAGTTGGAAGAGGGCGTCGCCGCGCTAGCCGAGGCCCGCTCGGGAAAGCGCACGCTCCGCACCCATGCTGTTGCCTACAAGCCGCCCCCTCATGTTGGCCCGGCCGAGTTAGTCCGAGTTCGGAAGCAGCTACACCTGTCCAGCGCCCTGTTCGCCATCTGCCTGCGCACCAACCCACGGACCCTAGAGAACTGGGAGCAAGGGCGCGCCAAGCCCAACGCACAGGCAGCCCTGCTCATTGGGCTGGTCCGCAAGTACCCGGACATGGTTGCTCGCCTGGCAGAGGTCTGACCGCCGCCCGCGTGAGTTGTGCCTCGGACCATGAAGCGCTCGAAGCCCAAGCCGTGGGCCGCCATCGAAGCGCGGCTGTTCACCCGCGCGGAGATCGCTGCGGCCGAGCGCCTGGCTCGCCGCGAAGCGCGGGAGCTGGGGCTTGTGGGCGAGCGGAAGCGCGGCGGCGAGGTGAAGAAGGATCGGGGGTGAGGCACAGCGCCTCCTTCTCCATCTCGATCTCAGCCTGGCGGCGGCGCGGCGTATGCCGCTGCAAAGGCAGGACTTCGAAGCTGTTCCTCGAGGTACCGGTCGAAGCCGGTGGTGACCCGCCTGGACCACTGGACTGCCATCGTCAGTGAGCTCCGCCGGCGCCCTCGTACCTGGGCAGGACCATGGGCCCGACTGAACAGATCGGCGAAGAGCGCATCGCGCAGCGCCTCCGGCACCATCCGCATCTCCTCGGCGCAGCCCGCAAGGACGGCATCGGCCGGCCGGCCGGGGCTCCTGGCCGCGGCCGTGAACACCAGGGCCCTCGCCTCCCGGGGCGGCACGGCGGAGCCCACGCGAGACCGGGCCAGGCCAAGGAGAACATGGGCCACGAGGCGCCGCCTGTCGTCCGGGACGCCCGCGAGGGGCTCGCGGAGGCGCTCGTCGAGCTCGCGGACGGGTGACCTCCGAGGTGCCCCGCATGACGAGCTCGTAGACCACGGCCGTCTTGCCCTCCCGCGGCCGCAGGAGGCGACCGATGCGCTGAACGTGCTCACGCTCGCCCTGGGTGCCGCCGACCACGATGGCCACGTCGGCGTCGGGGACGTCGATCCCCTCGTTCAGGACGCGGGCCGAAACCAGCGCCCGCAGCTCGCCCTTCCGGAACAGGTGGAGCGCGGTGGCACGCTCTACCTTGGAGATGTCGCAAGTGATGGGCATGACGAGGTGCTGGCGCGCCACGGCGTAGGCGGTCGTGTTGTCGGAGGTGAAGATGAGCACCCGCGACGTCGCGTGGCGAGCCAGCAGGCCGGCCACGGCGTCCCGCTTGGCGGAAGGGAAGGCCAGCATGCTGCGGCTCAGGCGGAATGCGGCGAGGGCCTGCCGCCCCTGCTCGGTCCGCGATGCAGCTCGAACGAACTCGAGCCAGTCTGCGCCCGGCGCGTTCCGCTGGAAGGCACGCAGGACCGGGCGATACTCCGACACAGCTCGCTCCCACGTCCGCTGCTCCGCCGGGTCGAGATCAAGCCGCAGCGTCACCAGCTCGAACGGGGCGAGGTAGCTGCCGGCGAGGTCGCCGACCGACAGCTCGAAGACGGTCGGGCCGACGAGCTCGAGGAGCCGCTCCGCGGACGGCGTCCGGGGAGGTGTCGCTGTCAGCCCCAACCGCAAGGGCGCGGCGCACAGCTCGAGTGCCTCGTCGCGGCGCCCGTCGCCGAAGTGGTGCACCTCGTCCACCACGACGAGCCGGAAGCGGTCGCCAATCCGGTTCATCTGCCGCCAGCCGCTCTCGAAGGTGGCCACCGTGACCGACTCGAGGCGACGCTGGCCATCTCCAAGGCAGCCGACCGGCCCCGAGCAGGCGGCTGAGAGCTCCCGGATCCACTGGTCGAGGAGCACGCGGGTCGGCACGAGGGCCAGCGTCGGGACTCGAGCCCGCGCCATGGCGGCGACGGCCACGCGGGTCTTGCCGCTTCCGGTGGGGAGCACGACCAGACCCCGCTGACCCGCGCGGTGCCAGGCCCAGAGGGCGTCGTCCTGGTAGTACGAGGTCGCCTCCCCCTCCTCGCGCGCCTACCTCGTCACCCTGCGGGCGCTCGACGCCGCTCACAACGGGTGCACCTGCCCGGACTTCGAGACCAACCTGCTCGGCACCTGCAAGCACGTCGAGGCGGTGCTGCACCACCTGCGGACCGACGCGCCGCGGCGCTGGAAGCGGGCCCTGGCGGCTGGACCGGCGGCGAGCTACCTCCACCTGGTCTTCGAGCCCGAGGAGTCGGTGAGGATCCGCGTGGTTGGTGGCGCCCGGCCCGCCGAACGCCGCCTCGCGGCCCGCTTCTTCGGCCCGGACGGGCGACTCCGCGGGGCGCTGGACGTTGCCTGGCCCGAGCTGGCGCGATCCGCGGTGGAGACCGGCGTGGAGCTCCCGGCCGAGGTGGTGCGGCTGGGCGAGCGGGTGGGGGCCAGAGGACGTCGTGGTGGTCTCCGGCTCGCGCGAGGCCCGGCAGGCGGCCTACGCCGAGGCGCCGCCAGTGCTGGTCACGAGCTACGAGCTGGCACGCGCCGACGAGCGCGAGCTCGCCGACCTGGCGCCCGACCTGCTCATCCTCGACGAGGCGCAGCGGGTCAAGAACTGGCGCACCCGCACGGCCGCCGTCGTGAAGGGGCTGCGGAGCCGCTTCGCCTTCGTGCTCACGGGCACGCCGCTCGAGAACCGGCTCGACGATCTCTACAGCCTGATGCAGGTGGTGGACCCGCACCGCTTCGGGCCGCTCTGGCGCTTCAACGAGGAGTTCACGACGCTCGACGGGAGCGGCCGGCCCACCGGTTACCGCAACCTGGATCGGCTGCGCGAGCGGATCGCGCCGGTGGTGCTGCGGCGCCGAAAGGAGGAGGTGCTGAAGGACCTCCCGGCGCGCCTGGTCTCCAGGCTCACCGTGCCGATGACGCGGGAGCAGGCGGCCATCCACGAGGACGCGGAGCAGACGGCGTCTCGGCTCCTCGCCATCCTGAAGAGGCGGCCGCTCAACCCGGTGGAGGAGCAGCGGCTCATGCGCGCCTTCCAGCGGATGCGCATGGCCTGCGACGCGGCCGGCCTGGTGGACAAGAAGACCAAGGGGGCGCCCAAGATCGAGGAGCTGGAGCGACTCCTCGAGGAGATCTGACTGGGTGACGGCCGCAAGGTGGTGGTCTTCTCGGAGTGGGAGCGGATGCAGGCCATGGCCGCCGAGGTGTGCGACCGCGTCGGCGTCGGGTACGTGCGGCTCCACGGCGGGGTGCCGTCGAACGCCCGCGGCCGGCTCATCGACCGGTTCCGCGAGGATCCGCGGTGCCAGGTGTTCCTCTCCACCGACGCGGGCGGGGTGGGGCTCAACCTCCAGGTGGCGAGCCACGTCGTGAACCTCGACCTGCCCTGGAACCCGGCAGTCCTGGCCCAGCGGATCGCCCGCGTCCACCGGCTTGGCCAGCGCGAGGCGGTCAACGTCGTGCTGCTCGTGTCCGAGGGGAGCTTCGAGGAGCGCATGGAGGGGACGCTCGACGGCAAGCGAGCCCTCTTCGCAGCCGCGGTGGGCGACGACCAGGAGACGGTCGAGCTGGAGCGCTCCTCGATGGCGAGGCGCATCGCGACCATGCTCTCGGGCGAGTTCGCGGCCTCGACCGGGAAGCCCGTGGCCGCTGCGGCGCATGACGATCCGGTCGCGGCGCTGCGCCAGCGGGTGGGTGCCGCCCTGGAGCAGGTGGTCCGGCTGGCCGATGGCCGGCTCCTCGGCCTGGTCCGCGGCGACGCGCCCGCCGACGCAGTGGACGGCGCCGTGCTGCTGGCGACCCGCGCGGCCGAGGCGCTCGCCCCGCTCGGGAGCGCGTCGCCGCTCGCGGGGGCCGAGGTGCTCTACAGGGCGCCGCCGGACGCCGCCACGGCCGACCCGGTCCAGGCCGCGCGCCGGGACCTCCTGGCCCTCGCGGAGCGGAAGCGGGCCGGCGCCGTCGCACTGGTCGCGGCAGGCCAGCCAGGGGAGGCGCTCGCACTCTTCCGGGAGGCGATGGTCCTCGGCTTCCGGTCGCTGGATCCACGCGGGGACCCCGGCGCCGAGCCGGCCGCGCTCCTGGCCGCGATCCACGGCCACCTCCTGCCAGCGAAGCTGATCACCGAAGGAGAGGCGTCCGCGCTCGCCCGCGCCGGGGAGGCCGCCCGGGCCTTTGGGGCATCGACGGTGGCGCCGCCCGAGGCCCTGGTGGCCGCGGTGACCACGGATGCGGCGGCGTTGCTCGCGCGGGCCAGGGCGCAGGTGGAATGTGCTCGCTCCGCTTGCTGAAAGTAACGCCGAGGGGTATCTTCAGCGAGTGAAGCACGCATCGCCATCAGCCAGCGCCCGCGGCTTCATCACCGACCTCGCCGCCTCGGGCCGCTATCACTTCACGACCGTGGACGCCGTTCGGGCGCTCGGGGTCACGGCAGTCGCGGCTCGAGCCGCGCTCCGGCGCCTGGGCGCCAAGGGGGAGATCGCGTCGCCGCAGCGTGGCTTCCACGTGATCGTCCCGCCGGAGTACCGGCGGCTCGGTTGCCTCCCGCCGGAGCAGTTCATTCCGCAGTTGATGGCTCACTTGCACGTCCCGTACTACGCGGGCCTGCTGTCGGCAGCCCAGCTTCACGGAGCGGCGCACCAACGTCCGCAGGAGTTCCAGGTGATGGTGGGGAAGAACCGCTCGCCCATCGCCTGTGGGGACGTGCGCGTCGCCTTCATTGCGCGCACGGCCATTGCGCGGGTTCCTACGGTCGAGGTCAACACCCCCCGCGGCCCCCTGCGCATCTCGAGCCCGGAGGCGACGGCGCTCGACCTCGTCGGCTACCCGAGGCGGGCGGGCGGCCTCGACGGCGTGGCCACCGTGCTGGCCGAGCTCGCGGAGCGGCTCGATGCAGCCAAGCTCGCCGCCGCGGCGACGGCCGCGCCCATGCCGTGGGCGCAGCGGCTCGGGTACCTCCTCGAGCTGGCCGAGGCAACTGGCAGGACGGCTGCCCTCGCAGCCTGGGTACGGCACGGGGCGAGGCGGTACGTGCCGCTCGCCACCACGGGACGCCGGAGCCGAGCGCGCTCGAAGCGCTGGCGGCTCCTCGTCAACGCCAGGGTGGAGCTCGAAGCGTGATTCCGCGCGACTACATCACCGAGTGGCGCGCGCAGGCGCCTTGGGTCTCCGACCTCCAGGTCGAGCAGGACCTCGTCATCAGCCGCGCGCTGGTGGAGCTCTTTGCCCGTCCGGACGTCGCGCAGGCGCTGGCCTTCCGCGGCGGGACGGCGCTCTACAAGCTCCACCTGCGTCCGGCGGCTCGCTACTCCGAGGACATCGATCTCGTGCAGGTGGCCTCCGGCCCCATCGGGCCAGTGCTGAAGGTGATCCGCACTGTCCTCGACCCCTGGCTCGGCGAGCCCCGGTGGAAGCAGGGTAGGCGCAAGGGCGCCTTGTCGGGCGATCCCGGTAAGGTGGCCTCGTGTTCGACCAGCCCATCGACGCCCTCCTGTACCGGGACCTGGAGGTCCGCCAGCTCGGACGCCAGGTCGAGCGGGCCATCCAGCAGCTCCGCGCGGGCGACTTCCGCGCCGCCGACGCCCGCAAGCTGAAGGGGACGGCGCTGTACCGCGCCAGGCTCGACGACCGGAACCGGCTCCTCTTCAAGTTCGGCGAGCACGGCGGCCGGCGGGTCCTCCTGATCCTCGAGGTGGTGCACCACCACGACTACGCCCGGTCCCGCTTCCTGGGCGGCGGCGAGGCGAGCGAGGCGGACTTCGAGCCGGTGGGCGCGGCACCGGCGGCTGCGAACGGCTCGCCCGCCGGGGGCTGGAATGGCGTCGAGGCGGAGCGGATGGCCTACCTCAACCCGGCCTCGACGGTGCTCCACGTCCTGGACAAGCCGCTCTCGTTTGACGACGCCCAGGCGGCCGTCTTCGCCACGCCGCTGCCGCTCATCGTCATCGGCTCGGCCGGCTCGGGCAAGACCGCCCTCACGCTGGAGAAGCTCAAGACGCTTCCTGGTCATGGGCTCTACCTCACCCGGTCCTCCTTCCTGGTCGAGAACGCGCGGTCGCTCTACTACGCCCACCGCTACGCCAACGACGGGCAGGAGGTGGACTTCCTCTCGCTGGCCGAGCTCGTCGAGACCATCAAGGTCCCGTCGGGGCGGGAGGCGCGCTGGCCGGACTTCGCGGCCTGGTTCGCGCGGCACCAGGGCGCCTTCAAGCTGCGGGAGCCGCACCGGGTCTTCGAGGAGGTGACCGGGGTCCTCACCGGCTCGGCAGAGGAGGGGCCCTACCTCGGAGAGGACGAGTACCTGGCCCTGGGCATCCGGCAGTCGATCTTCCTCGGCGAGGAGCGGCGGTCCGTCTACCGCGTCTTCGAGCGCTGGCTCTCCCACCTGCGGGAGCACGGCCTCTTCGACGCCAACGTGGCGGCCTGGGAGCGGAGGGACCTCGCAGCCGAGCGCTACGACTTCCTGGTGATCGACGAGGTGCAGGACATCACCCCGGTGGAGCTCCGGCTGGCTCTGGCCACGCTGCGGGATAAGCAGGCCTTCCTGCTCTGCGGCGACTCCAACCAGATCGTGCACCCCAACCTCTTCTCGTGGGCCAGGGTGAAGAGCCTCTTCCACGGCGCCCGCGGGCGCACGGGCAGCCCGTCGCCGATCGACCGGATCCACCTCCTGTCGGCCAACTACCGGAACACCCGGGCGGTGACGGCGCTCGCCAACCGGCTGCTGCTCGTCAAGCAACGGCGCTTCGGCTCGGTGGACCGGGAGAGCAACTACCTCGTCGAGTGCGTCAGCGGCGAAGAGGGGAGGGTGGAACTGCTGGCCGACGGACCGGCCGTGCGCGCCGAGCTCGACGCCCGGACCCGCCGGTCGGCGCGGACGGCGGTGGTGGTGCTCCGCGACGAGGACAAGCCGGCGGCCCGGGCGGCCTTCGCCACCCCGCTCCTCTTCTCGGTCCAGGAGGCCAAGGGGCTGGAGTACGAGAACGTGGTGCTCTTCAACCTGGTGAGCGGCGCGGCCAGGGAGTTCCGGGAGTGCGCCGCCGGCGTCGAGCCTGCCGAGCTGGAGGGCGGGCTGGAGTACGCCCGGGCGCGCGACAAGTCGGACAAGAGCCTCGACGCCTACAAGTTCTACGTGAACGCCCTCTACGTCGCCATGACGCGAGCGGTGAAGTCGCTGGTGGTCGTCGAGGCCGACCCCGCCCACCCGCTCCTGGCGCTCCTGGCCGCCGGCCGGGCCGGGGACCACGTCGAGCTGGCCGCGGAGGAGTCGTCCAGGGAGGAGTGGCAGCGCGAGGCGCGGCGGCTCGAGCTGCAGGGCAAGGCCGAGCAGGCCGAGCAGATCCGGCGCGACATCCTGGAGGTCCGCCCGGTGCCCTGGGCGGTGGCTGACGCGGCCGCGTTGGCCGATCTCCGGGCCCGGGCGCTCGGCCCTGGACCGACCGACAAGGCGGCGCAGCAGCTCCTCTTCGAGTTCGCGGTCACCTACGACGTCCCGGCGCTCCTGCCGCGGCTGGTGGCCGCCGGGTTCCGCCACGCGCGGAAGGCGGAGTCGGGGCGGGCCCACATCGAGGAGACCCACTACGCCGAGTACCAGAAGCGGCGCTCCCCGATCCTCCAGGACCAGCTCCGCGCCCACGGCCTGGACTTCCGCAACCCGCTCAACGAGACCCCGCTCATGGTGGCGGCCCGGCTCGGCCGGCACGACCTGGTGGCCGACCTGCTGGCGCTGGGCGCTGACGGCGAGGCGACCGACACGGCCGGACGGACCGCGCTGCGGGTGGCGCTGGCGGCCTGGTTCGATCAGCGCGGCGTCAAGGCGGCCGACTTCCAGAAGGTGTGGGAGCCCCTGGCCACGGCGCCGCTCAAGGTGAAGCTGGGCGACCGGATGGTGAAGCTCGATCCCTCCTCGGGGGAGTGGTTCCTCGTGCAGCTCTGCCTGGTGCAGGTCCGGCGCATGGTGGATGGCGCGGCCCGCCAGGGCGCGCTGCCGCTGATCGACGCCCCCGGCCTGGTCCGGCTGGTCGCCGGCCTCCCGCCCGCCATCCAGGCCGCCTACCGGCGCCGGCGGGAGTACCTGTCCTCACTCCTCGCCAAGAACGAGCTCGGCTCGACGAACCCGTACAGCCGCCGCCTCTTCCTGCGGGTGCGGCGTGGCGCCTACGCCCTCTGCCCGGCACTCGAGGTCGAGGTGAAGGGGGCCTGGGTCCCGGTCGGCGACCTGATGGGGCTCCCCTCCCTCTTCGAGGCCATTGGCCCGGAGGCGGCGCCGATCGCGAGGTGGATGGAGGAGGCCCGCGCCGCGCTGACGCCGCCGGCCGCGCCCGGCTAGAAGCAGCGCCGCCGGTTCCACTCCACCCGATCCCGATCGAGCCGCTCGCGCCACGCCGCGCGGAGGGCATCGTCCGGGTCGGCCGCATCGACAGGGTCCACGCGCATCAGCCACGCCTCGCGGCCTCGATCATGGCGACGTCGATCTTCTTCATGGGCATCATCGCATCGAAAGCGCGCCGAGCTTCCTCACCCCCTGCCGCGAGCGCTTCGGCCAAGGCCCGCGGCGTGATCTGCCAGGACACGCCCCACCTGTCCTTGCACCAGCCGCACGCGCTTTCCTGGCCACCATTGCCGACGATCGCGTTCCAGTAGCGATCGGTCTCTTCTTGATCGTCGGTCGCGATCTGGAACGAGAACGCTTCGTTGTGCTTGAACTCCGTGTTCTTGGCCATGTGCTCGTCCTCCGCTTCGTGGCGCTCGGTACTGGGGTGAGGCCGTGTCGGCCCTCCACCAGGGGGCAGTCGATCCGTGTAGGTGCTAGTCGTAGCCGCCGTCCGCTGCACCAGGAATCGTCCAGCGCACCTTCGATGCGACGACCGTCGGGAAGCCCGCAACCGGCAAGGCAACGAGGGCACCGGGAGGAAGTAGCGGGCGCATGCGGGCGTCCGTTGGTCGTCGCGTTCGGGACCAAGGGGTCGAGAACGCGCGGTCGATCTACTACCCCCACCGCTAGGCCAACGACGGGCAGGAGGTGGACTTCCTCTCGCTGGCGGAGCTCGTCGAGACCATCCAGGTCCCGTCGGGCCGGGAGGCGCGCTGGCCGGACTTCGCGGCCTGGTTCGCGCGGCACCAGGGCGCCTTCAAACTGCGAGAGCCGCACCGGATCTTCGAGGAGGTGACGGGGGTCCTCACGGGCTCGCCCGAGACGGGACCGCGCCTCACCCTGGGCCGACCG
This sequence comes from Anaeromyxobacter sp., assembly GCA_031396105.1. GTDB lineage: Bacteria > Myxococcota > Myxococcia > Myxococcales > Anaeromyxobacteraceae > JADKCZ01. The sequence continues at coordinate 16,919 of JANNKC010000226.1, forward strand.
GGTTCGTGGACGACGATGGCGGCGGCGCCCGCTGGGGCATGAAGCGCGCGTGGTGGCAGGGGCACTTCCGCATCGCGCGGCTCGCCGTCAGCGGGGTGGCGGAGTAGCCCTACCGCAGGTCCGACGGGAGCCGGGTCAGTGGGCCGTGGCCAGCCTCTGCGCCGCCGTCCGCTTCGCAGCAGCCCTAGTGACTCCATCCGGCGGCTCGACGAGACGCACCACGGGTGACGCGGCCCAGGACCTCGGTGAGCTGCGGCGGCGTGAACGGCTTCGGCAGGTACGCCGCCACGCCGGCACCGAGCAGCGCGCCGGCCCGCCCG
>JANNKC010000185.1:0-12629 GCA_031396105.1 Anaeromyxobacter sp.
GGCGCCGACGGCCACCTCCACGCCCGGCCCATGGCCATGCGGCAGCGGGTGCGCGGCGAGGAGATCTGGTTCGCCACCACCATCGGCTCCAAGAAGTGCAAGGACCTGGACCACGAGCCGCAGTGCGCCCTGACCTTCGCCGGCGAGGGCGAGGCGCCCACCATCTCCATCTCCGGCACCGGCGAGGTGATCCGCGACCGCCGGCTCATGCGCGAGCTGTGGGACGCCTCCTGGGCCCGCTGGTTCCCGGCCGGGCCGGAGGCGCCGGAGGCGGCGCTCATCCGCGTCATCCCGGAGCACGTCGAGCGCCACGGGCCGGGACCCGGTGCGCTCGAGGTGCTCTTCACGGCGGCGCGCAAGGTGCGGCGGTGAGGCCGAGCGGCCGGGCTGGAGCTAGTCCGCCACCGCCCGCTTCAGGCCGCTGGCGAGGTCGTTGAGCGCCTTGGCCTCGGTGGCCACGGCCTGCGTCGAGCCCATGGTCTCCTGGGTGGCCAGGTAGATCTCGTTCATGGCCTTCAAGACCTGGTCGATGCCGTGGTCCTGCTGCTGGGCCACCGTGGCGATCTCGCGGGCCGCGCCGGACGACTCCTTGAGCGCGTTGGCCAGGCGGCGGATGGTCTCGCCGGTGCCGGCGGCCACCGCGGCGCCCTGCTCGGCGCGGCGGATGCCCACCTCGGCCGCGGTCATGGCCGAGAGCATGGCCTTGTGGACCTCGGAGAGAATTCCCTTCACCTGGGCCGCGGCACGCTTGGCGTCGTCGGCGTGGTGGCGCATCTCGGCCACCACGTCGGCGAAGCCGGCGCCGGCCAGGCCGGCCTTCTGCGCCTCCTGGGCGGCGCGGTCGGAGAGCCGCTGCGAGCGGTCGGCGATGTAGTTCACCACCGAGGCGATCTCGAAGATGTCGCGCATCCGGCCGTTGAGCCCCTCGATCTTCTGGGAGAGCGCCTTCACCTCGTCGGCCAGCTTGGCCATCTCGCCCTGGCTGGTCTCCACCGCGGCCAGCCCCTCCGAGGAGACGCGGGCGCCCTGCTGCGCCAGGCCGATCACGGTCTCGGCGGTGAGCGCCGCCTGGGTGGCGGTCTGGGCCAGCTGGCCCATGGTGGCGGTGGTCTCGCGCACCGAGGCGGCCGTCTCGGCCGTCATGCTGGAGAAGGCGCTCACCGACGAGAGGAGCGACTGGGCCGCGGCCACCAGCGTCTTGGCGGTGTCGAGGAACTCGACGCGCCGGCCGGCCTCGGCCTCGACGAGCTGGTCCTGCTGGCGCCCGGCCACCAGGGCCAGGGCGCCGAGGAAGAGCGGCGCGGTCCAGACGATCCAGAGCAGGGGGCTCCTCTGGGCGGCCTGCAAGGCGGCGAGGTTCAGCCCGCCGTAGTTGATGGCCGCCTCGATGACCGACCCCGCCAAGGGGAAGAGGAGGCCGAAGAGCGCGCCGTAGAGCATGAACTTGCGCGAGTGCATGGTGCTCCTGCGAGAGGTCGCGAGGGGGGGGCCCGATTCTGGATCAGGTCGGGCGGGGTCGCTACCTCAAATGGGGTCACCGTCCGGCGGCGACCCGGGCCCACCCTTGACCGCCTGCCGGAGCATGTGCGCCAGATCGTTGAGCGAACGCGCCTCCTTGGCCACCTCGTGCGTGGAGGCCATGGTGTCCTCGGTGGCGTGCGAGATCTCCGCCATGGCCTTCAGCACCTGCTCCACACCCGCCTCCTGCTGCTGTGCCACGCGCGCGATCTCACGGGCGGCGCGGGCCGCCTCGCGGAGCGCGGTGGAGAGGTTCCGCACCGTCTCGGCGGTGCGGGTCACCGTCTGCACGCCGGCGGTGGCGCGCTGCGCCCCGTGCCGCGCCAGCTCCACGGCGCCGCCCATGGTCCGCTGCGCGGCGGCCAGCGCCTGCGCCAGCCGCTCGGGGATGCGGGAGCCGGGACCGTCGGCGCCGGCGCCGGCCACCACCTCGGCGAGCCTCGCGTCGAGCTCCTCGATGCGGGCGGAGAGGGCCCGCACCTCGTCGGCGAGCTCGAGCAGATCGACCCGCGCGGCGTCGGCGTGGCGCAGCCCCTGCTCGCTGGCCCGCTCGGCCTGCAGCGCGATGCCGATGACCGTCTCGGCGGTGAGCGCCGCGGCGCTGGCGGTCTGGGAGAGCGAGTGGAGCGTGGCCGAGGTCTCGCGCACGCTGACGGCGGTCTCGGCCGCGGTGCTGGTGAAGTTGGAGACGTTGCCGAGCAGCCCCTGCGCCGCGCCGAAGAGCTCGGAGGCGGTCTTCTGGAAGCTCTCGCGGCGCGCCTGCTCGAGCTTCACGATCTCCTCGCTCTGCCGCACGATCTCCCGGCTCTTGCGCGCGTTCTCGCGATGCTCGCGCACCAGCGCGTGGCCGAGGCCGCCCAGCACGAAGGGCGTGGTGGCCATGATCCAGAGCAGTGGCTGGCCCGAGAAGGCCTCCCCGAGCGCCGCCGGAGAGACGCTGCCGCGCCGGGTCCAGGCCTCCAGGATGGTGCCCAGCACGGGCAGCCCGACGCCCGCCGCGGCGCCGTAGAGATCGAAGCGGGTGCTCCTCATTGCGGTTCCCCCAGGAGATGGACGGCGGCGGATTCTGCGCTTTCGTGGCGCGCCGCGCCAGCGCGCCAGACGGGTTCCGACCGACCCTGGGTCCGAACGACTCCGACCTCGACCCGCGCCACTGCGGCGCTTCCTCGAGGCACGCCCTTCGCAGCCCTGGACCACCCATGAATGAGCTCCGGGTCCCCAAGCACCAGATCGCGGTCGAGGTCATCCTGCCTGGCGGCACGGTCCGGCGGATGGCCCTCTTCCTCGCCGAGGCCGCGCCCGACCACGCCGGCCCCGAGGTGCCGCTCGACCTCCTCAACGGCCGCGACGACTTCATCCCCGCCTTCGACGAGGGGGCGCGCGTCATGAGCTTCCTGCACCGGCCCGGCGTGCCGGTGGTGCGGTTGGAACGCACCCTCGACGCCGGCGAGGAGGACGTGACGCTGCCCACCGAGCACGAGGTGGAGGTCCAGCTCACCGACGGGACCACGCTGGCTGGCCTGGTCTCCTACGTCCGCCCGCCCGACCGCACCCGGCTGGTGGACGTGCTGAACGAACCCCACCCGTTCTTCCGGCTCCTCCAGGGCGACCAGGTCGCCTACGTCAACAAGCGCCACGTCTCCTGCGTGGCGCTCCGCACCCGGTGACCATGGCCCGCCTCGACCCGCTCATCGAACGCCTCTTCGCCGAGCCCGGCTCCGAGCTCTCCCTCGAGACCGGCCAGGGCGCCGCGCTCTCCACCTCGCGCGGCCCACAGCTCCTCATCAAGCAGCCGCTCACCACGCCACAGATCGTGGGGGCGCTCGCCGAGATCCTGCCGGAGGACCTGCGCCCCGGCTTCCCGAGGCCAGGCCCGACCGTCTTCGACTACCTGGCGCCGGCCGGGCCGGTGGAGGTCCGCTTCGCGCTCGACGGCGCCATGGCGCGCGCCCAGGTGGTGCGGCGCACCGCGGGTCCCGCCGGCGGCGTCGCCGCGCCTCCCCCCGCCCCGTCCCCCTTCGCGCGCACCGCCGCCGCGGGCAGGGGGCCGCTCTCGCTCGATCTCGACCTGCCGGGCGTACCGGTGGCCTCTGCCCCGGGGCGGCCGGCCACCTCCTCGGGCCTCCCGGCCGCGGCGCCCGGCGCGGCCGCGAACCCGCCGGCCCCGGCCGCCGCCGCACCGCCGCCGCCCGCCATCACGATCGCCGCGCCGGGCGATCCCCGCGCCGCGCTCGACGCGCTCCTCGAGGCCATGGTGGCGCGCCGCGCCTCCGACCTCCACCTCTCCAGCGACAGCCCCCCCAACCTGCGCATCGACGGCGACATGACGCCGGTCTCGAGCTACGGCCCGCTCTCGGCCGAGCGGCTCAAGGACCTGCTCTGGACCATCGCGCCGGAGAAGAACCGCGAGGAGTGGCACGCCAGGAAGGACACCGACTTCGCCCATGAGACGGCGCAGGCGCGCTTCCGCGTCAACGTGTTCTGCGACCGCAAGGGGATCGGCGCGGTGCTGCGGCAGATCCCCACCGAGATCCTGAGCGCCGAGAAGATGGGGCTCTCGAAGCCGGTGCTCGACCTCTGCTTCCTCACCAAGGGGCTGGTGCTGGTGACCGGCCCCACCGGCTCGGGCAAGTCGACCACCCTGGCCGCCATGGTCGACTTCATCAACCGCAACCGAGAGGACCACATCATCACCATCGAGGACCCCATCGAGTTCGTGCACCCGAACAAGAAGTGCCTGGTGAACCAGCGCGAGGTGGGGGTGCACACCAGCGGGTTCAAGGCGGCCCTGCGCGCCGCCCTGCGCGAGGACCCGGACGTGGTGCTGGTGGGCGAGCTGCGCGACCTCGAGACGATCGCCATCGCCATCGAGACCGCCGAGACCGGCCACCTGGTCTTCGGCACGCTCCACACCAACACCGCGCCCTCCACGGTGGACCGCATCATCGACCAGTTCCCGGCCGACCGGCAGGCGCAGATCCGCACCATGCTCTCCGAGTCGCTGAAGGGGGTCATCGCCCAGACGCTCTGCAAGAAGGCCGGCGGTGGGCGGGTGGCGGCGCACGAGATCCTGCTGTGCAACTCGGGCGTGGCCAACCTCATCCGCGAGGGCAAGACCTTCCAGATCCCGTCGATGATGCAGACCGGCAAGGCGGCCGGCATGCAGACGCTGGGCGACTCGCTCCTCGAGCTGGTGAAGAAGAAGGTGGTGGAGCCCAGGGAGGCCTGGATGAAGGCGGTCAACAAGGTGGAGCTCAAGGGGCTGCTGGAGCGGGCCGGCATCCCCTTCGATCCGGCCGCCGCCTGATCGAGGAACTTGCGGCGACGGCGAGCGGGTTCGGGCTGGAGTGAAGGGCGGCATCGGGCCGCGCCCTAGAACCCAACCTCCAGCAGCGCCGTGAGCGCCGTGTCGGTCTTCTCCTTGCCTTCCGCCGGGGCGGAGTCGAACGCCACGGTGTACCCCACCCCCAGGGTGATGGCCCTGGTGAGCCGGCTGGAGAGCTTGGAGACCGACTTCAGCTGCACGCGCGAGGTGCCGGTCAGCGAGGGCATCACCTCGGCGTCCTCGGTGAAGAAGACCTCCTTGGAGAACCCGTAGCGGAAGGCGGCGCCCAGGCGCGGCGCGATGAGCTCCACGCCGGGCTGCGGGCCAGGTGACGTGACCGGGACGGTGGTCGGCGGGAAGTACAGGTAACGCGCCTCGTAGCCGTAGCGCAGGCCGAGGTCGATGCGCAGCGAGAGCTGCTGCCAGTCGGCCACCTTCCGGTCGAGCCACTGGGCGCTCCCGCCGAGCTCGCCGAGGGTGCGGTACTCCACGCTGGCCACGTGGTCGGTCTCGGCGCCGCCGAGGACGAACACCGTCCAGACCTGGCCCAGCTTCCGGTCCAGCCGCACCTGGCCCGCCGCGTTGAGGGCGTTGACCTGGCGCGGGGCCCCGACCGACGGGCGGCTCTGGCCGTAGCCGCCCGCCGCCTTGGCGGAGAGGATCCAGCCGAAGGTCTCGCGGCTCGCCGCGGCGGAGCCGGTGAAGGAGGTGGTCTCCGAGTTGCCGGTGAGGACGATGAGCCCGGCGCCCACCGTCCCCTTCCACTCCACGGGCTTCGGGGGCGCGGCGGCGGGGTCCACCGCCAGGGCGGCGAGCGGGAGGAGCAGGGCGGCTGAGAGGGCGATGCGCGTCATCCCGTGACTCCTGGTGTCGATCGAGGTGGTGCGTCGAAGGCGGTCCAGTCCCTCTTGCGACGAACGCCTCCCGGGGGAAAGACCCTGCCCGGGGCGCGGCCGGCCGGGCGCCGCGGCCGCTCGCCCCTACCGCGGCGCCCGGGCGCGAGGTACCTTGCCGCCGCCCATGACCACGCCCGCCCGCGAGGCCCCGCTGGCCGCCCTCCTCCCCGCGCCGGGCCAGCGGCTCGCGCCCGACGCCGTGCTCGATCGCTTCGTCGGCTGGGCCAGCGACGCCGGCCTGGTGCTCTACCCGCACCAGGAGGAGGCCATCCTCCACCTGCTCGACGGCAAGCACCTGGTGCTGGCCACGCCCACCGGCTCGGGCAAGTCGCTGGTGGCCACCTTCCTGCACTTCCAGGCCATGGCGCAGGGGCGCCGCAGCTTCTACACCTGCCCCATCAAGGCGCTGGTGAACGAGAAGTTCTTCGACCTGTGCCGGCTCTTCGGCCCCGACGCCGTGGGGATGATGACCGGCGACGGCGCGGTCAACCGCGACGCGCCCATCCTCTGCTGCACCGCCGAGATCCTGATGAACCTGGCGGTGCGCGAGCAGGCGCTCCGCGACGACGTCGTGGTGATGGACGAGTTCCACTACTACGGCGACCGCGACCGCGGCGTGGCCTGGCAGGTGCCGCTCCTCTCCATGGAGAAGGCCACCTTCCTGCTCATGTCGGCCACCCTGGGCGACACCACCGCGGTGGAGGCCTCGCTGAAGGCGGTGACCGGCCGCGAGGTGGCGGCGGTGCGCGGCACGGTGCGCCCGGTGCCGCTGGAGTTCGAGTGGCGCGAGACGCCGCTGCACGAGACCCTGGAGGACCTGGTCAAGGCCAACAAGGCGCCGGTCTACCTGGTCAACTTCACCCAGCGGGCCGCCGCCGAGCAGGCGCAGAACCTCATGAGCGCCACCTTCTCCACCAAGGAGGAGAAGGAGGCCATCCGTCAGGCGCTCGACGGGGTGCGCTTCGTGTCGCCCTACGGCAAGGAGCTGCAGCGCTTCCTGCGGCACGGGGTCGGCCTGCACCACGCCGGCCTCCTCCCCAAGTACCGGCTGCTGGTGGAGAAGCTGGCGCAGCAGGGGCTGCTCAAGGTGGTCTCCGGCACCGACACGCTGGGCATGGGGGTCAACATCCCCATCCGCACCGTGCTCTTCACCCAGCTCTGCAAGTTCGACGGCGAGAAGACGCTGGTGCTGCCGGCGCGCGACTTCCACCAGATCTCCGGCCGGGCCGGGCGCAAGGGGTTCGACGAGCGCGGCTACGTGGTGGCCCAGGCGCCGGAGCACGTGGTGGAGAACAAGCGGCTGGCCGAGCGGGAGAAGTCGGGCAAGAAGGTGGTCAAGAAGCAGCCGCCCACCAAGGGCTACGTGCACTTCGACCGGCAGACCTTCGAGCGGCTGCAGGCGAAGGAGCCGGAGCCGCTGCAGAGCCGCTTCGAGCCCACCTTCGCGCTGCTGGTCAACCTGCTGCAGTGCCAGACCTCCGAGGTGGGCGGCGGCTACGGCCGCCTGGTCCGGCTCATCGCCCGCTCCCACGGCACCGACGTGCTGCACCACCGGCACCGGGTGTCGGCGGCGCAGCGGCTCAGGACGCTCAGGGCCGCCGGGCTGGTGCAGCTGGAGCGCGTCGAGGGCTACCGTGGCGCCTTCCTGCGGGGCGCCCCGGGGCTGCAGCGCGACTTCTCGCTCTTCCACACCCTCTCGCTCTACCTCCTCGACACGCTGCCCAGGATCCCGCGCGACTCGGAGACCTACGCCCTGGATCTCCTCTCCATGGTCGAGTCGATCCAGGAGAACCCGGACCAGGTCCTCTGGAAGCAGCTGGACCGGGCCCGCGGCGAGGCCGTCGGCAGGATGAAGTCCGAGGGCATCGAGTACGACGAGCGCATGAAGCTCCTCGAGGCGGTGGAGTACCCCAAGCCCAACCGCGACTTCGTCTACGCCACCTTCAACGAGTTCGCCGACAAGCACCCATGGGTGGGCGCCGAGAACATCCGGCCCAAGAGCGTGGCCCGCGAGATGGTGGAGCGGTTCATGACCTTCGGAGACTACGTCCGCGAGTACGAGCTGCAGCGGAGCGAGGGGCTGCTGCTGCGCTACCTCACCGAGAGCTACAAGACGCTGGTGCAGACCGTGCCCGAGGGGTACCGCGACGAGGTGACCGACGACGTCATCGCCTTCCTCCGCACCACCGTGCGCGGGGTGGACTCGTCCTTGCTCGACGAGTGGGAGCGGCTGCGCGACCCGTCCTTCCAGGCGGCGCCGCTGGCCGCGCCCGCGCGGCCGGTGGGCCCGCCGCCCATCTGGGCCGACGCCCGGGCCTTCGCCGCCCGGCTGCGCACCGAGCTGCACAGGCTGCTCATGGCGCTGGCCCGCAAGGACTGGGAGGGCGCGGCCGCGGCCCTGCGCGATCCCGACGGCGCCTGGACGCCGGCCCGGCTGGAGGCGGAGCTGGCCCCCTATTACGCGGCCCACCCGCGCATCGACGTGACGCCGGCCGCCCGCCGGCCGCACCAGACCTTCGTGAAGGAGGTCGCGCCGCGCCGCTGGGAGGCGGTGCAGCGGCTGGTGGACGAGGCCGGCGAGGTGGACTGGATGCTCCAGTGCGAGGTGGACCTCGGCGGCGCGTTCGACCCCGACCAGCCGGTCATCTCGCTGCTGCGCGTCGGCGTCTGACCGCTCGGGCCCCGCGGCACGGAGCGGAGGAACCCCCGCTCCGCCCCTCTGGCCGGTTGACAGATCACTCGATCGGGCGGATAGATCGCGCCCCGATGCAGACCGGCACCGCCCCACTCATGAGCACGCCCAAGCGCTGGCCCCGCGGCCAGAAGTTCACCCTCTCCGCCGCCGGGGAGGCCGCCGAGCTGGCCCACCGCGAGGTGGTGAACGGGGCCCGCTCCAGCGGGCGCAGCGGCCTCCAGGCCGCCCTGAGCGCCTGGGCCACCCCGCTCGGCGTGCAGGGCGGCGACGGCGTGCTGCTGGTGGAGCTGCGCGGCCAGAAGAAGGGGCTGAACGACCTGGCCCGCGCCCTCGAGGACACCGGCATCGAGCCGGACGAGGTGAAGGCCGCGGTGGACCGGCTGGTCCTGGCCGGCCTGGCCCAGCCGGTGCCGCTCGCCTCGCAGGTCGGCTGACCCCCGTCTAGTCGAAGTCCTTCCGGTCCGCCTTGCGGGCGGCGCGGTGCTTCTTCTCCCCCAGCCGCCGCTCCTTGGAGCCGCGGGTGGGCCGGGTGGCCCGCCGCACCTTGGGCTCGACGCCGAGCGCGGCCAGCCGCTCCCGGAGCCGCTCCAGCGCCGTGCCGCGGTTCTGCGACTGGCTGCGCCGCTCGGTGGCGGTCACGGTGACGCCGGTGGGGCGGTGGCTGAGCCGCACCCCGCTCTCGGTCTTGTTGCGGTGCTGGCCTCCCGGACCGCTGGCGATGAAGAAGTCCTCGTCGCACTCGCCGAGCAGGGCGGCCTCGGGGAGCCGCACGGCCCTCCGGGCGGCGGCGCGCAGCGCCGGAGAGGCGACGATCACGTGCCCTCCCTGGTGGTGGGCCAGCAGGCCCAGCGCGCATGGCCCGTCCGGGCGATCGGCGGTAGGGTGGACATCGATTGGACAGTCTAGCCCGACCTCGTGGCCACCCGGCCAGGGTGCCGGGTCATCCCTTGGTCACCTCGATCGCCACGCCATGATCCTGAGCCACTCCACCAAGGTCGGCCTGTTCCTCACCCTGCTCATCGGCGGCGCCGTGGGCCTGATGGCCTACAAGGTGCGCGCCCTGGGGTATGCCTTCCAGGAGGTCCTGCCGGTCACCCAGTACGAGGTGACCTACGCCATCGACCTCGACGGCCACGGCGGCGAGGTCCGGGTGCGGAGCTTCCTGCCCTCGAGCGACGCCCACCAGGCCGTCAGCGAGGAGAAGGACACCTCGCTCGGCCTCCACCTCACGCAGGTCATGGAGGGGGCCAACCGGGTGGCCACCTGGACCGGCGACCGCGTGCCGGACAAGGCGCAGATCCGCCACTCCTTCAAGGTGCTGCCGCACCGCCTGGTCTTCGCCATCCCGCCGGATCTGGCGGTGCCCGACGCCTACCCGCCCGCGGTGGCGGTCTCGCTGCGGCCGGAGAAGGAGATCCAGGTGGACGCGCCGGAGATCGGCGCCATGCTGGAGCGCATCGGCGGGGGCGACGGGCCCGCGCTGCAGCGGCTGGGGCGCATCTACGACGCCACGGTGGCCCTCACGCCGCGCCCGTTCAAGGGGACCACCGACGCCCTGACCGCCCTCCGGCTCGGCGAGGCCTCCTGCAACGGCAAGAGCCGGCTCTTCGTGGCCCTGGCGCGCAAGGCCGGCATCCCGGCCCGGCTGGTGGGCGGGCTCATCATGACGTCCGGCACCAAGAAGACCTCGCACCAATGGGTCGAGGCCTGGGTGGCCGGCCACTGGGTGCCCTTCTGCCCCACCAACAGGCACTTCGCCGAGCTGCCCGAGCACTACCTGACGCTCTACGTGGGCGACGAGCCGCTCTTCAAGCGCACCGCCGACGTCAACTTCGACTACCGCTTCGAGACCCACACCTCGCTCATCCCCTCGCCCACCGCCAAGGCCTCCTTCACCAGCTTCGACGTCTGGGGGCTCTTCGACCGGCTCGGGCTCCCCTTCTCCCTGCTGCGCACCATCCTCATGCTGCCGGTCGGCGCGCTGGTGGTGGTGCTCTTCCGCAACGTCATCGGCATGCCGACCTTCGGCACCTTCCTGCCGGCGCTGCTGGCCGCCTCGGCCGGCGAGATCGGCGCGGCCTGGGGCGTGCTGGCCATCCTCATCGTGGTGGCGGTGGTGGCGGTGGTGCGCCGGGTGCTGCAGGAGCTGGAGCTGCTCCACTCGCCCACGCTGGCCATCCTGCTGGCCGCCGTGGTGTTCACCCTCATCTCCACCACCATGGTGGCGGAGCGGCTGGGCGTGGTGCCGCTCACCAAGGCGACGCTCTTCCCCATCGCGGTGCTGGCCATCTGCGCCGAGCGCTTCTACCTGTCGCTCACCGAGCATGGCGGGCGCGAGGCGGGCCAGGAGCTGGCCGGCACGCTGGCCGTCACGCTGGCCTGCTACGTGGTGATGAACTCGCTGGCGCTCCAGGTGCTGGTCATCGGCTTCCCGGAGGTGCTCTTCCTGGTGGTGGCCGCCGACGTCTACCTGGGGCGCTGGGTCGGGATGCGCCTGAGCGAGTACCGGCGCTTCCGCGGGCTGCTGGGACGCGGGGTGCAGCCGTGACCGCGCTGGCCAGGCTGCGGGACCGGGTCGGCGGGCTGCTGGCGCGGCGGGCCGGGGTGGTCGGCATCAACCGGCGCAACCTGACGCTGGTCTACCCCAACAACGCCCGGCGCGACTACCCGCTGGCCGACGACAAGCTGCTGGCCAAGGAGCGCTTCCGGGCGGCCGGCGTGCCGGTGCCCGAGACGCTGGCCACCTGCGACGGGCTCTACGCCGTGCCTGGCACGGTGGAGGCCCTGGTGGGCCGCGGCCGATTCGTGGTGAAGCCGTCCAACGGCTCGGGCGGCGGCGGCATCCTGGTGGTGGGCGACTGGGACGCGGCGGCCGGCGGCTGGCGCAAGTCGGGCGGCGCGCTGGTCACGCCGGTCACCCTGGCCCGGCACCTCGCCGACATCGTCTTCGGCGTCCACTCCAACCAGCTGGAGGACCGCGCCTTCGTGGAGCGGCGGGTCGAGCCGCACGCGCTCTTCGCCTCGCTCTGGGCCGACGGGCTCTGCGACGTGCGCGTCATCACGCTCCGGACCAGGCCCGTCATGTCGATGATCCGGGTGCCCACCGCCGAGTCGGGCGGGCGGGCCAACCTGCACCAGGGCGGCCTGGGCATCGCCCTCGACCTGGCCACCGGACGGACCTTCCGCGCCGTCCACCACGGGCGCGCCGTGGAGCGCCACCCGGAGTCGGGCGCGCCGCTCCTGGGGCTGCAGGTGCCGGGCTGGCCGGCGGTGCTCGACACCGCCCGCCGCGCCGCCGCCGCCGTGCCGCTCGGCTACCTCGGCATCGACGTGGTGGTCGACGTGGCGGCGGGGCCGCTGGTGCTCGAGATCAACGCGCGCCCCGGACTGGAGATCCAGAACGTCAACGGCCAGGGGCTCACCGAGGCCCTGACCCAGGCCGAGGAGGCCCCGTGACCCGCCTGGTGGTGGACCGGCTCTGGCCCCTGCTGGTCGGCCTGGTGGTGCTGCTGGCCGGGGCGCTGGCGCTGCAGGCCTACGCCGGCCAGCGCGGCAACGCCACCATCCGCATCGTGGTCCATGACCAGGCGACCTCGCTGCAGGACGAGGACGCGGGAGACGCCGGACCGGTGGTCGAGGGCGGGGAAGGGCCGCCCCGCTCCGAGCCGCATGCCCAGGCCAGGCTGCTGGCGCGCCGCGCCGAGTTCGAGAAGGCGATCCCCATCCTCGAGCAGGTGGTGGCGGCCTTCCCCGGCGACGCCGGCCTGGCCAGCGAGCTGGGCGGCTGGCTGGCCACGACGGGCCAGCCGGAGCGCGCCCTGCCCTGGCTGATCAAGGCGGATCGGCTCCGGCCCACGGCGCCGCTCGCCCTCGACCTGGGGGTGCTGCGGGCCCGCCTGGGCGACCGCGCCGGCGCGGAGGCCGACCTGCGGCGTGCGCTGGCGCTGCGCCCCGGCTCCAACCCGGCCCGCGTGGCGCTGGGGGCGCTGCTCCTCAAGAACGGCGATACACCGGAGGCCGTGACGCTGCTGGAGGGCGCCGCGGCCAGCGGCTCCAACGAGGAGCGGGCCCGCGCCCTGGTCACGCTCGGCGCCGCCTACCTGGCCGTGGGGCGCCGCCCCGACGCCGAGAAGGCCTTCGACCAGGCCATCCTCTACGCCCCGGCCAGGCCGGACGTGCGGCTCGGCGTGGCCCG
>JANNKC010000310.1:0-2842 GCA_031396105.1 Anaeromyxobacter sp.
GTAGAAGGTGAGCTCGGAGGGCTTGGTCCAGAGCACGTCGGTCCGGGCCAGGAGCGCGTTGAAGCGCGCGTAGTACTCGCCGAAGCCCGGCTCGCGCAGGAGCTCGACCGCCCCGCCCAGCAGCGGCTCCAGGCCCGCCTGGTGCAGGGCCTCGCGGAAGCGCGCCTCCACCTCGGGTCGCACCCCCGCCACCAGGGCCAGCCGGAGCCGCCCCTCCTCGAGCGGGCGGCGCAGGCCGGGCAGGAAGGCGCCCGCCAGCTCGGCCTGCGCGCCGGCCCCGCCCACCGCGAAGGTCACCAGCGGCGGCCGCCCCTCCTCCTCCGCCGGCAGCCCGCCGAGGAAGTGGGCCAGCTCCTCGGGCACCTCGCGGCGGAACTCGCCGCTGGGATCGAGCCGCACCAGCCGCGCCGCCAGGTTCCGCTTCAGCGCGGGCAGCCCGGCGCCGCCGACCAGCTCGTGCGGCAGCGGGAAGCCGGTGAAGGTGATGCGCGCCTCGGGGACGCCGTAGGCCAGCAGGCGGCGCGCGGCGCGGCGGGTCGGCACGAGGTACTGGATGCGGGTCCGCTCCGGCTGCACCGGCGCCCAGATGCGGTTGAGGTCGGTGTCGGTGACCACGCAGAAGATCCGGTCGTAGCCGGCCCGGTCGGCCACGATGGCCGGCGAGTAGAAGGTGGTGAGGAGCGGCACCTTCAGCCCGGCCAGGTGCGCCATCATCCCCTGCCCCAGGCTGCGCCGCACCAGCCGGTCCAGCGTGAGCACGCCCTGGGTCGGCGCGGAGAGGTCGCGGTACGGGTGGAGGTGCGGGATGTCGGTGAGCGAGTCGAGGGCGAGGCGCAGCGGCGCCCCCACCAGCGGGACCTGGGAGAGGCGGGAGACCAGCTCGTAGCTGGCCCGGACGCGCCGCCACAGCGCCTCCTCGTCCGGCGCCACCATGGGCGCCCGGTCCACCTGGGAGATGACCGTGCCGAACGCCTCGGCGAGCGGCGCGGCGGCGCGGAGGTGGCCGTACCCCATGTCGGCGGCGACGACGAGCGGCGGGTGGGTGGGCGCGATGGCGGTGGTCATGCGGGCGGCGCGGCGGCCGGCGGGAGGGGCACGCTAGCAGAGGGCGCGCCGGCGGCGCGAGCGGGCGGCCGATATCGCCTGGCGCGGGGCCAGGCCACCCGCAGGAGGGAGGGAGGCACTGGCGGTGCGCGTCTCGGATCTTCCGATCCCGCGAACTTTTCGATACAGATCGGAACCGTCCAGCGTCCCCGAGCTGGATCGACTGTCATCCCGGCGGATCGAATCGACGAAAGAGAAGCTTCAATGGCGACCGGCACCGTGAAGTGGTTCAACGACGCGAAGGGCTTCGGCTTCATCACCCAGGACGACGGTGGTGAGGACGTCTTCTGTCACTACAGCGCCATCAACGCGGACGGCTTCAAGAGCCTGTCCGAGGGGCAGAAGGTGGAGTACGACGTGGTCAAGGGGCCGAAGGGGCTCCAGGCCGCCAACGTCCGCAAGGCGTAGCGAACGCCTCGTCAGGTAGCTCGCGAGCCCGGCCTCTCTCCAGGGGGGCCGGGCTCGTGCGTTCACCGCACGCCGAGCAGCGCCACCTCGAAGACCAGCGTGGCCTGGGCCGGGATGACGCCGGGGAAGCCGCGAAGCCCGTAGCCGAGCTCCGGCGGGACGGTGAGCTTGCGCCGGCCGCCCACCTTCATGCCGGCCACGCCCTGGTCCCAGCCCTTGATGACCTGGCCGCCCCCGAGCGTGAAGGTGAACGGCCCCCGCCCCTTCGACGAGTCGAACTGCCCCCCGTCGAGCAGCCAGCCGGTGTACTCGACCTCGACCTCCTTGCCGGCCACCGCCTCGGCGCCGTCGCCCACCTGCAGGTCCTCCTTCAAGAGATCGCCCACGTCGTTCCTCCGCGGCCAGGGTGGGAGCTCTCCTACCCCGGCGCGGCGGGCCTTGGCCAGCGGCCTGGTCCAGCCGCCGCCGCGCCGGGCGACGGACCGGTCCCTCGCAGGGCCCGGGCGGGCGTGGTCTACTCCGGCACGAGGCTCGCTTCGCCCTTCGCCTCGCGTGAGGCCACCGTGCTGCGTCCCTGGCTCCTGCTCGCCGCGTCCCTGCTCCTCCCCGCCGCGGCCCGCGCCGACGACGGCAGGCAGATGTACGGGAAGAAGTGCCTGGCCTGCCACGCCGCCGACGGCTCCGGCGACAAGCCGCTCGGCAGGAAATTGCGCGCGCCCGACCTGCGGGCCGGCGCGCAGACGCAGGCGGAGCTCGAGAAGGTGATCGCGGAGGGGCGCGGCAAGATGCTGCCGTACAAGGACAGGCTCACGCCCGAGCAGATCGCCGAGATCGCCGGCGCCTCGCCATAGGCGTCGGGCTTCCAGGTGTGCATCGGCGCCAGTCCCATCTTCGTCCCGTAGCCGGCCAGCAGCAGCACCCACGCGATCAGCACCCACGGCCGCGACAGGCCGGCGCCCTGCGACATCAACGCGACAAAGGTCAGGTCGCCTCCCCCGCCGCCATGCAGCGACGCATAACCGAGGCAGAAGGAGCCCAGCAGCGACAGCGCGATGCCCGTGCCGCCGACCAGCAGGTATTTCCACGTCGCCTCGAAGGCCCGCGGCGTGCCGTTGAAGTGCAGCAGCGGCACCGCGGCGAGCGTGACCGCCTCGGTCGCGATCCACAGCAGGCCCAGATGCCGGGACTGATGGCCGGCACTCAGCAAACCCAGCACCGCCAGCAGCAGGGCGACGAACACGCGGTTGGACCGCTCCTGCCTTATCCGGAGGTAGCTCACGCCGTAGGCCGCGCAGACGAAGAACAACAGCGACACCGCCGGCAGCACCGC
>JANNKC010000333.1:0-17974 GCA_031396105.1 Anaeromyxobacter sp.
GAGCGGGGGGTCCCTTTCTGCGAGAATGCGCCCCTCCCGACACCCCTCGAGGTCCCGCATGAACCGCGTGAAGAACTTCAACGCCGGCCCGGCCGCCCTGCCCCTCCCCGCGCTCGAGCGCGCCCGCGACGAGTTCCTCGACTTCGCGAAGTCCGGCATGTCCGTGATGGAGCACAGCCACCGCGGCAAGGAGTACGAGGCGGTCCACGACGAGGCCATCGCGCTCCTGAAGGAGCTGCTCGCCGTGCCCGACACGCACGAGATCCTCTTCCTGCAGGGCGGCGCCTCGCAGCTCTTCGCGCAGATCCCCATGAACCTGGTGCAGCCGGGGAAGACCGCCGAGTACGTCGTCACCGGCGCCTGGGGCGAGAAGGCCCTCGCCGAGGGAAAGACCGCCACCGCCATGCTGGGCGGCGCGGTCCGGGTGGCGTGCACCACCGGCACCGGCGACGGCAAGGAGAAGAGCTACGTGCGCGCCCCGGCGGCCGGCGAGGTGAAGGTCTCACCCGACGCGGCCTACCTGCACGTCACCACCAACGAGACCATCCACGGGGTGCAGTTCGACGTGAACGCGGCCCGGCCCTACCCCGCCACCGGAAGCGTCCCGCTGGTGGCCGACATGTCCTCCGACTTCCTCTGGAAGAAGGTGGACGTCTCGAGGTTCGGCCTCGTCTACGCGGGCGCGCAGAAGAACATCGGCCCCTCCGGCGTGGTGGTGGCCGTGGTGCGCAAGGCGCTCATCGAGCAGGGGCGCAGGGACATCCCCAAGATCTTCCAGCTGCGCACGCCGGCCGAGAACAAGTCGCTCTACAACACGCCGCCCACCTTCGGCATCTACATGATCCGGAACGTGCTCGCCTGGCTGAAGGGGCTGGGCGGGCTCGAGGCGATGGAGGCGCGCAACCGCAAGAAGGCGGGCGTCCTCTACGGCGCCATCGACGGCAGCCCGGGCTTCTACAGGTGCCCGGTGGAGCAGGAGAGCCGCTCGGTCATGAACGTGGTCTTCCGGCTGCCCGCCGAGGCGGACGAGGAGCGATTCGTCAAGGAGGCCAAGGGAAAGGGCATGGTGGGGCTGAAGGGGCACCGCTCGGTGGGCGGGATCCGCGTCTCCACCTACAACGCCGTGGAGCCTGCCTGGATCGACGAGCTGGCCGCCTTCATGGGCGACTTCGCCAGGAAGGGATAGCCCCGCTCGCGGGTTGCACCGCCATGACCCTCCTCGCCCTCTCCGCCGCGCTGCTCCTCTCCGCAGAGCCCAGCAGCCCGCCCGCCGCCGCCCCGCCGGAAGCCACGCCGCCAGCCGCCGTCGTGCCGGCCGGGAAGCCGGCCGAGGCCGGCCCCGGGTACCAGGGGCGCGAGCGGGGCGCCGGCCACGGGGTGCCGTCGCCACGGGTCCCGAGCGTCCCGGCCACGGCGGCGCAGGCACGGTCCGTGCCCTCGACCGCCAAGGCGGCAGGGCCCGCCGCTCCCGCCAGGAACGATCCGGCCGGCTACGCGGCCCGCGAGGGCGCCACCGGCCACGGAGGGAAGCCCGCGACCAACGTGCCGACCCCCGCGCCGGCGGCGGCGGAACCGACGCCGACGCCGGCCGAGCCGACGCCGGCCGCGCCCACGCCCACGCCCTGACCGGCCGCGGAGCCACCGATGGAGCTCGTCTCGATCTCGGAGCAGGCCACGCTGGTCGATCCCGCCGGCGCGCTGGCCGCGCAGGTCATCGAGCACCGCGTCGACCCGCTCACCGGGCACGTCGCCTCGGTGAACCTGGCGCTGGGCGAGAAGGCCCGTGCCTTCGTGGGAGCCGCCGACGCGGGGCTCCTCGAGGAGCTGACGGAGAAGAGCCGCGCCACCTGCCCGTTCTGCAGCGCCGGCGAGAAGGGCACGCGCTACGACCCGGCCTTCGCGGCCGAGGGGCAGCTGCGCTTCGGCGCGGCGCTCGCCATGCCCAACCTCTTCTCCAAGTGCCGCCACGACTCGGTGGTGGTCCTCGACGTGGGCGGCCACGTGCTGCGTCCGTCGGCCATCGGCGCGGCGGCGCTGGCCAACGGCATCCGCGCCGGGGCCGACCTGGTGCGCCGCGCCCGCGCCGCCGACCCGCGGCAGGTCCACCACCTCATGGGCATGAACTTCCTCCCGCCGGGTGGCTCCAGCGTCCCTCACCCGCACTTCCAGGTGCACGTGCGGAGCGTCCCGTACTCCGGCGTGGCCCGCCTCCTCGAGGCGAGCACCGCCTGGCGAGCCAGGACCGGCCGCGACCACTGGGGCGAGCTCCTCGAGCAGGAGCGGTCCGGACCCCGCTGGGTGGGGAGGGCCGGCCCGGTCGAGTGGCTGGCGGCCTGGGCGCCGGCGCACCAGCGCGAGTTCTGGGGGATCCTCCCCGGCACCGGCAGCCTGGCCGAGGTGGACGACGCCGGGGTGCAGGGGCTGGCGGACGGACTCGCCAAGGTGGTCGGCCTCTACGAGGACCTCGGCGTCCACCCCTTCACGCTGGCGTTCCTCTCCAGCCCCCAGGCCGGGCGCGGCGGCGAGTTCAGCCTCCAGGTGCGCGTCTGCTCCCGGCCGCCGCTCCGCGCGCTCTCGGTCAACTACGAGACCTGGTTCGGCCCGATGTACGCCGGCGACGAGGCCCACACCGAGGCCCCCGAGACCTACGCCGCCAGGCTGCGCGCCCGCTGGTAGCGCCCCTCGCCTACCCGGACGCGCCCAGCCGCCGGTAGTCGCTCGGCGACCGGCCGGTCCAGCCGAGGAAGGCGCGGGCGAAGGCCTTCTCGCTCCGGAAGCCGACGGCCCGCGCCACCTGCTTCACGGGAGCCTGGGTGCGGGTGAGGAGCTCCACCGCCCGCTCTCTCCTGGCGTCGTCCTTCAGCCCCTGGAGCGAGGCCCCCTCGTGGCGAAGGTGCCGGTGCAGGGTGCGGACCGAGACGAAGACCCGCCGCGCCACCTCCTCCGCGTCGAGGGCGGCCGCCAGGTCCTCGGCGAGCAGCCGGCGGACCCGCTGCACGAGCAGACGGTCGCGCCGGTACTGCAGCACGGTGAGCGGCAGCGCCCGCTGCAGCATGGCGCGCAGGGCGGCGTCGTCCCGCCGCTGCGGCAGGGCCAGGTACTTGGCGTCGAAGGCGAAGTGGGCGCGCTCGGCCCCGAAGTGGACCGGTCCGGGGAAGAGGAGCGGGTAGACGTCCCCGTGCGGCGGGCGCTGGAAGGGGAAGCCGACCCGCGCCAGCGTGAGGCGCGAGTCGATGACCCAGCAGGCGTACCCGTGCACGAAGCGCAGGTAGGAGAGCAGGCAGAACTCCCGCATGGCGCCGAGCTCCCGGCGCTCCCGGAGGGTCACCACGGCCATCCGGCCCGGCGTCACCTCGAGCTCGATGAGGAGGTCCGCGGTGAGGAGCCGGTGGTGCCGGAACCAGCGGCGCAGCGCCAGGCCGAGGTCGGCCGAGGTGAGGGAGGCCCGGCAGAGCATGCCGAGGCTGCCCCAGGGGAGGCGGCGGGAGAACCAGCCGAGGGCCTCGTCGTCGAGCTGCTGCATGGCCAGCGAGGAGAAGGTCTCGAGCTGCCCGGCGGTGATGCGGCTCCCCGGGTCCCTCAGCTGCCGTGGCGTGATCTGGGCCCGGCGAAGGGCCTCGGCCGGGTCCACCCGGTGGCGCTCGAACCCCAGCAGCATGGCCTTGACGAAGGCGATGGGCGTGGCGGCCACGGCGGCTGGACGCGGGCTGGACGGCATGGCTCCCGGGTGGGTTGCTGGCAGGATCTGCAACCATTCTGGCGCCCCTGGTGCCGCCGCGGCAAGTAGCCTGTGCGCTGGAGGTGCACATGAACCTGACCGGACTCGACTTCGGACTCGGTGAGACCACCGAGCTCTTGCGGGACAGCGTACGAAGGTTCGCCCAGGCCGAGATCGCCCCTCGCGCCGCGGCCATCGACCGCTCCAACGAGTTCCCGGCCGACCTCTGGCGCAAGCTCGGCGACCTCGGCGTCCTCGGGATGACGGTCCCCGAGGCCTACGGCGGCGCCGACCTCGGTTACCTGGCCCACCTCGTGGTGATGGAGGAGCTCTCCCGCGCCTCGGCGTCGGTGGGGCTCTCCTACGGGGCGCACTCCAACCTCTGCGTCAACCAGATCCGGCGCAACGGCAGCGAGGCGCAGCGGCAGCGGTACCTCCCCCGGCTCGTCTCCGGCGAGCACGTGGGCGCGCTCGCCATGTCCGAGCCGAACGCCGGCTCCGACGTCATGTCGATGAAGCTGCGGGCCGTCCAGAAGGGCGACCGATGGGTGCTCGACGGCTCCAAGATGTGGATCACCAACGGCGGCGAGGCGGACACGCTGGTGGTCTACGCCCGGACCGACCCGGCCGGCGGCTCGAAGAGCCTGACCGCCTTCATCGTGGAGAAGGGCACCCCGGGGTTCTCGGCCGGCAGCCACCTCGACAAGCTCGGCATGCGAGGCTCCAACACCGTCCCGCTCTTCTTCGAGGGCTGCGAGCTCCCCGACGGGCAGCGGCTCGGCGCGGTGGGGGGCGGCGCCCGGGTGCTCATGTCCGGCCTCGACTACGAGCGCGCCGTGCTGGCCGGCGGCCCGCTCGGCATCATGGCCGCCTGCCTGGACGCGGTGCTGCCCTACCTGCACGACCGCTCGCAGTTCGGCCAGCCCATCGGCGAGTTCCAGCTCATGCAGGGTAAGCTGGCCGACATGTTCGCCACCTGGCAGGCCTGCCGCGCCTACGCCTACGCGCTGGGGCGCTCCCTCGACGCCGGGGCCCACACCCGCGCCTCGCGCAAGAACGCCGCGGCCGCCATCCTCTACGTCTCGGAGAAGGCCACCTGGATGGCGGGCGAGGCCATCCAGGCGCTCGGTGGCAACGGCTACATCAACGAGTTCCCGACCGGACGGCTCTGGCGGGACGCCAAGCTCTACGAGATCGGCGCCGGCACCTCCGAGATCCGGCGCATGCTGGTCGGCCGGGAGCTCTTCGCCGAGACCGCCTGACATGACCGTCCTCACGTCGCGCCTCCAGGTTCGCTCGCCGGAGTTCCTGGCCAACGCCGCGGCCATGCGGGCCCTGGTGGAGGACCTGCGGGAGAAGGTGCGGCTCGCCGGGGAGGGCGGCGGACCGGCCGCCCGGGCCAGGCACGTGGCCCGCGGCAAGCTGCTCCCGCGCGACCGCGTCGACCGCCTGCTCGATCCGGGGACGCCCTTCCTCGAGATCGGCCAGCTCGCCGGCCTGGGCCTGTATGACGACGAGGCCCC
Source organism: Anaeromyxobacter sp. (assembly GCA_031396105.1). Lineage (GTDB taxonomy): Bacteria > Myxococcota > Myxococcia > Myxococcales > Anaeromyxobacteraceae > JADKCZ01. The sequence continues at coordinate 5,242 of JANNKC010000333.1, forward strand.
GGCCGCCGGCCTGATCGCCGGCATCGGCCGGGTGCACGGTGTCGAGTGCATGGTCGTCGCCAACGACGCCACCGTGAAGGGGGGCACCTACTACCCCATCACCGTGAAGAAGCACCTGCGCGCCCAGGAGATCGCCGAGCAGAACCGGCTGCCGTGCATCTACCTGGTCGACTCGGGCGGCGCCTTCCTGCCCAGGCAGGACGAGGTCTTCCCCGACCGCGACCACTTCGGCCGCATCTTCTTCAACCAGGCCAACCTCTCGGCGCAGAACGTCCCGCAGATCGCGGTGGTCATGGGCTCGTGCACGGCGGGCGGCGCCTACGTGCCCGCCATGAGCGACGAGGCCATCATCGTCAGGAACCAGGGAACCATCTTCCTGGGCGGCCCCCCGCTCGTGAAGGCCGCCACCGGCGAGGTGGTGAGCGCCGAGGACCTGGGCGGCGGCGACGTCCACACCCGCCTCTCCGGCGTGGCCGACCACCTCGCCGAGAACGACGCCCACGCGCTGGAGCTGGCGCGGCGCGTCGTCGCCAACCTCAACCGGGCGCGGCCGGCCGGGCCGCCGCTGGCGGAGGTGGAGGAGCCGCTCTACGACCCGGCGGAGATCGACGGCATCATCCCGGGCGACACCCGCAGGCCCTGGGACGTGAAGGAGGTCATCGCGCGCCTCGTCGACGGCTCTCGCTTCGACGAGTTCAAGGCGCGCTTCGGCGCGACCCTGGTCACCGGCTTCGCCCAGCTCTACGGAGTGACCGTGGGCCTGGTGGCCAACAACGGGATCCTCTTCGCCGAGTCGGCGCAGAAGGGGGCGCACTTCGTCCAGCTCTGCGCCCAGCGGGGCGTCCCGCTCCTCTTCCTGCAGAACATCACCGGCTTCATGGTGGGCCGGAAGTCCGAGAACGCCGGCATCGCCAAGGACGGGGCCAAGATGGTGACGGCCGTGGCCACCGCGCAGGTCCCCAAGGTCACCGTCCTGATCGGCGGCTCCTTCGGCGCCGGCAACTACGCCATGTGCGGGCGCGGCTACTCCCCGCGCTTCCTCTGGACCTGGCCCAACAGCCGCATCTCGGTCATGGGCGGCGAGCAGGCGGCCAGCGTGCTCGCCACGGTGCGCCGCGACGCCATCGAGGGCGGCGGCAAGACCTGGAGCGCGGAGGAGGAGGAGGCCTTCAAGGCCCCCCTGCGCCGGCAGTACGAGGAGCAGGGCCACCCCTACTACGCCACCGCCCGGCTCTGGGACGACGGCATCGTGGAGCCGGCCCAGACCCGGCGGGTGCTGGGCCTGTCGCTCTCGGCCGCGCTCAACGCCGCCATTCCGCCCACCCGCTTCGGCGTCTTCCGGATGTGACGCCGGCTTCCCCTCCATCGCCGCCACGGAGCGCCCGGGCCATGTTCGACAAGATCCTCGTCGCCAACCGCGGGGAGATCGCGTGCCGCGTCATCGACACGGCCCGTCGGCTCGGCGTCTTGACCGTCGCGATCCACTCCGACGCCGACGCCAACGCCCGCCACGTGCGCCTGGCCGACGAGGCGGTGCTGGTCGGCCCCTCCCCGGCCCGCCAGAGCTACCTGGACGCCGGCCGGATCATCGAGGCGGCGCGCGCCACCGGCGCCCAGGCCGTCCACCCCGGCTACGGCTTCCTCTCGGAGAACGCCGACTTCGCGGAGGCCTGCCAGCGGGCCGGTCTGGTCTTCATCGGCCCTCCCGCCGCGGCCATCCGGGCCATGGGCTCGAAGTCGGCGGCCAAGTCCCTGATGGAGCGGGCCGGCGTGCCCCTCACGCCCGGCTACCACGGCGAGGACCAGGATCCAGCCGTCCTGGCCGCGGCGGCGGCCCGCATCGGCTACCCGGTGCTCATCAAGGCGAGCGCCGGCGGGGGCGGGCGGGGGATGCGCCGGGTGGACGCCGCCGGGGACTTCGCCGCGGCGCTGGCCGCCTGCCGGCGCGAGGCGCTCCAGGCCTTCGGCGACGACCGGGTGCTCGTCGAGCAGTACGTGCTGCGGCCTCGCCACATCGAGGTCCAGGTCTTCGCCGACCACCACGGCCACTGCATCCACCTCTTCGAGCGCGACTGCTCGGTGCAGCGGCGCCACCAGAAGGTGCTGGAGGAGTCCCCGGCGCCCGGGATGACCCCGGAGCGCCGCGCCGCCATGGGCCAGGCCGCCGTCGCGGCGGCCCGGGCCGTCGGGTACGCCGGCGCCGGCACCGTCGAGTTCCTGGTCCACCCGGACGGACGCTTCCACTTCATGGAGATGAACACCCGGCTCCAGGTGGAGCACCCGGTCACCGAGATGGTCACCGGGCTCGACCTCGTCGAGTGGCAGCTGCGCGTGGCGGCGGGCGAGCCGCTGCCGCTCGGGCAGGACCAGCTCGAGCTGTCCGGCCACGCCATCGAGGCGCGCGTCTGCGCCGAGGACCCGGAGCGGGACTTCCTCCCCTCCACCGGGCGGCTCGTCCACCTGGCGCAGCCGGAGGCCTCCTTCCACGTCCGCATCGACACCGGCGTCGAGGAGGGCGACGAGGTCACCCCGTTCTACGACGCCATGATCGCCAAGGTCATCGTCTGGGACCGGACCCGCGAGGCCGCGCTGGCCCGCATGCGGCAGGCGCTGGCGCAGTACCGCGTCGTCGGGGTCGCGAACAACGTCGAGTTCCTGGCGCGGCTGGTGGCCTCGCCCGCCTTCTCGAGCGCCGACCTCGACACCGGACTCATCGAGCGGGAGCGCGCCTTCCTCTTCCCGGCCAGCCGCGAGACGCCGCACGAGGCCTGGCTCCTGGCGGCGCTCGCCGAGCTGACGCGCGAGCAGCGGCTCGGCGGGGCGGCGGGCGGCGGCCGCTCGCCCTGGAGCGCCCTGGACGGCTGGAGGCTCAACCACCGCGCCACCCGGACCGTCTCCCTCCGGCTCGGCGAGCAGGTCCGGGACGTGGGGGTCGAGTACGTCGGCGGCGGCTACGCCCTCACGCTCGACGGCCGACGCGTCATCGGCGCCGGCGCGTTCGAGGGGCACGGCCGCTTCCTGGCCCGCCTCGGCGAGCGCCGCCTCCACGCCGCCGTGGTGGTGGCGGGCGAGCGGCGGCACGTCTTCTTCGAGGGGCGGACCTACCCCATCGCCTGCGTCAGCGCCGCCGCCCTGGCCGGCGAGCGCGACGACGTGGTGGGCGGCCTGACCGCCCCCATGCCAGGCAAGGTCATCGCCCTCGTCGCCGAGGCGGGGCAGGCGGTGGAGGCGGGTGCCCCGCTCCTCGTGCTCGAGGCGATGAAGATGGAGCACACGGTGAAGGCGCCGCGCGCCGGGGTGATCAAGGCCTTCCTGTGCGGCCCGGGCGACCAGGTCAGCGAGGGGGTGGCGCTGGTGGAGTTCGAGGCGGAGGCGCCGGGCGGCCAGCAGGCCCCGGTCCGGCCGCCCCGGGCGTAGGCGAGCGGACGCCAGCCGGCGTCGAGGGGCCCGCCCCGTCACGTCCAGACGCGCCGGTCCTCCAGCTTCTTGGCGTCAGGCGGCAGCCCTCCGGGCGCCACCAGCCGCACCTCGCCGCGCACCTTGACCTCCAGCTGCAGCGCGTCGGCCAGCTGCGCCGCCAGCCCCTCGGCCGGGGCCGCCTCCACCTCGTACTCCAGGCGGTCCACGTGGTGCTCGCGGGTCACCACCGCCCGGAAGCGGCCGGCCGCGGGGAAGCCCTTGACCACCTTCTCCATCTGGCTGGCCCGCACGAACATCCCCTTCACCTTGACGGCGTCCCCCACCCGGCCGAGCAGCCCGGCGACGCGCGGGGTGGTGCGGCCGCAGGCGCAGGGGCCGCCCTGGGCCAGGGCGACGATGTCGCCGGTGGCGAAGCGGACCAGCGGGTAGGCCTCCTCGAAGATGGTGGCCACCAGCTCCCCCGGCTGGCCCGGCGCGGCCGGCGCCCCGGTCTCCAGGTCGAGCACCTCCACCACGCACTCCGGGTGGAGATGCCAGCCGCTCTTCTCGGTGCACTCGTAGGCGATGCAGCCGAGGTCGGCGGTGCCGTACCCCTGCAGGCAGCGGACGCCGAAGGCCTCGATGTCGGTCCGCAGCGACTCCGGCAGCATCTCGGCGATGACCCAGGCCACCTCGAGCGCCAGCGGGACGGACCCCTCGCGGGCCCTGGAGAGCAGCTGGAAGAGGAAGCTGGGCGTGCCGGTGTAGCCGGTGGCTCCGAGGTGGCTGGCCGCCTTGAGCTGGAGCTCCGCCTGGCCCACGCCGCCGGGGATGACGGCGCAGCCGAGCGAGCGGCAGGCGTTGTCGAGCATGAAGCCCAGCGGCGTGAGGTGGTAGCTGGCCGAGCAGAGCACCACGTCGCCGGCCCGGAAGCCGGCCGCCGCGTAGCCATGGCGGAAGCGCCAGAAGTCGTCGCTCACGCCCTGCGGGTCGAAGATCGGCCCGGGCGACATGAAGACGCGCGCCAGCCGGCCCACCTCCACCGTCGCCAGCCCCGCGAAGGGCGGCTCCTCCTGCTGCGCCGCCGTCAGGCCGTCCTTGCGCAGGATGGGCAGCCTGGGCAGGTCGTCGAGCCCGCGCACCTCCGCCGGCGTCAGGCCGGCCCGCTCCAGCTCCCGCCGGAAGCGGGGCGCCCGGGCCCAGGCGTGGGCCACGGTGGCGGCCAGCCGCGCGCCGAGCCGGGCGCGGCGCGCCTCGGGCGTCTCGCACTCGCTGGCCGGGTCGAGGATGGTGCCGGTTCGCAGGGACATGGTGGGGCCCCCGATCAGCTGATCCAGCGCTTCCGGCGCCGGTAGAACTTGAGGTTCTTGTAGCTCTTCGCCTTGCTGCCGCCGCCCAGGTAGAACTCCTTCACGTCCTCGTTGCTCCGCAGCTTGTCCGGGTCGCCGTCGAGCACGATGCGGCCACCCTCCATGATGTAGCCGTAGTGCGCGATGCCGAGCGCCAGGTTGGCGTTCTGCTCGACCAGCAGGAAGGTGGTCTTCTCCAGCTCGTTGATCTTCTTCACGATGCCGAAGATCTCCTTCACGAGCAGCGGCGCCAGGCCCAGCGACGGCTCGTCGAGGAGGATGAGCCGGGGGCGGGCCATCAGGGCGCGGCTGATGGCCAGCATCTGCTGCTCGCCGCCGGAGAGGTACCCGGAGAGCTTCTTGCGGCGCTCCTTGAGGCGCGGAAAGTACGAGTAGCACATCTCCATGTCGCGCTTGAGGCCGGCCCGGTCGCTGCGGGTGTAGCCGCCCACCACGATGTTCTCCTCGACGGTGAGGTCCTCGAAGACACGGCGTCCCTCCATGACCTGGAAGATGCCCCGGCGCACGATCTGCTCGGGCGGGATGCCGTTGATCCGCTGGCCCATGAACTCGATGACGCCGTCGGTCACCTCGCCCTCCTCGGTGTGGAGGAGCCCGGAGATGGCCTTCAGCGTGGTGCTCTTGCCGGCGCCGTTGGGGCCGAGCAGGGCCACGATCTGGCCCTCCGGGACGTCGAGCGAGAGGCCCTTCAGGACCAGGATCACGTCGTCGTAGATGACCTCGACGTTCTTCAGGCTGAGCACGGGCGGCTCCTCGGGTGAGGTGGAGGTCGGCGCGCCGCCCCGGGTCCGGGTGGAGGTGGGCCCGGCGGCGCGCCGCGGTACGAGGGCCGCTACAGGCCCAGCCAGTCGGGCCGGCGCGGGAACTCGTAGTCCTTGAGCTTCACGAGCTTGCCGCCCTTGACCTGGTAGACGGCGCACTTGGTCGAGGGGCGGTGATCGGTGGAGGTGTAGGTGACGTTGGCGGTGAGGCCGCCCAGGTCGAAGTCCCTGAAGGTCTCCAGCGCGGCCTTGACGCCCTCGCCGGTGAGCTTGCCGGCCTTGTCGGCGCGCCGCAGCGCCTCGATCCAGACGGTGGCGGAGGCCCAGCCGCGGACGTACAGGGCGTCATGGGCCTGGCCCCCGCGGTTCGCCTTGTTGAAGGCCAGGATGGCCTTCATGCCGGGGACGTCCTCGCCGTACGGCACGTGCGGCATCACGCCGGTCACGCCCTCCGCCAGCTCCTTGGCCACCAGCGGCAGCTGCTCCGAGAAGCCGTAGGGGTTGGAGCCCCACTTGGTGGAGAGGCCGAGCGCCCTGGCGCCCTTGAGCACCAGGGAGACGCCGGTGGTGGTGACGTTGATGTAGGCGTAGTCGGCCCCGGCCTGCTTCATGGCCAGCAGCTGGGAGTTGGCGTCCTGGAAGTTGGGCGGCAGGACGTAGTCGCCGGCCACGTCGATGCCCACCTCGGCGCAGAACTGCTTGGCGGCGGCCAGGGGCGCCTTTCCGTAGGCGTTGTCGCCGTAGAAGAAGGCCACTCGCGGCTTGCGCGACTTGTCCTTCCAGTCCTCCTTCACCCAGGAGAGCCAGGCGCGCGCCTGGTCGGAGTAGCTGGGCGCCACGAAGAAGTTGTACGGGGTCTTGGCCGGGTCGGTGAGGTCACCGGCGAAGGAGCCCGAGAAGTACGGCACCTTGTCGGCGTTGACCGAGTCCTTGAGGCGGAGCGTGTCGCCGGTGCCCCAGCCGTTGATGAGGATGGTCTTCTCGTCCTCGGTCATGCGCTTGTAGGCCGAGGCGGCCTCCGGGATCTTGTACCCGTAGTCGACGTCGACCAGCTTGATCTGCTTGCCGTTCACGCCGCCGCTGGCGTTGGCGTTGGCGACGCAGTCGCGAACGGCCTGGGCGTAGGGTTTGCCCACGTCGGAGGTGATGCCGGTGAGGTCGAAGATGCCTCCGACCTTCACCTCCTGGGCCTGCACCTGTCCGGCCACGAGGACGAGCAACGCCGCCACTGCGAGTCGAGACCTCAACGTCATGGGAACCTCCCGGTTGGACTTCACGTTCGCTGCGGACGCACCTGTGATCAGTACGAGAAGGGGTAGAGCTTCCAGTAGGACTTGATGCTGTGCCACCGCGCCGCCATGCCGTCGGGCTCGAAGACCAGGAAGAGCACGATGGCCAGGCCGAAGACGCCCATCTTGAGCGAGGCGAACAGGGTGGTGAGCTCGGGGAAGTGGCTGGCCAGCGGCGTCACGCCCAGCCGGAGCAGCTCCGGCAGCAACGTGATGAAGATGGCGCCGAGGATGGAGCCGAGGATGCTCCCCATGCCGCCGATGATGATCATCCCCAGGAAGTCGATGGCCAGGGAGATGGGGAAGGTCTCCGGGCTGAGGGTGCCCGCCTGGTAGGCGACCAGCGCGCCGGCCACGCCGACGTAGAAGCTGGAGACGCCGAAGGAGAGCAGCTTGTACTTGAAGACGTGGACGCCCATGACCTCGGCGCTGATGTCCTGGTCGCGGATGGCCACGAAGGCCTTGCCCACCTTGGTGCGGAAGAGGTTCTTGGCGAAGAGGAGCATCGCCACCGTGAGCGGGAAGATCAGGTAGAAGAGCGGCCGGTCCCCCTTGAGCACCAGCCCCCACAGCCTGGCGGGCGGCACGCTCATGCCGTTGACGCCGCCGGTCACCGAGTCCCAGTGGGAGATGACGAACTCGATGACGAAGTGGGCGGCCAGGGTGGCCACCGCCAGGTAGAGCCCCTTGAGCCGCAGCGAGGGCATGCCGAAGACCATGCCCACCCCGGCCGTGGCCAGTCCGGCCAGCGGGATGACGACCAGGAAGGGCAGGTTCCAGCGCCCGGTCAGGTAGCTCGTGACGTAGGCGCCCACCGCCAGGAAGGCGGCGTTGCCGAGCGAGATCTGCCCGGTGAAACCGGTGAGGATGTTGAGCCCGGTGGCCGCGATGACGGCGATGAGGATCCGGTTCAGCACGTCCATCCAGAAGCCGCTGGCGAGGGCCGGCAGGAAGGCCACGCCGGCCAGGAACAGCAGGAAGACGCGCCGGCCGAAGGCGCTGTCGAAGATCGCCATGTCCTGCTCGTAGGTCTGCCGAAAGTCCCCGCAGCGCATGCCGTCTCCCTAGACCCGCTCGATCTTGATCTTGCCGAAGAGCCCGTAGGGCCGCAGCGTGAGGATGGCCACCAGGGCCACGAAGGGCGCCACCTCCTTCACCCCTCCGCCCAGGAGGGGGTCGAGGTAGCCGCCGGCCAGGTTCTCCAGCACGCCCATGACCATCCCGCCCACGATGGCGCCGGCCACGCTGTCCAGCCCGCCCAGGATGACCACCGGGATGACCTTGAGCCCGAAGAGGGCGAAGGCCCCGTCCACGCCGCCGCGCACGCCGCCCAGCAGCACGCCGCCCACCGCCGAGACCACCGCCGCGATGGACCAGGCCAGGGCGAAGATGCGCTTCACCGAGATGCCCATGGAGAGGGCCACCTGCTGGCTGAAGGCGGTGGCGCGCATGGCGATGCCGGCCCGCGAGTACTTGAAGAACACCGAGAAGAGCGCCAGCAGCACGAGCACGCTGCCCACCGAGTACAGGTAGCCCTGGGAGACCGGCAGCGGCCCGATCTGGACGGGCGTGGTGGGGAAGATCTCCGGGTAGGGGCGGGTGTCGGTGCCCCAGATCCCCTGGACCACCGCCTTGAGCACCGAGGCCAGCCCCAGGGTCAGCATGATCACCGAGATGACCGGCTCGCCGATCATGGGCCGCAGCAGCACCCGCTCCAGCGCCACGCCCAGCAGCGCCGAGAAGCCGAGCGTGAGCACGAAGGCGGCCAGGAAGGGCACCTTGGCGGTGGTGAAGATGGCGACGCACACGTAGGCGCCCAGCATGAGGAACTCGCCCTGGGCGAAGTTCAGGATGGAGGAGGACTTGTAGATGACGACGAAGCCCAGGCCGACCAGGGCGTAGATGGAGCCCACCACGAGGCCGGAGAGGACGAGCTGCAGGAAGAACTCCATCAGGCGGCCCTCCCCGTGGCGAGCTGGCGAACCAGCAGCGTGGTGCGGATGCGCGCCGTCTTGCCATCCTGGAACTTGATGGTGGTGTCGATGGGGATCTCGGTCTGGTCGCCGTACAGGGCGTCGATGACCAGCCGGTAGCGCTCCTCCACGAAGCTGCGCCGGACCTTGCGGGTGCGGGTCAGCTCCTCGTCGTCCGCGTCGAGCTCCTTGAAGAGGAGGACGAACTTGGTGACGCGGGCGGCGGCCGGCAAGGTCTGGTTCACCTCGTCCACCGCGGCCTGCAGCAGGTCGTAGACCTCGGGCTTGGCCGAGAGGTCGGTGTAGGTGGTGTAGGAGAGCTTGTTCCGCTCGGCCCACTTGCCCACCACGCCCAGGTCGATGCAGAGCATGGCGGTGAGGCAGGGCCGGTCCTTGCCGATGACCACCGCCTCCTTGACGTAGGGCGAGAACTTGAGCCGGTTCTCGATGAACTGGGGCGAGAACTGGGCGCCGTCGGCCAGCCTCATCACGTCCTTGATGCGGTCGATGACGACGAGGTGCCCGTCGTCGGCGAGGTAGCCGGCGTCGCCCGATCGGAGCCACCCGTCGGTGAGCGTGGCCGCGGTGGCCTCCTCGTTCTTGTAGTAGCCGGAGAAGACCGCCGGGCTCCTGGAGAGGATCTCGCCGGTCTCGGAGATCCGCACCTCGGTCTCGGGGATGGGCGTGCCCACCGTGTGGAACTGGATGTCGTCGTCGCGGTGGATGCAGCTGATGCCGCTGATCTCGGTCTGGCCGTAGATCTGCTTGAGCGGCACGCCCAGGGCGTGGAAGAAGCGGAAGACGTCGGGCCCGAGCGCCGCGCCGCCGGTGGAGGCGCTGCGGACGTTGGTGAAGCCGAGCCGGTCCTTGAGCGCCCGGAAGAGGCCCCAGTGGGCCAGCCGGTAGAGGACGCGCCAGGCGAGCGGGACGGGCTTCTTCTGGAAGCGGAGGTCGGCGACCCGCCTCCCCACCGGCAGGAGCCGCTCGTACATGAAGCGCTTGAACGGGGTGGTGTCCATGATCTTGACCTGCACGGTGGACGCCACGTTCTCCCAGTAGCGCGGCGGCGCGAACATGACGTGAGGGCCGATCTCCCGGGTGTCGTCGGCCACGGTCTCGGGCGCCTCCGGGAAGTTCACCGTGAAGCCGACGGCCAGCGCCGAGGAGAGCGACATCATCTGCTCGCCGATCCAGGCCAGCGGCAGGAAGGAGACGAACTCGTCGTCCGGCCGCTTGGGATCCACGTCGAGGAGGTTGAGCGCCATCCCCAGGAGGTTGCTGAAGGAGAGCATGGCCCCCTTGGGGAACCCGGTGGTCCCCGAGGTGTAGGAGATGGTGGCGAGGTCGTCGGCCTGGCCGGCGCGCACCAGCTCCAGCCAGAGGTCGGGCTTGCGCGCGGCCAGCTCGCGCCCCCGCTCCTCCACCGCCTCGAAGGACAGCAGGGCGGGGTGCTGGTACTTCCGCAGGCCGCGCGGGTCCGTGTAGACCACGTGGCGGACCTTGGGCAGCTTGTCCAGCATGTCGAGGATCTTGTCGACCTGCTCCTGGTCCTCGGCCACCACGATGCTGGCGTCGCAGTGGTCGATGACGAAGGCCACCTCGTTGAGGTTGGAGTCCTGGTAGATGCCGACCGAGGCGGCGCCCACGGCCTGCGCCGCCACCTCGCTCCAGACCCACTCGGGCCGGTTGTTGCCGATGATGGCGACCTTGTCGCCGCGGCTCAGGCCGAGCGCGACCAGCCCCAGGGCGAAGTCGCGGACGTGGTCGCGGTACTGCGTCCAGGTGAACGCCTGCCAGATGCCGAACTCCTTCTCGCGCAGGGCCACCTGCTCCGGCCTCCGCCAGGCGTTGCGGACCAGGAGCTTCGGGAAGGTGTCGTCGCCGGCCAGGCGGTCGAGGGCGGTCACGGTGGCGGGGCTCCTAGTCGAACAGGCCGTGCTGCTCGCCGAGGTAGGCGTCCTGGACGGCGCGGCTGCGCTGGACCTCCGCGGGCGTGCCGTCGGCGATCCGCTCGCCGAAGTTGAGGACCGTCACCCGGTGCGAGAGGTCCATCACCACCCCCATGTCGTGCTCGATCATGACCACCGAGGTGCCGCGCTCCTCGTTGATCTCGACGATGAAGCGGGCCATGTCCTCCTTCTCCTCCGCGTTCATGCCCGCCATGGGCTCGTCGAGCAGGAGCAGGTCCGGCGCCAGCGCCAGGGCCCGCGCCAGCTCGACCCGCTTCTGCAGACCGTAGGCGAGCGTCCCCACCACCTTCTTGCGGAGGTGCTGGATCTCCAGGAAGTCGATGACGTCCTCGACGACCTTGCGGTGCTCGATCTCCTCCTTCTGGCCGAACAGCCAGTAGAGGCCGCCGCCCAGCACGCCGGCGTGCTGGTGCAGGTGGCGCCCGATGAGGAGGTTGTCGAGGACGGTCATGCCCCGGAAGAGGGCGATGTTCTGGAAGGTGCGGGCGATGCCCCGCTTGGTGCGGCGCGAGGGCGCCAGCTTCACCATCTCCTCACCCTTGAAGCGGATGCTGCCCCGCTGCGGCCGGTACACGCCGGAGACGCAGTTGAGCATGCTGGTCTTGCCGGCGCCGTTGGGACCGATGACGGCGTGGATGGACCCGGGCGCGACGGTGAAGCTCACGTCGGAGAGCGCAGCGACCCCTCGAAAGCGCAGGATGACGTGGTTCACCTCAAGGATCGACATCGAGACACCTCCACCGCCGCTCGGATCCGTTTCGACCACACTGACAGACGGTGCGCTGGCGCGGCAAGCGCGTGCGCAAGATCCGCGCGCAATTCTGTCGTGCTCGGCGATGACCCCTTGGGGGCATTCCGGGGAAGAGGACCGGCCAACCGGACAGCGCTACGATGCGCTGCCACCGATCGCTGCCGCCGATCGCTGCCGCACCAGCAAGGGGAGGCGCCATGGACGTGAAGAGGACCAGGGTTCGCGACTGGATGACCCCGAACCCGATCACCATCGACGCGGACGCCACGATCATCGAAGCCATCCACCTCCTCAAGGCGAAGGGGATTCGCCGCCTGCCCGTGCTGAGGCACGGCAAGCTCGTGGGGCTGATCACCGAGCGGATGCTGCTCTCCTTCTCGCCGGGCAAGGCCACGTCGATGGACACCTGGGAGGTGCACTACCTCCTCGCCAAGACGCCGGTCAGCGCCGCCATGAACCCGAAGCCCAACACGGTCGGGCCCGACACCGAGCTGGCGGAGTGCGCGCAGCTCCTCCACGACCGGAAGCTCAACGGCATCACCGTGGTGGACGAACAGGGACGGCTGGTGGGCATCCTCACCACCACCAACGCGCTCGAGGCGCTCATCTGGTTCACCTCGCACCTCCGGCCATGAGCCGGGGGCGCGGGAGCACGGACGGACCTCGGCGCCGGGCCCGGCCGGCGGCCCGCGACTACTCCGCCTCGTCCGCCAGCGGGTAGAGCTCCGCGTCCTCCGTGGCGATGCGGGCGCCGAGCGCACGCAGGAATGGACGCGCCGCGACGGCGAAGCCGCGCGTGTCGGCGGCGATGGCCTGGGGGCCGAGCCAGCGGTGGAAGAACGCCTGCGCGGCGAGCCGGAGGCCTCCCAGGTCGCGCTGGAAGTGGAGGGCCTGCTCGCGCAGCCGCGCGTCCCGGCGCTGCAGCAGCTCCGGGTAGAGGCTGCGATCCTCCATGCCGAGGTGGACGGTGAGCTTGCCGGCCAGGGCGTGGGCCGTCGCGCCCGGCGCCCCGTCGACAGCCGCACCGGCCTCGTGGTCTCCTCCGCCGGCATGACGCCCCCTCGCGAGGCCATCACCGTCACCTTCCCCGTCCATTCGTTCGACGCCGACGCCTTCGGCCACCTCGCGCCGGCGGCGCTCGCCGGCTACCTGCAGGAGGCGGCGGGCCGCTCCGCCGACTCGCTCGGCTTCGGGGTGGCCGCCCTGAACCGGCTGGGCGC
>JANNKC010000336.1:0-4703 GCA_031396105.1 Anaeromyxobacter sp.
CTCGCCGGCCCGGTAGCGGCCCACCTCGGCGGCGCAGGCGGCCAGCGCCCGGTCCACCGCCGCGTCGATGGCGCCGGCGTCCTCCACCTTCTCGAGGCCGAGCGCGGCGAGGCGCGCCGCCGGGTCGCCGCCCGTGGCCACCAGGTCCGCCAGCAACACCTTGCCGGCCGCCGGCGTGAGCCGGCCGGCGTCCACCATCGCCGCGAAGGCGCCGAAGGCGGCGGACGAGAGAGGCAGGGCGTCGAGCGGGCGGTTGCCGGCCAGGCCGAGGAGGTCGTTGACGAGCCAGCGGGCGATGGTGGCGGCGCCGGGGTGGGCCGCCACCGCGCCGTCGAAGAAGGAGGCCACGCCGGGATCGCCGCTGAGGAGGTCGGCCTGCTCCTCGGAGAGCCCGAGCGCCGCCTGGTAACGGGCGTACCGCTCGGCCAGCGCCGGGGTGGCGGCCCGCGTCTCGGCGCGCCCCTCGGAGCGGGCCCGCGGCGGGGTGAACGGGGCGACCGGCCGCTCGGCCCGCGGGCGGGCCCGGGGATCGGCCCTGGCGGCGGCCCTGGCCCAGGTGTCCTTGAGCGTGATGGTCCGGTTGAAGACCGGCGCCCCCGGCCGCGAGTCCACCGGGTCGGCGAAGAAGTAGCCCTGGCGCAGGAACTGGAAGCGGTCGCCGGGGCGGGCCGCCGAGAGGGCCGGCTCGAGGCGGGCGCCCTTGGCGACCACCAGCGAGGCGGGGTTGAAGACCGAGAGGAAGTCCGCCTCGGCGTCCGGCTGCTCCACCATGAAGAGCCGGTCGTAGAGCCGGACGTCGGTCGGCACGTTGCGCACGGCGTGGACCCAGTGGAGCGTGCCGCCCGCCCGCCGGCGGTCGGCCGGGTCGGGGGCGAGCGAGGCGGGGTCGTGGCTGCAGCGCAGCCCGGTCACCTGGCCGGACGCGTCGCGCTCCACCTCGTCGCAGCGGACCAGGTAGCCGCCGGCCAGCCGGACCTCGCGCCCGGGCGCCAGCCGCCTCCAGTCGGGCGGCGGCGCCTCGGAGAAGTCCTCGCGCTCCACCAGGAGATCCCGGCCGAAGGGCACCTGCCGCACGCCGCGCTCCGGCTGAGCCGGCCACCAGGGGACGTCGAGCCACTCCAGCTGCCGGTCCGGCCAGGTGGTGACGGTGACCGGCAGCGGGTCCAGCACCACCATGGCGCGGGGGCTCCGGGCCTCCAGGTCGGCGCGGACGGCAAACTCGAACTTGCCGATGTCCACCGTGGAGTTGTTCCTGGCCACGCCGATCAGGTCGGCGAAGGCGCGCAGCGCCTCCGGCGTGATGCCGCGGCGCCGCAGGCCCGCCAGGGTGGGCATGCGCGGGTCGTCCCAGCCCGCCACCCGCTGCTCGTTGACGAGCTGCAGGAGCTTGCGCTTCGACAGGACGGTGTAGCCGAGCGCCAGCCGGGCGAACTCGTACTGCCGGGGGCGCGGCGTCCAGGGGCCGAGCTGGTCGAGCACCCAGTCGTAGAGCTCGCGGTTGCTCTCGAACTCCAGCGTGCAGATGGAGTGGGTGACGCCCTCGAAGGCGTCTTCCAGCGGGTGGGCGTAGTCGTACATCGGGTAGATGCACCAGGCGTCGCCGCTGCGGTGGTGGTGGGCGTGGCGGATGCGGTAGAGCAGCGGGTCGCGCATGAGCACGTTGGGGTGGCTCATGTCGATGCGGGCGCGCAGCACGCAGGCGCCGTCGGGGAACTCGCCGGCCTTCATGCGCCGCAGCAGGTCCAGGCTCTCGGCGGCGGGCCGGTCGCGGAAGGGCGAGGGCCGGCCCGGCGTGTTGAAGTCGCCGCGCTGCTCGCGGATGGCCTCCACCGGCTGGCTGTCCACGTAGGCCTGGCCACCGGTCACCAGCCGCTCGGCGCACTGGTACATGCGCTCGAAGAAGTCGGAGGCGTAGTACAGGCCGGCCCAGTCGCCGGCCAGCCAGCGCACGTCGGCCTGGATGCCCTCGACGTACTCGGTCTCCTCGGTGGTGGGGTTGGTGTCGTCGAAGCGCAGGTGGGCGCGGCCGCCGTAGCGGGCCGCCAGCCCGAAGTTGAGCAGGATCGACTTGGCGTGCCCGAGGTGCAGGTGGCCGTTGGGCTCGGGGGGGAAGCGGGTGACCACCTGGCCGCCGCCGCGGCCGGCCGCCAGGTCGGCGTCGATGATGTCGGTGAGGAAGTTGGATGGGCGGGGGGCGTCGGCCATCCCGCGTTGGTAGCCCACCCCCGGCGCGCCTGCAATATCCGAGGGCGGCCAGGCCGCCCAGGCGGGCCGCTGGGCCGGGTTCAACGGCCCGTCAGCGCGCGTCGGGGCGCGAGTACCCGTACCCGCCGGTCTCGACCAGGACCAGCCGGCCCCGCTCGAACGAGAGGCGGCGCACCAGCGTCTGCGGTCCGAGGTCGTAGGTCCAGATCTCGACGAGCTCGGTGCTCCGGGCGGCGTCGTAGGTGGCGCCTCCGGCCGAGCTGGCCCCGCTGGTCAGCGTCACCACCTTCACGTCGCGCAGCGCCGGCTCGCCGCAGCGGGCCAGCAGGTCGAAGGTGGAGTCCCCCAGGTGGAAGGAGAGCTGATCGCAGCGGGCGCGCCGGATGGCCGGGGCCTCGTCGCGCCGCTCGCCCAGGTCGTAGCCATAGCTGCCCCGCTCCACCGCGGTGACCTTGCCGCTCTCCAGCGTGACGTGCTGCACGAACTGGCGCGGTCCGAAGTTGAAGGTCCAGCGCTCCACCGCGACGGCCGTGGACCGCCCCGCCACCGCTCGCCCCGCGGTGTCGAGCAGGAGCCGGGACCGCTCCTCGCCCTGCTCCTCGCGCAGCGCCGGCTGGCCGCACTTCCCGAGCAGGTCGAGCTTGGAGTCTCCCACCGAGACGATGCCGCCGTCGCAGCGGAGCGAGTCGCCGCGGGCGGCGGCGGGGAGGGTGCTGGCCAGGGAGACCAGCGAGGCGGCGAGGAGGAGGCGGTGGAGGCGGTCCATGGAAGCTCCTGGTGGGCCGGCCGGAGTACGGGCGGGCGGCCTCCGGGAATCTTACGCCGATGGCCCGGCCGGCGGCGCGGTCCGGTCCAGCGCCTCGTCCTGCCAGGAGGCCGGGTCCTCCAGCGCCTCGAGGTGGGTGAAGACCGAGGCGTGCGGCAGGGCCTGGCGCACCTGCCCCTCGACGACCTCGAGGAGGTCGTGGCCGCGCCGCACCGTCCAGTCGCCCGGCACCAGCACGTGCATGGAGACGAAGCGGCGCGCTCCGGCCATGCGGGTCCGTACCGCGTGGAAGCGCACCTCGGGTCCCTCGTGACCGGCCAGGACCTGGCGGACCGCGGCCAGCTCCGGCGCCGAGAGGGCGGAGTCGAGCAGGCCGAGCGCCGAGCGGCGCATGAGCTGGACGCCGGTCCAGACGATCTGGATGGCCACCGCGATGGCGATGATCGGATCGAGGACGTTCCAGCCGGTCAGCGCCACCAGGCCGATGGCCCCCAGCACGCCGGCCGAGGTCCAGACGTCGGTCATGAGGTGGTGGGCGTCGGCCTCCAGCGCGATGGAGTGGTAGCGCTTGCCGGCGGCCAGCAGGACGCGCGAGACGACCAGGTTGACGAGGGAAGCGGCGGTGGAGACCACCACGCCGAGCCCGACCTGCTCCAGCGGCTGGGGCGAGAGCAGCCGCCCGGCCGCCGTCCAGCCGATGCCCACGGCGGCCAGCAGGATGAGCGCCCCCTCGGCGCCGCTGGCGAAGTACTCGGCCTTGCCGTGTCCGAAGGCGTGTTCCTCGTCGGGCGGCCTGGCCGCCACGTTGAGCATGAGGAGCGTCATGATGGCCGCCACCAGGTTGACGATCGACTCCATGGCGTCGGAGAGCAGGCCGACCGAGCCGGTCAGGCGCCAGGCGGTCATCTTGAGGGCGATGGTGGCGACGGCCGCGGCGATGGAGAGCCAGGCGAAGCGGCCCAGCGCGGGAGGGGCTCCGGAGTCCATCGCCCCATCCTAGGCCAGCGGCCGCCGTGCCCGAAGGCTCATTCCGCCGCAGCCAGCGGCTGGCGGGCGGCTAGAATCACCGTCTCGTGACCGCCCTCCTGCTCGCCGCCCTGCTGACCGCCACGCCCCAGGCGGCGCCCGCCAGGGCCAGGCCGGCCGCCGCGGCGGCGAAGCCCAGGGTGCCGGCCAGGGCGCGACCACGGCCGCCCCCGCCGCCGCCCCACACACGGGTGCTGCTCGACGCGCTGGCGGAAGCCGCCTTCGACGAGCTCCACGACGCCGGTGAGGCCGAGGGTCGCTGCCCCGGCGATCCGGCCTGCCCCTGGCCGCTGCCTCGCGTGGCGGCCGCGCCACACCTCGACCTCGCCGTCATCCGGCTCGACGCCGACGGGCGGGCGATGGAGGCGGCCAACGTGCTCCTCGACCCCGCGGCGCCCGGGGGGCGCGTGGTGACGCTCGACCAGAACCTGGCCGCCACCGGAGTCCGCTACCGCCGCTGGGTCCCGGAGCGGCGCGACCCGGCCGGCGCGGCCCCCTTCGCCGACGCCGACGACCTCTCGCCGACGCGCCGGAGCGGCGTCGACTTCATGGCGCCGTACCCGGCCTCCCTCTTCAAGCTCCTGGTGGCCTTCCACCTGGAGCGGCGGGTGGCCATGGGGGCGCTCTCGCCGAGCCGGGTCGTGGCCGAGGCCCCGGCGCCGGCCCCGCCGGTGCCGTGGGAGGGCGACCTCGAGGCGCCGGTGCC
>JANNKC010000348.1:0-2281 GCA_031396105.1 Anaeromyxobacter sp.
TGCTCAATGTGCTTGTGGTCGGCGCGGGACACGGCGGTCTCGCCGTCGGCGTGATGCTGCAACGCGAGCGGGTCGACAACTTCCTCATCATCGATCGGGCCGAGCGCGGTCGCGAAGGTCCGTGGCGCACCTACGCGCGGATGCCGACCCTGCGCTCATGGAAGACGGTGACCGGACCCGATCTCGGCGTTGCGTCACTGACGTTTCAATCGTGGTTCGAAGCGCAATGGGGTGCAGAGACGTTCGAGCGCTTGAACAAGATCCCCACCACGATGTGGCATGACTACCTGCTGTGGATTCGCGACGTGCTTGCGCTGCCCGTCAAGAACGAAGTCGAGCTGATTTCACTCGAACCGGGCGCCCTGCACTTGCGGGCAACGATTCGGGAACGAGGTGTGGTTTCGCAAGTCATCGCAAGGAAAGTCGTTCTCGCAATGGGCATTGAACGCTCCGGGCGCTGGTGGATGCCACCGCACATCGAAGCGCTGCCACCGCGTTTTCGCGCGCACACATCGGATGACATCGACTTCCAAGCACTAGCGGGCACGCGGGTCGCCCGAGACGCGCAGCAGGCCGCGGTCGATCCCCTGCGCCGCCAGCTCGGCCGGCGAGGCGTTGCGGTGCGAGGAGATGACCGGGATGGAGGCCAGGCTCTCCACGCCGCCCAGCGAGGAGGCGCGCGCCACGATGCGGAGCGCGTCGTGGACGCGGCAACAGGGCTCGAAGCCCCCCTTCACCGAGAGCGAGAGGACCCCGCCGCCGCCGCGCAGCAGCCGCCGCGCCAGGGCGTGGTCCGGGTGCGAGGCCAGGAACGGGTAGTGGACGCGCGCCACCTTGGGGTGGCGCTCCAGCGCCTCGGCCAGCCTGAGCGCCGTCGCGTTCTGCCGTTCCACCCGCACCTCCAGGGTCTTCATGCCCCGGATGAGATCGTAGGCCACCGCCGGGTCCATCGTGCCGCCGGCCGTCCGGCGCACCTCGAAGACCGGCGCCAGGACGCGCCTATTCCCGGCCACCACGCCGGCCAGGTGGTCGCAGTGGCCGTTCAGGTACTTGGTGGCGCTGTGCAGCACCAGGTCCACGCCCAGCGTGGCGGCCCTGAGGTTGACCGGCGTGGCGAAGGTGGCGTCGAGCAAGGAGAGGAGGCCGCGGCGCCGGCAGGCCGCCGCCACCGCCGCCACGTCGACCACCCGCATGGTCGGGTTGGTGGGGGTCTCGAAGAGCAGCGCCCTGGCGTTGGCGGGCGCGGCCAGCGCCGCCTCGGCCAGGCCGGCCAGCGGCACCTCGATGATCTCGACGCCGAAGCGGGCCAGCATGGTGCGCACCAGCCGCGTGGTCTGGCCGTAGATGGTGTCGGCCACCAGCAACGCGTCGCCGGCCGAGAGGTGGCCCACCAGGGCGGCGTGGATGGCGGCCATGCCGGAGGCGAAGCAGCAGGCCTGCTCGGTGGCCTCCAGGAGCGCCAGCTTCCGCTCCGCCGCGATGACCGTGGGGTTCTCCAGCCGCGAGTAGAGCCACTTCCCCTCGGGCGCATCCAGGTAGGCGGCCGCGTCCCGCGCCGAGTCGAAGCGGTAGGTGGTGGTCTGGTAGATGGGCGTGTTGACGGAGGGGACGGCCAGCGTCCCGTCCTCGCCGCCGTGCACCGCCAGGGTGCCCAGCTTGTCGCTCGCCATGAGGTCCGCTCCGGTCCGGCGCCAGGGTGCGCCGGCGGCAGGGGCTTAGAACAGGCGGGCTCGCTTGTCGAGCAGGGCCCGTGCGCGGTGCCGGGCCAGCGCCAGCTCCGGCGCCCTGGCCGCGTCGCCGCCCCGAGGCGCCGCCAGCACCTCGCCGAGCAGCCGGTCGAAGGCGGCGCCGTCCTGCAGCAGCACCGCCAGCGAGCCCGCCTCGGCCACCCGGCGCCAGGGCTCGTCGGGGAAGAGCTCGGCGGCGCGGGCGAAGCGGACGCGCGCCTCGGCGGCCCCGCCGCCGGCCGCCACCGGCAGCATGGCGGACCAGGCGCCGAGCGCCCGGAGCGGGCCGCCGCGCTCCAGCCGCTCGTCGAGCTCGGCGGCGCGGGTCATGAGCGGGAGGACGTGGTCCTTCACCGCCAGCACGGCGACGTGGCCGGTGGCCTGGGCCGCGCCCATGCGCCCGAGCGCCAGCCAGTAGAGCGGCTCGGCGCCGGACGGCTCGACCAGGGGGGCCGCCTCGGCCGGCAGGCGGCCCGCCCGGACCGCGGCGGTGAAGGCCGGGGCCAGCGCGCCGAGGGCCCGCTCGGCGGCCCGGGCCGAGGCGTCGTGGGCGG
>JANNKC010000147.1:0-4374 GCA_031396105.1 Anaeromyxobacter sp.
CTTCTCGGCGCAGGCGCTGGCGGCCCTGGGGCCCGTGCCAGGGGCCCTGCGCAGCGTCCTCACCGAGTTCGGCAACGAGTTCCTCTACGGCTCACTGGCCGCCGACATCGTGGTGGGCAAGAACATGGCTCGCTTCAAGGACCATTGTCACAACTGGCGTGTCGGCTTCAACGTCCTCGACGAGGCGGGCGCCGGCGCCGAGGAGGCCTTCGCCTGGGGCTACCTGGCCCACCTGGCCGCCGACACGGTGGCCCACAACTACTACGTGCCCTGGAAGACCGTCTCCTCCTTCCACAAGCTGCGCACCAAGCACGCCTACTGGGAGCTGCGCTACGACCAGCGGCTGGACCCCGCGCTCTCCCGGCTGGCCAAGCAGGTGACCGGCACGGCGACCCGCTACCACGACAAGTTCCTGGGCCGGCAGCTGCGCGGCGCGTCCGTCCTGCCGTTCCACGTGTCGCGCCGGCTCTTCGGCTCGCTGGTGCTCTCGGCCAAGGTGGGCCGCTTTCAGCACCTCTCCCGGCTGGCGCTGGCCCGGAGCCGGCGGCTGCCGCTGGAGGACGACCTCATCGAGGAGACCAACGAGCAGGCCGTGGTGGCCATCCTGGGGCTCCTGGTGGAGGGGCGGCGCTGCGAGGCGGCCACCGCCGACGCCACCGGCGAGCGCAACCTCTCCATGGCCGACAAGCTGCGCGCCGCGCTGCGCGACCAGGTCCGCCGCGGCCGCATCACCTCGGCGGAGGCCCACGAGATGGTGGGCGAGTCGCGAGAGGCCTTCCGGCGGGCCATCCACGGCACGCTGGTGCTGCCGGCGCGGGTGGCCCGGCTGGCGGCGGCGTAGGGCGCGGCCCAGTCCAGGGGACGGAGGGAACAGCTAGAGGTCGGCGGCCGGCTCCTCGCGGACCTGGTAGACGCTGAACCCCGCGCGCTCGTAGACGCGCACCGCCGCGGGGTGATCCCAGGTGTCGGTGTGGAGCCAGAGGCGGGTGGGTCCGCGCCGCCACTCGGCCTGGAGCGCGGCGTCCAGCAGCCGCGGACCCTGGCCACGCCCCTGGGCCCCGGGCACCAGCCCGAAGTTCTTCAGCTCCACCTCCGGGAAGCCGGCCCGGTCGAGCTCGCAGAAGCCGAGGGGCGACCCGTCCGGCGCGCGGGCCACCTGGATGGCGAGCCGGCCGCCCGCGAGCAGGTTCGCGAGCTCGCCCCGGTCCATCCGCAGCCGCTGGTCCCAGCCGAGCGGACCGCCGACGCGGCGGTAGAGATCGAGGTAGGGCTCGAGGCCGAGCGCCTCCAAGGCGATCCGCTCCTGGCCCGGCGGACCAGGCGGCGGGCGCGGGGGCCCGCGGAGCTCGAGGTAGGTGACCGGGTCGGGCGTGTCGAGCGTGCGATCGGGCGGGGACATGGCGGCGGTCTAGCCGGGCTCCGCGCGGTGTGCAGATGCGGGTCGGGGTCGGGGTCGGGCGAAAGTCACGCAACGTCCTTGTTCACGCGCGGTCCTGATGGGGCGTGCGTGCGGATTTCGCTGGACGCATTCCTGGACCACCGCCGCGTGCGTCTGGCGCCTCTCGCCAGAACGGCCCTCTCGTGGCCACGGCTGCCCTCCATGCAGCCGAAGGACCTCGCCCGAGGGGTCCGAAGGCCTCGGACGAGATCGCCTCCCCTGACGCATCCTGCTGCGTTCCAGGAGGGCCCGAGAACGCGTGAGAGGATCTCTGTATGAACGCCCTCCCCACCGAGTCCCTGGCCGCCGTCGCCTCGACCTCCAGCCTCTTCCTCGTCGCCCGCGAGCCCGAGTCCCCCTGGGACGCACGCGGCTTCGGTGACCTCGTCCCGCCCGCCACGCTCCGCGAAGCGCGGGAGCGTCGAGACGAGCTCACGCGGCTCCTCGGCCGAGAGCGGGCCGCCGCCGCAGACTTCCTGCTCGCGCTCGCCGACTTCGACCGGCGGCGCGGGTGGGAGCGGCTCGGGCACGCCAGCCTCTTCGCCTTCCTGACCAGGGAGCTGGGGCTGTCCAGCGGCGCCGCCCAGCTTCGGCTCTCCGCGGCGCGCCTGCTGCCGCGCCACCCAGCCGTCGAGGCGGCGCTCCGCGGTGGCCGGCTCTGCATCTCGGCGGTGGGGCAGCTCGCGCGGGTGCTCACGACGGAGAACGAGGCCGCGGTGCTCCCCCGCTTCTTCGGCCGCTCGGCGCGCGAGGCGGCGGAGCTGGCGGCGGACCTGCTGCCCCGGGCGGAGCCGCCGATGCGGGCGCTCGTGACACCCCTCCCGGCTCCGCGCCCGACCTCGCTCCCGATCCCTCGCCCGATGGAGGGGCCGAAGGCATCGCTGGTCGACCGCCCTCAGCATGCGCTCGCGCCCTGCCAGAGCCTCTCCGCCGACGCTCCGCATCCCACCGCACCGCCGCCCGCTCCACTTCATACGTATGAAGTGCCCGCCCCCGACCGGGCGGCGCCGCCTCGCCAGGATCCTCCACGCCTGGCCGAGATCGAGCCCCTCACGGCCGAGCTCCGGCGGCTCCACCTCACGGTGTCGAAGGGCTTCCTCCAGAAGGTCGCCACCGCCCGCACCGGCCTCTCCCACGCAATCCCCCGCGCCTCCACCGAGCAGGTCCTGGAGGCGGCGCTCGACCTGTTGCTGGAGAGGCAGGCCCGGTGGAAGGCGCGGGTGAAGCGGCCGAGAAGGGCGGGGAAGGCCTCGACGCCGCCTCCGACTCCGACCTCGACCCAGGCGGGCAGACCCCACATTCCGGCCGAGATCGAGCGCGAGGTCCGTCTGCGCGACGACGACCGCTGCCAGTTCCCCCTCGACATCGGTGGCGTCTGCGGCTCGACCTGGCAGGTGGAGCTGGATCACGTGGTGCCCCTCGCCCTCGGGGGCCCGACCTCCGCCGCCAACCTCCGCTGCGCCTGCGTCCACAACAGGTACGCGGCGGAGCTCCTGCTTGGGGCTGCGAGCGGGAGCATCCGGAGGCGTGGTCGGTCCCCGCGGCCTTCCAGCCACGGTCCTGGCGGCAGCGTGGTGTCGAGATAGCCGAGGCTGGCGTCGGCCCGGCGCGCCTCCCCTCGCGGAGCCCGGGAGGAGCCCGCCAGCTACCCCGGCCACCCGATCAGCACCGCCCCCACCGCGACGGCCAGCGTCCCGGCGATCTGGCGCCCGCGCGGCCGCTCCCCGATGGCCCAGGCCAGGAGGAGCGCGAACAGGACGGAGGTGTTGCGCAGGGTGATCGCCGCGCCCGCGCCCCCTCGCGCCAGCGCCACCAGGAAGACCAGGAAGCTGGCCGCACAGAGCACGCCCGCGGCCCCGACCACCAGCGGGCTCGCGCGCCAGGCGGTCAGCGCGCGGTCAGGTCCGCGCCGGCCGAGCCGCGCCACGGTCACCGGCAGCGCCACGAGCAGCGCGGTGGCGAACACGGCGCTCGGCGCGGCCCCGGTCGCGAGCGAGCACTTGTAGGCGAGGTGGTAGCCAGCGATGGAGAACGCACACGCCACGGACCAGGCCGCCCCTCGGAGCGAGCCACGGACGTGCCGCTCGCCTCCGACCAGGACCAACCCCAGCAGCAGGACCGTAGCCCCCGCCGCGGCCGGCACGCTCAGGCGCTCCCCCAGCCAGAGGACTGACGCCGGCCAGACCAGCGCCAGGGCTCCGCCCCGGGAGACCGGGTACACCACGCCCAGCGGCGACTCCCGCAGCGCCAGGGAGAGGGTCACGAAGTAGGCGCCCTCGCACAGGCCAGCCAGCAGCGCCCAGCCGAGCCCGGCCGGGAGCGGGAAGGCGGGGCCGCCCGAGAGGAGCAGGGCGCCGGAGGCCACCACCGCGGCCACCGCCAGGATGGCCGCCGCGGCGCCCTCGGGATCCCCCTGCCGCTTCAGCGCCGCGTTCCAGAGCGCGTGGAGGAGCGCCGAGCAGACGACGAGGGCGGCGACCACTGGGGGCATGGCGCGGGGCGACCTGGACCGCGGGCGTGCGGAGGACGAGCCTCCCTACGAGATCCCCTTCGCCTTCGGCCTTCTCGCCTCCAGCACCGGCAGGATCCAGTCGAGGATGGCCTCGGCCACCTTCTCCTTGGTCCCCTCGATCTCGGCGAGCTCGGTGGCGCTCACCAGCGCCACGCGGTTGGTGTCGGCGCCGAAGCCGGCGCCCGGGCCGCCCACCTTGTTGGCCACCACCAGGTCGCAGCGCTTCGCCTTCAGCTTCTCGCGGGCGTTGGCGATGACCTCCTCGGTCTCGGCGGCGAAGCCCACCAGCACCGGACCGTCGGCGCGTCCGGCCTGCCGGGCGCCCAGCCCCGCCAGGATGTCCGGCGTGCGGGTGAGCTGCAGGGTCTCGTCGCCCGGGCGCTTCTTCAGCTTGTGGGGCGCGGCCACCGACGGCCGGTAGTCG
>JANNKC010000186.1:0-1586 GCA_031396105.1 Anaeromyxobacter sp.
CGGCGCCGCCCCAGCCAGGCGAGCGCCAGCCGGAAGCCCGTGGCGGCGAGCGCCAGCCACGCGAGGACCACCAGCCACATGACCGCCCGCTTCCAGCCGTCCGGGAGGAAGTCGAGCGCGTGAAGCCGGAAGGCGCCGTCGTAGAACCGCCAGAGCGTGGTGCGCCGCGCCCGGACCTGGCCGTCGAGCGCGTCCACCCACAGGTGCATGCCGGGCCAGCCGCGCAGCGCGATGGCGTAGGCGGGCCGCGCGCCGACGAACTCGTCCGGCCCCGGCGCCGACCCGGGGCCGCCGCCGAGGACGCGCCGGGGGTCGCCGTGGCGCGGGTAGAGCCAGGCGCCCTCCACCTCGAAGGCGCCGGCGAAGTCGCGCCTGGCCGCGGCGAGCGCCCACTCGAGCGGGATGGCGGGGCCGAGCGTGCGGCCGGTCGCGAGGTCCACCACCTCGGGCTCCCGCGCCGCGCCGCGGTCCACGGCCAGCACCTCCCGCCCCTCGACGACGCGCGCGGTGAGGCTGTGAGCCCCCGAGAGGCCAGCCGGCGACGGGAGCGTCGCGGTGGCGAGCGGCGCCGGTTCGGCCTTGCGCCCGGTGGACCAGGTCTTGCCGTGGATCTCCTCCATCGGGCGCAGCGCGAAGACCAGGGCCGTGCCGGTCCACCAGAGGAGCGGGACGAGGATGGAGAGGCCGAGCCAGCGGTGCCAGGTCCAGAGGGCGAGGGAAGAGACTGGCATTTCGTTTCAAGAGCCCCTTTTCGTGACGCGCATCCAGGGGACTGGGGAGCTGCGGCATTCGGCCACACCTTGGCACAGGCTGCCGGGACTTCAACTCCGCCGGGCGCCCAGGGGCTCCTCATGCGCGCGTCCACTTCTCGGCCGTTCCTCCACCTCCTCGTCGCCGCCGCCCTCCTCGGCGCCGCGCCCGGGCTGGCCGAGCTGCCTCCCAGGAATCCCGCGCTCGCCGCTCGCGGGGCGGTGAGCCCGGTCCACCCGCTCCCGCTCTGGTACCAGGACTCCAACGGCGTGCAGCTGGAGCCCTGCCTCGACGCCACCACCACGGCGCCGGCCAACCCGTGCCAGCTCGCCGCCGGAGGCGGGGTCGGCGGGTCCTTCAACCCGGCGCTGCCCATCGCCTTTCCGACCAACTTCCCCACCTCCGTCCACTACGCCTGGGCCAACACCGAGGTGAGCACCTTGGTGGGCGGGAGGGTCAACAACCGCGGCCTGGTCTACATCGCCGAGCTGGTGGGCGCCTTCTCCGCCGGCGACCCGCTGACGCCGCCGCAGGTGTTCACCCACCTGCGCTTCGACACCAACGAGTCCCTCACGCCATCCATCACCTACACCATCACCCACCCGTACGGCACCTTCACCCTGGCCACCGACGGCCGCGGCGACCTCTGCCCCGCCAACCAGAAGCTCTGCGACATCTTCTTCCCCGCCACGCCCCCGGCTGGCGCCCTCGACCTCGTGCTCGGCCCCAACCTGAGCGTCAACCCGAACGACGTGACCGTGGGCTCCTTCCTCACCGCCGTCGCGGCGCCCCCTGGCTTCATCGGCGACGGGGCCAGCCGCGTGCAAGTGGTCGGC
>JANNKC010000364.1:0-1676 GCA_031396105.1 Anaeromyxobacter sp.
GAGCAGCTCGAGCGGCGTCACCACCATGGCGAGCGGCGTGCGCAGCTCATGGGTCATGTTGGCGAAGAAGCGCGACTTGAACTGGTCGAGCTCCTGCAGGTCGGCGTTGGCGCGCTCCAGCTTGGCGGTGGTGTGCTCCAGCCGGAGGCGCTGGTCGAACTGGTCGCGCTGCGTGCGGAAGGTCAGCACCTGCCCGATGCCCGCGATGATCGCGGTGGCGGAGAGGAAGGCCATGTTGGAGAGGGCGGTGGGCGGATGGCCGATGGCGCCCGCCAGCACGTTGGCGACGACGAAGGAGCCCACGATGGAGGCGTGGGTGGCCGCGACCACGCGCGCCGGCCAGACGAAGAGCAGCCCGATGCCCAGGATGTAGAGCGTGAGCCCCGCGTAGTAGGGCGACGCCAGGCCGCCCATGAACACCGTCATGAAGCTGATGCCGCTGGCGCCGAGCACGATGTAGGCGGCGGCGATCTTGTCGGCATGGGCGTGGAAGGCGCGGCTCCGCATGACCCAGAACATCGCCAGGGAGGTCAAGGTGACGAGCGCGCGCGTGCCCAGCAGCAGGGGCAGCGCGGCCGAGGGGGCGAGCAGGGCGTCGAGCAGGCCGAACGCCGGGTAGAGCACCACCACGACCAGCAGCGCCGCGCGGGTGCCGCGGCGGTTGCGCTCCAGCAGCCACGCCTCCCAGCGCTGCGGCCCGTCGGTCCCCGGCGCGGACATCAGCTCCGCACCAGCTCGATGAACGGGTTGACGCCGGTCTCCTCCTCGAGGAGGCGGAGGCGCGCCTCGGGCGCGGCGCGGTGGCCGATCTCGAGCAGCTCCTCGCGGCTCCGGTAGAGGAGCTTCCAGTCGAGCTGGTGCTCCATCACCCAGCGGCTCTGGTGGTCGACCATGTTGGCGATGAGGACCTTCCCGCCGGGCGCGGCCGCGGCGACGAGGCTGCGCGCCAGCCCCACCGCGGTGGCGTGCTGCAGGTAGTCGAAGAGCCCGCAGCTGTAGACGGCGTCGAAACCCTGGAAGGCGTCGAAGAGGTGCCGATCGCGCAGCAGGCGCTTGATCGACTCGTTGAGGAACACGATGCGCACCCGGCCCGGGAAGCGCGCGTCCGCCAGGGGGCGGAGCCGCCGGTAGGCGTGCGCCAGCGCCCCCTTGTCCTGGTCGAAGAGCACGATCTCCAGCGGGGCGGGCAGCTCCTCCAGCCCGGTGAGCAGCTCCTGGAGCTCCCGGGCCGGCCCGGAGGCGATGGAGAGGAAGCGCACCGGCCGCGACGACCCGGCCCGCTCATCGAGGATCGCCCGCAGCTGGCGCCGCATCAGGTCCTTGCGGTAGCGCACCGCCAGGGCCACCGGGGTCTGGATGAAGGCGTGCCCGACGGCCCGCGCGAAGAGCGTCGACCCCTCGAAGTCCTTCTCGTAGATGAAGTTCATCACCTCGTAGTCGCCCGGGTACCCGAAGGGCTTGTGCCGCGCCCGGTGCAGCCAGGGCGCCTGCATGAGGAAGCGGTGGAGGTGCCGGAGCGAGAACTCCTTGTTGCGAGCCGCGTCGGCCGGATCACCCTGGCGCAGGGCCGCGTCGATCTCCGTGACGTAGCGGAGCACGTCGCCGCCGAACTCCGCGCTCAGCCTGGAGACCAGCGCGGCGTGGGCCGGCGACGACCGCTCCTGCATGACGTGCCA
>JANNKC010000157.1:0-12634 GCA_031396105.1 Anaeromyxobacter sp.
GGGTTCGCGCTCCTCTGCTCGGCGTCGGTCCAGGAGGCCCACGACTTCGCGGCGATCTCGCAGCGCGCGACGCTGCGCGCCCGGGTGCCGTTCCTCCACTACTTCGACGGCTTCCGGACCTCGCACGAGGTCGCGAAGATCGAGGAGCTCACCGACGACGACCTCAGGGAGATGATCCCGGAGCCGCTCGTCGCCGCGCACCGCGCCCGCGCCCTCACCCCGGACAAGCCCTCCCTGCGCGGCACCGCGCAGAACCCCGACGCCTTCTTCCAGGCGCGCGAGGCGTGCAACCCGTTCTATCTCGAGCTCGGGGAGCACGTGCAGGAGGCGATGAACCACTTCGGGAAGCTCACCGGCCGCAAGTACAAGCTGTTCGAGTACGTCGGCCACCCCCAGGCGGAGCGGGTGATCGTCCTCATGGGCTCCGGCTGCGAGACCGCCGAGGAGACCATCGAGTACCTCGTCGCGAAGGGCGAGAAGATCGGCATGGTGAAGGTCCGGCTCTACCGGCCCTTCGACCTCGGCGCCTTCATGACCTCGCTGCCCCGGACGGTGCACCAGGTCGCGGTGCTCGATCGCACGAAGGAGCCGGGCGCGCTCGGCGAGCCGCTCTACATGGACGTCGTGACCGCGCTCCGCGAGGCGGAGCAGGCCCACATCGACCGCTTCCACCACCAGCTCACCGTGATCGGCGGCCGGTACGGCCTCTCCTCGAAGGAGTTCACCCCGGCGCAGGTGAAGGCGGTGTTCGACGAGCTCTCGAAGACCCGCCCGAAGCGGCACTTCACCGTCGGCATCAACGACGACGTGACCCACACCTCGCTCAAGTACGACCCGGCCTTCGACACCGAGGGCAAGGACGTGGTGCGGGCCCTCTTCTACGGCCTCGGCGCGGACGGCACCGTCGGCGCGAACAAGAACTCGATCAAGATCATCGGCGAGGACACGCCCAACTTCGCGCAGGGCTACTTCGTCTACGACTCGAAGAAGTCCGGGTCGGTGACGATCAGTCACCTTCGCTTCGGGCCGAAGCCCATCCGCTCCGCGTATCTCATCCAGAAGGCGAACTTCATCGCCTGCCACCAGTTCGGCTTCCTCGAGAAGTACGAGATGCTGGAGTACGCCGCGCCGGGCGCCACCTTCCTGCTCAACTCCATCCACGGGCCGGAGCAGGTGTGGGCCCAGCTGCCCAAGGAGGTGCAGGAGCTCATCCTCCAGCGGCAGCTCAAGTTCTACGTCATCGACGCCTTCAAGGTGGCGCGCGACACGGGCATGGGGGTGCGCATCAACACCATCATGCAGACCTGCTTCTTCGCCATCTCCGGCGTGCTGCCGCGCGACGAGGCCATCGGCCACATCAAGAAGACCATCGAGAAGACCTACGCCAGGAAGGGCGCGGAGGTGGTCCGCAAGAACTTCCAGGCCGTCGACGAGACGCTGGCCAACCTCTTCGAGGTGAAGACCGCCGGCCGCCAGGTGGCCGGCCAGGCCCGCCCGCCCGCGGTCTCGGAGGCCGCGCCGGAGTTCGTCAAGCGCGTCACCGCGCTCATGCTGGCCGGCAAGGGCGACCTCCTGCCGGTCTCCGCCTTCCCGGTGGACGGCACCTGGATGACCGGCACCGCGCAGTGGGAGAAGCGGGCCATCGCGCTCGACGTCCCGGCCTGGGTGCCCGAGCTCTGCATCCAGTGCAACAAGTGCGCGCTCATCTGCCCGCACGCCTGCATCCGGCCCAAGTTCTACGGGCCGGCCGCGCTGGCCGGCGCCCCGGCCACCTTCAAGTCGATGGACTTCAAGTCGGCCGAGGTGAAGGGCCAGAAGTACAGCCTGCAGGTCTCCACCGACGACTGCACCGGCTGCACGCTGTGCGTCGAGATCTGTCCGGCCGAGTCCAAGACCGAGAAGGGCAGGAAGGCCATCAACATGACCTCGGTCCTGCCCATCCGCGACGCCGAGCGGAAGAACTGGGACTTCTTCCTCTCCATCCCGGACCCGGACCGCAAGACCCTCAAGCTCGACGTCAAGGGCACCCAGTTCCTCCAGCCCCTCTTCGAGTTCTCCGGTGCCTGCACCGGCTGCGGCGAGACCCCCTACGTGAAGCTGCTGACGCAGCTCTACGGCGACCGGGCCATCATCGCCAACGCCACCGGCTGCTCCTCCATCTACGGCGCCAACCTGCCGACCACGCCGTACAACAAGGACGCCCAGGGGCGCGGGCCGGCCTGGGCCAACTCGCTCTTCGAGGACAACGCCGAGTTCGGCTACGGCATCCGGCTGGCGGTGGACAAGCAGGCCGAGCACGCCCGCGAGCTGCTGGCCACCCTGGGCGGCCGGGTGGGGGACGAGCTGGTCGAGGCGCTCCTCGCGGCCGACCAGTCGGACGAGAAGGGACTCGACGCGCAGCGCGAACGCATCAAGCTGCTCAAGGGCAAGCTGGTCGCGGCGACCGGCCTCGAGTCCCGCTGGCTCGGCACCATCGCCGACTACCTGCTGAAGAAGTCGGTCTGGATCGTGGGCGGCGACGGCTGGGCCTACGACATCGGCTACGGCGGCCTGGACCACGTCATCGCCCAGGGGCGCGACGTGAACATCCTGGTGCTCGACACCGAGGTCTACTCCAACACCGGCGGCCAGGCCTCCAAGGCCACGCCCATGGGCGCGGCCGCCAAGTTCGCCACCGCCGGCAAGACCATGCCCAAGAAGGACCTGGCCATGCTGGCCATGGGCTACGGGCACCCCTACGTGGCCCGCGTGGCCATGGGGGCCAAGGACGCCCAGACGGTCAATGCCTTCAAGGAGGCCGACAGCTACTCGGGCACCTCGCTGATCCTGGCCTACTCGCACTGCATCGCGCACGGCTACGACATGGCCGACGCGCTGACGCAGCAGGAGAAGGCGGTGGACTCGGCCTACTGGCCGCTCTTCCGCTACGACCCGCGCCGGATCGCCGCCGGCGAGAGCCCGCTCAAGCTGGACAGCGCGGCCCCCAAGATCGAGCTCAGCGCCTTCGTGGCCGGCGAGACCCGCTTCCGCCAGGTGGAGCAGGCCAACCCGGTCATCTACAAGAAGCTCATGGACCAGGCGCAGCTCGACGTGCGCGAGAAGTACGCCCTCTACGAGCAGCTGGTCCGCTCCATGAGCCCGGCCAACCGGGTGCCGGGCGCTGCGGGCGCGCCACCCAAGGCCAAGGCCTGACACGGGGCGGGTCCCCGACATGGCCCGCGCGGCTCGCCCCGCCTGGCTCGCCGTCGCGCTGGTCCTCGCCGCGTGCCAGCGACAGCCCATCAAGCTGGGCGGCGTCTTCGGCCTCTCCGGGCGCCACTACGACCTGGGCGTCTCCGGGCGCAACGGCGCCACGCTGGCGCTGGAGGAGCTGAACGCGGCGGGCGGCGTGGGCGGCCGGCCGCTCGAGCTCCTGGTCAAGGACGACGAGCAGGAGCCGGAGGCGGCCCGGCGCGCCGTCCAGGCGCTGATGGACCAGGGCGTGGTGGCCATCGTGGGCCACATGACGAGCGCCATGACCGAGGCCACCCTGCCGATGGCCAACCAGGCCCACGTGCTCATGGCGAGCCCCACCAGCAGCGCCTCCGGTTTCCAGGGGCTCGACGACTGGCTGGTGCTCCTCTACCCATCCACCCGGCGCAGCGCCGCCGTCCTGGTGGAGCGGATCACCAAGGTCGACCGGGTGCGCCGGCTCGCGGTGGTCCATGACCTCTCCAACCGGGCCTTCACGCAGTCGTTTCACGACGACGTGCGGGACGGGCTGGTGGCCGCCGGCGGCGAGGTGGTGTCCGTGCCGTTCACCTCGGGCGCGGAGCGCTCCCTCGGCGAGGTGGCCGGGCGGGCGCTGGCCGGAAAGCCGGACGCCGTGCTGGTGGTGGCCAACGCCCTCGACTCGGCCTCGCTCTGCCAGCAGCTCCGCAGGCGGAGCGCGACCGTCCCCTTCTACGGCTCGGACTGGGGCTTCACCCAGGACGTGGTCTCCCATGGCGGCCGGGCGGTGGAGGGGACCATCTTCCCGCTCAAGGTCAACCTGGACGACCGCACGCCGACCTTCGTGCGCTTCCGGGACGCCTACCAGGCGCGCTTCTCCCGGGCCCCCGACTTCGCCGCCCTGATGGCCTACGAGGCGGTGCTGCTGGTCGCCGAGGGGCTCCGGCACGACACCACGCGAGCGGGGCTGCGCCAGGCCATCCTCGACCTCGGCACCTTCCACGGGGTGCAGGAGGACTTCCGCATCGACCGCTTCGGCGACGTGGAGCGCCGCCAGTTCCTCATGACGGTCCGCCATGGCCGGATCGTGCCGCTGGAATGAGGCCGGCCCGCCTCACCAGCCTCTCGACCTGGCTGGCCGCCTCGGCGCTGCTCATCGCGCTGGTGCCGGCCCTGCTGCTGGCCGGCGTGGCGCTGCGCGACGTCTCGGCGCGCGAGCAGGAGCGCGCCGCCGAGCGGAGCGCGCAGCTCGCCCAGGCGGTGGCCGGTGAGGTGGGGCGGTTCCTCGACGCCCAGCTCATCCACCTGACCGAGGTGCGCATCGCGGCCGAGGGGCGCCCGGGGCGCGCGGAGCTCGACGTCGACGCCCAGCTCAAGCTCCACCGGGCCGCCAACCCGGTGCAGCTGTCCGTCATGCTGGTGGACCGGAGGGGGCGCGTCATCCACGAGGAGCCGGACGACCCCGACGTCCACGGGACCGACCTGTCAGGCCAGCCCTGGCTCCGCGAGGCCTGGACACGGGGCCTGCCCACATGGTCCGCCGCCACCATCTCGCCGCAGACCGGCCAGCCCACCGTCACCCTGGTGGTGCCCGGGGAGACCTGGACGGTGGTGGGCTACCTCGACCTGCCGGCGCTGGCCGAGATCGTGGAGCGGACGCGCCGCGGGCCGGCTGGCGGCGCCACCGTGCTGGACCGCGACGGGACCGTCATCGCGCACCGCGAGGCGCGCCTGGTGAGGGAGCACGTCAACCTGCGCGGCCTGCCCCTGGTGGATCGGGCCCTTCTCGGCGAGGAGGGGACCGAGATCGTCACCCTGGAGGGCGAGCCGCGCCTCGCCAGCGTGGCCATCGTGCCGCGCACCGGCTGGGTGGTGCTGGTGGCGGAGCCGGCGCAGGCCGCCTTCGCCAAGCTGGACCGCTCGCGGCTGCTCCTGCTGCTGGTGCTGGGCGGGGGGCTGGCGGTGGCCATGTTGACGGCGCTGTTCCTCTCGCGCCGCATCCTGGGGCCGGTGCGGGCGCTGGCAGCGCACAGCCGGGCGCTGGCGGCCGGGGAACCGGTCCCGGCCGCGGCCGGCGCCGGGGCCATCCGCTTCCGCGAGCTCGAGGAGCTGACGCGCAGCTTCGACGCCATGGCCGAGGCGGTGCGGGCGAGGGAGCAGGCGCTGCAGCGCTCCGAGGCCAGCCACCGGCGCATCCTGGACACGCCGCTCGTCGGCGTGGCCCGCACCGACCCGCGGGGCGAGATCCTCTACGCCAACGAGACGCTGGCCCGCTTCTTCGGCGAGCCGTCGGCGGAGGCGCTGCGCGGCCGGGTCATGGCCGACTACTACCAGGAGGCGGCGCAGCGGGCCCAGGTGGTGGCCGACGTGGTGGCCGAGGGCCAGTCGGTCAACCGGGAGATCACGTTCCGGAACAGGGCGGGCGAGGCGCGCACCGGGCTGCTCAACGTGGCCCTCGACGGTGACGCGCTCATCGGCCTGGTGGTGGACATCACGGCGCTGAAGCAGGGCGCCGCCGAGCGGGAGCGGCTGGAGCAGCAGCTGGAGCGGGCGCAGCGGGTGGAGGCGGTGGGGCGGCTGGCCGGCGGCGTGGCTCATGACCTCAACAACGTCCTCACCGCCATCATCGGCTACGCCCACATGCTGGCGGAGGCGCTGCCCCCCGGCCACGAGGAGCGGGAGAGCGTGGACGGCATCCTGGAGGCGGCCGGGCGCGCCGCCGCCCTGACCCGGAGCCTGCTGGCCTTCAGCCGCAAGCAGCCGCTGCAGCCTCGCGCGCTGGACCTGCGCGAGCTGGTGCGCGGCGTGGCGGTCATGCTGCGCCGCCTCCTCGGCGAGGACGTGGAGTTCCTGGTCGAGCTGCCGGAGGAGCCGCTGGTGGCGGTGATCGACCCGGCCCGCCTCGAGCAGGTGCTCGTCAACCTCGGCACCAACGCTCGCGACGCCATGCCCGGCGGCGGGCGGCTCACCATCGCGGCGGCGCGGGCGGCGCTGGCGGCCGGCGAGGCCGCGGCCCTCGGCCTGGGGGGGCCCGGCGACTACCTTCGGCTCACCGTGCGGGACACCGGGCAGGGGATGAGCGACGAGGTGCAACGCCAGGCCTTCGAGCCCTTCTTCACCACCAAGGGACTGGGCAAGGGGACCGGCCTGGGCCTCTCCATCGTTCACGGCATCGTGCGCCAGCACGGCGGCGCGGTGACGCTGGTGAGCGCCCTGGGCGCCGGCACCACCTTCACCATCCACCTGCCCGCCTCCTCGGCGCCGGCCACCTCCCTCGGCCCGGCGCCGGCCGCGCCGCCCGGGCCGGGCGGACGCGAGACCATCCTGGTGGCGGAGGACGAGGCGTCGGTGCGCCGCGTGGTGGTCGCGACCTTGACGCGAGCCGGCTACCAGGTCGTGGAGGCGGTGGACGGCGCCGACGCGGTGGCCCGCTTCCGCGATCGGCGCGCCGAGGTGGACCTCTGCCTGCTCGACGTCATCATGCCGCGGCTCAACGGGCGCGAGGCGCTCGAGGCCATCCGGCTGCTCAAGCCCGGCGCGCGGGTGCTGCTGGTGAGCGGCTTCACCGGAAACGTGCTCGAGGAGCGCGGCCTGGAGATGGAATCGGTGGGGCTGCTGCAGAAGCCCATGACGCCGGCCGAGCTGCTGCGCCACGTGCGGCAGGCGCTCGACCGGCCCTGATCCCGCGGCCCCGCCACGATCCCCCGTGTGCGGCGCGCCAGGACCGGCTGCTCGACACGGCCACCAGGGCCGTCGGCACCCGCTCGCGCCGCGAACAGGCCGCCGGGTCACGGCGCGGGCGTCATCTCCGGGCCCAGCTCCGCCAGGCTCCGGCGCGCCGCCTGGCGCCGACCCAGATCCTCCAGCACCTTCTCGGCCGTGGCGTTGAGCTCGGTCACCGGCAGGAAGCCGGTGGCGTACCAGCGGCGCAGCACCGCCGGGTCCACGTTGCCGTGGGTGCCCCACTCGCCGGCGCCGCGCTCTCGCGTCGAGAGCGTGATGGCCACCGGCTGCCCCAGCGCGTGGGAGAGAAAGGTCTCGTCGCCGCGCGAGGAGGGCTCGGCCACCGGGAGCCGGAGGGCGCGCGGGCCGGTGCGGATCGGCGGCGCGGTGAGGGTGAGCCCCACCACCAGGAGCTCCCGTGCGAGCCGGGCCAGCAGCGCCGCCTCGTCGAGCGGCGAGTGGCACTGGGTGCGGCTGGGGCAGGAGGTGCAGGTGATGAGGTCATGGGCCCGCCGGGCCAGGTCGGCCTGTCCGGTCAGCTTGTCCACGTCGAAGAAGCCCTGCCCCACCCGCGCCAGCCCGGCGCGGCAGAACCACTCCGAGACCATGAGGCCGCGCTGGTGCGCCAGCGCCTCGAGCCGCGCCAGCGCGGCGGGTGCCAGGGGCGCCACGCCGGCCAGCGCCGGGAGCCCGGCCACGCTGAGCGGCTTCAGCGTGAGCCGGCTGCCGGCCGGCAGCGCCCGGAGGAGGTGCGCGGCCTCCGCCTCGCCGTCGCTGGTGAGAGGTCCCACCACCCAGTGGAGGCCGCGCGGGTCGAGGCCAGCGGCCGACCGGACCAGCTCGAGCGGGTCCTGCGTCACGCCCAGCGCGGCGCTGCGCGGCGTGGCGGTCAGCTCGAGGAGCAGGTTGGAGCGGGGCACGGCGAAGAAGGCCCGCTCGCTGGGCGTGAAGGGCTTGCGAGTCAGGTAGACCACCGACCGGCCCGGGTCGAGCAGCTCGATGAGCTCGGCGCACTTGTCGAACTGGAGCCAGGCGTCGGTGTCGTGGCCCATGCGGAGCTGCACGCCGGCCCGGTAGGAGGGCATGGAGCGGAGCCAGGCCAGCATGCGGCGCGGCGAGACGCGGGTGTCGATGGCCACGCCGGCGTCGAAGAGGGCCTGGCGGGCCGGGTGCCGCCGCGAGCTGCGGAAGGAGCAGGCGGAGCGGCTGCCGACGACGAAGTCCAGCGAGATGAAGGCGCCGATGAGCTTCACCGGGAAGAACTCGGGGAGGAGCGTGTCGTAGGTGCGGGCTGTGGCGCGGCGGTTCACGCATCTCCTCGCGACGGAGGTCCAAATACCTTGCAATACCAACAGTCTCTACCGAGTGACCTACCTTATCCGACATCGTACCACCACCACAAACGTGACCGCCGCCCTGGAGGGGATGGACCGGGCGCCCCTTCGGGAGGCCTGCGCCGAGCAGGACGTCGCTTGCCGGCCGTGAGGCGGCGTGGCCATATCGCGCCTGGAGGGCGCATGCGCCACGCCATCGAGTCTTTCCTCGCCGAGAAGCGCATCGCGGTGGTGGGGGTCTCCCGTACCAGGGGGTTCGGGAACGCGGCCTTTCGGGCGCTGAGGGCCGGGGGCTGGGACGCCGTGCCGGTCAACGCCGGCGCCGACGAGGTGGAGGGGACGCGCTGCTTCCGCCGGCTCGAGGACGTCTCGCCGCCGCCCGGCGCGGTGCTGGTGGTGACGCCGCCAGCCCGGGCCGTGGAGGTGGTGGAGGCCTGCGCCCGGCTCGGCCTCACCAAGGTCTGGCTGCAGCAGGGGGCCGAATCGGAGGCGGCGCTGCGGCTCGGCGCCGAGAGGGGCCTCTCGCTGGTGCACCACGCCTGCGTGCTCATGTACGCGGCGCCCCGCGGCCTGCACCGCGTCCACCGCTGGCTCCACGACCTGGGTGGCGACCGCAGGGCCTGAGCAGCGGCCCCCGTGGAAGTGCTCTAGACTCGCCCGGAAGATCCCTTTCCCACCTCGTGCGTTGACCACGCCGAGGCCCGCGTGAGGCCGTGGCGCTGGACGAGACCGACGAGCAGCTCATGCGGCGGTTCCAGCGCGGCGACGCGAGGGCCTTCGAGACGCTCATGCGCCGCCACCGCACGCCCATCCACGCCTTTCTCTGCCGCTTCACGGGAGACCGGTCGCGCGCCGAGGACCTGCTGCAGGAGACCTTCCTGCGGGTGGTGAAGGGGGCGGCCGGCTGGGAGCCGCGCGCCGGGGTGCGCACCTGGCTCTTCACCATCGCCCGCAACCTGGCCGCCGACGAGGGGCGGCGGCGCGTCTTCCGCGACGACGCCCCGCTCGACGCCGCCCGGGACGGCGAGGCGCCGCTCGGCGACCGGGTGGCGGACGGCGGGCGAGCGCCGGACGACGCGGCGGGCGACGCCCTGGCGCGACCGCGCCTGGAGGCGGCCCTGGCGGCGTTGCCGGCCGAGCAGCGCGAGGTCTTCCTGCTGCGCGAGCACGCCGGCCTCTCCTTCCCCGAGATCGCCGAGGCCACCGGCGCCAACGAGAACACGGTGAAGAGCCGGCTGCGCTACGCGCTGGTGGCGCTGCGCGACCGGCTGGCCGCGCAGGGGCTGGCGCCGGACGCCGTGCCGGCCGGGAGGGTCGCTCCATGAACCATCAGGCCCTGGCCGAGAAGGTGGTCGACCTGGCGCTGGGTGCGCTCTCGCCGCGGGAGGCGCGGGAGGTCGAGGCCCACGTGGCCGGCTGCGCCCGCTGCGCCGCCGAGCTCGCCAGCCTGCGCGGGGCGCGTCAGGCCATGGCCGCCCTGCCGCCGCTGCCGGCCCCGGAGCGCGGCGAGGCGGTGCTCATGGCGGCGGCGCGGCAAGCGGCCGAGCAGGCCACCCGCCGGCCGCCAGGCGTCCTGCCGCGCTGGCTCTGGGGCGCCGCCTTCGGCGCGGCCTCGGTGGCGGCCGCGGTGCTGGTGACGCTGCAGCTCTCCGGCGCGCCGCCCCCTTCCCGCTTCGAGGAGGGGCGCGAGGCGCTGCTCGGGCGCGAGCCCGCCACCGTGGCCGCCGCGCCGGAGCGGCCGGAGCCGCAGGCCGCCGCGCCCACCTCGGCGAGGGCCGGGGCGGCCGAGCCGAGCCGCGTCGGGCCCGCGGAAGCGGCCGCGAGAGGCGCGCGGGCGGAGGTGCCCCGGAGAGAGGGCGAGCGATTCGCCAAGACCGAGGCCGCGTCCCCACCTCCAGCGAGGGCCGGGGCGGCCGCCGCGATGAAGGCCCCGGCGCCGCCACCCATGTCGGCCGCCCTGGAAGCCCGGCGCGACCACGCCAGGGCCGCCGCCCCGGAGGAGGCGCGCGCGGAGGCGGCCGCGGACCTGGCCGCGCCGGATCCCGCGCCAGCCCGCCGCGCCAGGGAGGCCGTGGCGGGCCTGGCGGACTCCAAGGCCCCGGCGCCGCGCCCCGCCTCCGCGCCCGCATCGGGCTCGCTCTCGGCCCGCGCTGGCCAGCCACCGGGTGCGCCCCGCGCCGAGCTCCGCACCTTCCCCGGCTGCCCTGGCGAGCGCTCGCGAGCGCTGACGCGCGACGCTGCGGGGCGGCTCCTGCGGCGGGACCGGGCCGGGGTGCTCGCCGGCGTGCCGTACCAGGCCGAGGAGCGGTACGGCGAGGACGGCCGGCTGGCCGGCGCGGTGGTGCGGTTCGGCGGGCGGGAGGTGTCGCTCGGCCCGGCGGAGCTCGCCGGCGACAGGCTCGAGGCGCTCCCCGGGCTCGACCTCGCCCTCACGGCCGAGGCCGCCGAGGCCGCGCCGCCAGCCTGCGGCCCCTGACCACGCGCGCGTCGCCTTGGTGGCGCCCCACCGGGCCCGATCCGGACCGGGTAGACTCGCCGGCATGCGGATCCTCTACGGCGTGGTCGGCGAGGGCATGGGCCACGCCACCCGCTCGCGCGTGGTCATCGACCACCTGGCCCGGACCCACGAGGTGGAGGTGGTGGTCTCCGGGCGCGCCCACGACTACCTGAAGGCCCGCGAGTCGGATCGGCTCGGCGTGAACCGCATCTGGGGGCTCTCCATCGTCTACGAGGACAACGAGGTCAGGAACCTCCGCACCGTCCTCTCCAACCTGACCAGCGCCTTCACCGGCGGGCTGCCCAAGAACCTCAAGGCCTACTTCGACCTGACCGAGAACTTCCGCCCGGACGTGGTGGTGACCGACTTCGAGTCCTGGAGCTACCTGTACGGCAAGCTGCACGGCGTGCCGGTGGTGAGCCTCGACAACATCCAGCTGCTCAACCGCTGCAGCCACCCGCCGGAGGTGCTGGCCGGCCACGAGGCCGACTACCTGGTGGCCAAGGGGGTGGTGGCGGCCAAGCTGCCGGGGTGCCTCCACTACCTCGTCACCAGCTTCTTCTTCCCGGAGGTCGCCAAGCCGCGCACCAGCCTCCACCCGCCGGTGCTGCGCCCGGAGATCCTGGCGGCCCGCCCCGAGCCGGGGGCGCACCTCCTCGTCTACCAGACCAGCACCTCCAACGAGGCGCTGCCGGAGATCCTGAAGGGCTGCGGGCGCGAGTGCCGCATCTACGGCTTGAGGCGCGACCTGCGCGCCGACGAGGTGGACGGAAACCTGCGCCATCGCCCCTTCGGCGAGCGCCAGTTCATCGAGGATCTGCGGACCGCGCACGCCGTGGTCTCGGGCGGCAGCTTCACGCTCATGAGCGAGGCGGTCTACCTGCGCAAGCCCATGCTCTCGGTGCCGGTGAAGAAGCAGTTCGAGCAGATCCTGAACGGGCGCTACCTGGAGAGGGTGGGCTACGGCCTGAGCGCCGACGAGCTCACCCGGGGGCGGCTCGGTGAGCTGCTGGAGCGGGCCGGCGAGTTCGAGCGGAACCTGGCGCGCTACACGCAGGATGGCAACGCCGACCTGCTGGCCAAGCTCGACCTGGTGCTCCAGGCCGCGGCGCGCGGGAGCCCCGGCGCGGCGGCGGATCCGCTGGCGTGAGAGCCCCGTGAAGGTGCGCCTCCTCGCCATCGGCCGGGACCGCTCCGGCCTCTTCGCCCCCGCGGTGGACGAGTACCTCTCGCGCCTCGCCCGCACGCTCAAGGTCGAGCTGGTGGAGCTCCCCGAAGCGAGGAAGCGGGCCGGCACGCCGCAGGCCAAGGAGGAGGAGGGGGCCACCCTCCTCGCCAGGCTGAAGCCGGGCGAGCGGCTGGTGGCCCTCGACGAGCGGGGCGAGCAGCCCACCAGCGTGGAGCTGGCCAGGCGGCTGGCCCGGTGGCAGGAGCGCGGCCAGGACGTGGCGCTGGTCATCGGCGGCGCCGATGGCCTGGCAGCAGCGGTGCTGGAGCGGGCCGAGGAGCGGCTCTCGCTGTCGCGACTCACCCTGCCGCACCGGCTGGCGCGGCTGGTGCTGGTGGAGCAACTCTACCGGGCGGTCGCCATCCTGCGCGGGGAGCCGTATCACAAGGAGTGAACTCGGTCCCTGGCTGCCCGGCCGGCTCGCCGAGATCCTCATCCCGCCGCGCCCAGCCGGGCGCGCAACCTTTCCAGCACGGCCAGCAGGTCCGGCCGCGCCGACAAGAGCGGCCGCAGCGGATCCTCGCCGAGGCGGGCCAGGCGCGCCATCGCGGTGCGAATGGTGAAGCGGGCGGGGTCGAGGCGGGCCGTCACCTCGCTCCAGCGGAGCGGCATGGAGACCGGCGCGCCGTCGCGCGGCCGCAC
>JANNKC010000415.1:0-2594 GCA_031396105.1 Anaeromyxobacter sp.
GGGCGGGCACACTCCGGGTCGCACCGGTGGATATCGCCTCCGGCCACCAGGCCGGGGGCGCTTTTTCGCCTAACCGCCGCTTCTCCGATAGGATTTCGGCGGAATGGCCGACTCGAGAACGACCGTCCCCGACGCCCCAGCCGGCGCCGGGACCCGGACCGGCCCTGGCTTCGAGCTCCGGCTCGAGCGGGGGGGCGCGCACGTGTGGCTGTCGGCGGCCAGCACGGCGGCCGGACTCACCACCGAGGCGCTCGACCTCGAGATCCCGGACGTCACGCTGCCCTTCGACGTGGGCGCCGGCCCCAACCAGTTCCAGAACCGGCTCTGCGAGCTGTGCCGGCTGGCCGTTCGGCTGGAGCCTGAGCTGGTGGCCGCGGCCGCCGCGCGGCTGGACCTGGCGCCGCTCGGGCTTGGCGGGCTGGAGGTGGCCCTCCACGACGGCTTCGTCGAGGTGTCGGGCCGGCTGCTGGCCGGCCCGGCCTTCGCGCTCCGGCTCGGGCTGGTGCCCGGCTTCGAGCGCGGCGTGGCGGTGGTGCCCTACGCCCCGCGCCTCTTCGGCCCGGCGCCCATCCCGGCCGCGCTCTTGCCGCACCTGGCGTCGCGGGCGCTCTCCAGCCTCGGGCTGCCGGACGATCCGCTGCCGCTCCTGCTGCGACGGCTGCTGGTGGCGCGCGGGTGGAAGGTGCCGCGCGAGGGGTCGGCCCACCTGGCGCTCGCGGCGGTGACGCCCGCCGGCGTGCGGCTGGCCTGGGACCGCGACGCCCGCGCCCCGGCCGGCGCCCCCGTCGATCCCGACCTCCTGGCCGCCGTGGAGGGGGCCCGCGCCTTCGCCGCCGCCGAGGCGCTCCTCGCCGCTGGCGACCTCGCCGGCGCGCGCGACGCCTTCCTGGCCGCCCCCGCCGCCGCGGCCCACCCCTTCGCCGCCGACCGCCTCCTCTCCCTGCTCTGCCTCGAGGAGCGCTTCCACGACGAGGCGCTCGACCTGGCCGCCGAGTGGCTGGCACGCCGCCCAGGCTTCGCGCCCGCGCTCAACGCCGAGGCCTGGGTCCGGGCCGCCCGCGGCGAGGGCGACCGGGCCGCGCTGGCCCTGGCCGCGCTCGCCGAGGACGCGGTGACCCGGGGCGAGCGGCTCGCCGCCGCCGCCGCCGCCGAGGCCGCGCTGGCGCTCCCCGGTGCCGGGCCGGCCGCCCTGCAGCGGGCCGTGGACGCCGCGCTGGCGGTGAAGCGGGACCACCTGCCGGCGCTGCGCGCCTTGCGCGCCCTGGCCCGCGCCTCCGGCGACAAGGGCGCACACGTCCGCGCCGTGCGCCGCCTCCTGGCCTACGCCCCCGGCGACGCCGAGAAGGCGCGGGCCCACGCCGAGCTCGGCGAGCTCCTGCTGGACAAGGACCCGCCGGCCGCCCGGCTCCACCTGGACCGGGCGCTGCGGCTGGCCCCGGACGACCCGGAGTCGCTGCAGACGCTGGCCCACGCCTGCGCCGCGGCCGGCGAGCACCTGCGCGCCGTGCGCGCGCTCGATCGGCTCCGCGAGCTCCGGCTTGCGGCCGGGGCGCGCGAGGAGGCGGCGCGGCTGGCGCTCGAGGCGGGCGGCCTGTGGGAGCGCGAGCTGGGTCACCCGGAGAACGCGCTGCTGCGGTACCGCGAGGCCGCCGAGCTCGGGCCCGACGCCGGGCGCGCCCACCGGCTGGCAGCCGCCTGCGCCGAGCGGCTGGGGCGGTGGGCCGAGGCGGCCGACCACCACGCCGCCGCGCTCTCGCACCTCGACCGGCGCCAGCCGGGCGCCGCCGCCGAGGCCACCGCCCACCACCTGGCGCTGGCCGACGTGGCGGAGCGGCGGCTCGACGACCCCGCCGGCGCAGCCACCCACCTCGAGGCGGCGCTGGCCGACGGGCCGCCCGACGCCGCCCGGCTGACCCGCCTCGCAGCGCTCTACCGCCGCCTCGGCCGTCCCGCCGAGCTGGTGGCGGCGCTGGACCGGCTGGCGCCGCTGGCGGCGACGCCGGCGGAGCGCGCCGCGCTGCTGGCCGAGGCCGGAGACCTGTGCCGCGGACCGGTCGGCCGCCCCGACGCCGCCCAGGCTCGCTTCGCCGTCGCCCTGGCCCACGACCCGGGCTGCCGCCCCGCCCTCGATGGGCTGGCCTCGGTGGCCGCGCTGCGCGGCGACGCGCCCGCCGAGCGCGACGCGCTCAACCGGCTCCTGCCGCTGGCCGCGACCCCGGCAGAGGAGGCGCTCCTGCTCGACCGGCTGGCCTCCGCCTGCGAGCGGGCAGGCGATCTCACCGGCGCGGTTCGCGCCGTGGCCGCCGCGCGGCGCGCCGCCCCATCGCGAGCGCGCCTCGGCGCCGCGGTGGCGCTGGCGAGGCGGGCTGGCGGCCCCAGGACCCTGGCCGGGCTGCTCGACGAGCTGGCACGGGCGGCGGTGGCGGACGGCGACCTGGCCGCGGCCGCGGCCGGCTGGCGCGAGCGGGCCGAGCTGCTGGAGGGCGAGGACGTGCCGCTGGCGCTCGCCGCGCTCGCCGAGGCGCGCAGCCTCCTGCCCGGCGACGCCGGCCTGCTGCGCCGGCAGGCCTCCATGGCGGCGCGGGCCGGCGACC
>JANNKC010000422.1:0-15771 GCA_031396105.1 Anaeromyxobacter sp.
TACGGGCTGGCGGCCTACCTGGCCTGGGGGCTCCTGCCGCTCTACTTCCGGGCGCTCCACGGCGTGCCGCCGCTCGAGATCCTGGCACACCGCGTCGTCTGGTCGGTGCTGCTGCTGGCGGGCCTCACCACCCTCCTCGGCCGCTGGCCCGAGGTGGCGCGCCCGCTCGCCACCTGGCGGGGCCGCCTCACGCTCCTCGCCACCACCAGCCTCATCACCGTGAACTGGGGCGTCTACATCTGGGCGGTCCACGCCGGCCGGGTGCTGGAGGCCAGCCTGGGCTACTTCATCAACCCGCTCATCAACGTGCTGCTCGGCGTGCTCTTCCTCGGCGAGGCGCTCTCCCGCCGGCAGCGGATCGCGGTGGCGCTGGCCGGCGTGGGCGTGGCGGCGCTGGTGGTCTCGGCCGGCAGGCTGCCCTGGGTGGCGCTGGTGCTGGCCGTGAGCTTCGGGTTCTACGGGCTCCTCAGGAAGCGCGCGCGGGTGGACGCGGTGGCCGGTCTCTTCTCCGAGACGGCGCTGCTCGCGCCGCTCGCCGGGGTCTGGCTCCTGCTCCTGGCCCGCGACGGCATCGGCCACCTCGGCGCGGCCCCGGCCAGGAGCGCCCTGCTGGTGGCGGCCGGCCTGGTGACCGCGCTCCCGCTCATCTGG
Organism: Anaeromyxobacter sp.; assembly: GCA_031396105.1. Lineage (GTDB taxonomy): Bacteria > Myxococcota > Myxococcia > Myxococcales > Anaeromyxobacteraceae > JADKCZ01. The sequence continues at coordinate 652 of JANNKC010000422.1, forward strand.
TTCGCCCTCGGCGTGCAGCGGCTGCGCCTCTCCACCATCGGCCTCCTGCAGTACGTCGCCCCCACCATGCAGTTCGCCATCGCCGTCTTCGTCTTCGGCGAGCGGTTCACCGCGGCCCACGCCGTGGCCTTCGCCTGCATCTGGAGCTCGCTGGCCCTCTACACGGTCGACGTGCTCACGGCGCTGCGGCGGGTCGAGGAGCCCGGGGTTGCCCCGAGGCCCGCCCGGCCGTACGGTCCGAAGCCGTGATCACCGTCCGCAACCTGGTGAAGCACTACCGCGTCCACAAGCGCCCGCCCGGCGTGAAGGCGGCGCTGCGCTCGCTCTTCCACCGCCGCTACGAGACGGTCAAGGCGGTGGACGGCCTCTCCTTCTCGGTGGCCCCGGGCGAGCGGATCGGCTTCCTCGGCCCCAACGGCGCGGGCAAGACCACCACGCTCAAGATCCTCTCCGGGCTGCTCCACCCCACCGGCGGGGAGGTGGCGGTGGCGGGCCACGAGCCGCGCCGCCGGGAGCCGGAGTTCCTGAAGCGCATCACGCTCGTCATGGGGCAGAAGCAGCAGCTCCTCTGGGACCTGCCGCCCGCCGAGACCTTCGCCCTCAACCGCGCCATCTACGACCTGCCCCACGCCGAGTACCGGGAGACGCTGGCAGAGCTGTCCCGCCTGCTGGAGCTGGGCGACCTGGTCAACAAGCCGACCCGGCAGCTCTCGCTCGGCGAGCGCATGAAGTGCGAGCTGGCCGCGGCGCTGCTGCACCGCCCCAAGGTGCTCTTCCTCGACGAGCCCACCATCGGGCTGGACGTCTCCATGCAGGCCACGGTGCGCACCTTCATCCGCGCCTACAACGAGCGCTTCGACGCCACCGTGCTCCTCACCAGCCACTACATGGAGGACGTGGTGGCGCTCTGCCCCCGCGTGGTGGTCATCGACAAGGGGCACCTCCTCCACGACGGCGACCTGCGCGCCCTCATCCACCAGGTGCGGCCGGACAAGCGCATCGTGGTCCGCTTCGGCAACGGCGCCCCGCCCGACGCCGCCATGCTGGCCGGCTTCGGCGAGGTGGTCTCGGCCGACGCGGCCCAGGCCACGCTGCAGGTGAAGGCCGACCAGGTGGCCCCGGCGGTGGCGCGCCTGCTGGCGGCCTTCCCGGTGACCGATCTCACCGTGGAGGATCCGCCGCTGGAGGAGGTCATGAAGGAGCTCTTCGAGCGGTCGCGAGAGGCGCGCCGGGCCGCGGATCCCGCGCTGACCACCCCATGACCACCTCGAACTACGTCCACGGCACCGATCCCGCCGAGCAGGCCCGCCTCTCGCTCCTCAACGAGCTCGTCAACGCGGCCTGCTTGCGCGAGGCCAGGATCCGGCCGGGCGAGCGGCTCCTCGACGTGGGCGCCGGCCTGGGCCAGCTCACGCGCGGCCTGGCGCGCGCCGCCGGGCGCCCCGCGCTCGCGGTCGAGCGGAGCGCCGAGCAGCGGGCCAGGGGCGACGCCCTGGCCCGCGCCGACGGCGAGGCCGGGCTCATCGAGTGGCGCGAGGGCGACGCGCTGGCGCTGCCGCTCCGCGACGAGGAGTGGGGCACCTTCGACGTCGGCCACGCCCGCTTCATCCTGGAGCACGTGCCCGCGCCGGAGCGGGTGGTGGCCGAGCTGGCCCGGGCCGTCCGGCCGGGCGGCCGGGTCATCCTCTGCGACGACGACCACTCGGTGCTCAGGCTCCACCCCGAGCCGCCGGGGGTGCTCGCCGTCTGGAATGCCTTCGTCCGCACCTACGACCGGAACGGCAACGACCCCTACGTGGGGCGGCGGCTCCCGGCGCTGCTCGCCGAGGCCGGCCTGGCGCCGGCACGGGCCACCTGGCTCTTCCTCGGCGGCTGCGCCGGCGAGGCCACCTTCCCCGGCGTGGTGGCCAACCTGGCGGGCAACCTGCGCGGCGCGCGCCTGTCCATCACCGCCACCGGCGCGGTGAGCGGCGCCCAGGTGGACGACGCCCTGGCCGCGCTCGACGCCTTCGCCCGCCAGCCCGGCGCGGCGCTCTGGTACGCCTTCGCCTGGGCCGAGGGCGTTCGGCCTGCCTGAGCCGCCGGGCGGCGCCCGCCAGCTCGCGGCAGGCGTCGCGCCCGGCCGGTAGCAGCCCGGTTCGGGGCGGCCCCGCGAGGTCGCGGCGGTGGACCTGTCACACGAGAGGCGCCATGCTTCCTCATCGGAAGGGGGGCCGCCTGCTGCGCACGCCTGCGCCTCCCCGAGGAGGAGCCATGACGACGTCCCTCGCCGCGGCGCTGGCCGCGTTCGCGCTGGCCCAGGCCGAGCCGACCACCGCCGCACCGCCGCCACCCGCCGCGTCGACCGCTGCCGCGGCGGCGGGCCCACGGATCCTGCCCACGCTCGGCCTCCTGCCACCCGGCGCGCCGGTGCTCCGCGAGGGTGTGCCGGTCCGCTGCCTCTACGGTCCGTCCGGCACCTTCCGCGCCCAGTGCGACGAGGGGGCGCGCCGCTGCCTGGTGGCCCCCGACGCCATGCTCGACGCGCAGGGGCGGCCCAGCGGACCGCTGGAGCGGGCCGACGCCTGCGCCGCGCCCGCCATCATGGAGGCGGAGCTGGCCGGGTGGGAGATTGTCCCGGCGCTGGCCGACGTGCCGCCCGGCTTCCGGCGCGACGAGCGGCAGCGCGCCTCGCAGGTGAGCTTCGACCTCGGACGCCGGCTCTGGCTGGGCGGCGGCTTTGCCGCGGGCGGCTGGCCCTGGCAGCCCGGGGCCTTCGTCACGTCCGGACTCCGTCTGGACCGGCCGTTCACCTGGGACGGGGCGGCGGCGCTGGCGAGGGTGCGCGCGCTGGAGGGCTGGACCGCCGTGAACGGGAGTGCCGCCGAGCTGGGCGGCGTGGCCATCGACTTCTCGCGCGCCTACCCGCACCCGCTCCTGCGCATCACCACCTTCCTCGGCACGCCGCGCCGCTACGACCCGCCGCTCTACGTGGGGCTCTGGGCCGAGGCGCTCCGCTTCGAGACGCTGAAGACCCGCTCCGGCGTGCGTCACGAGCGCACCGGCGCGATCTCGGCGGCGGTGACGCTCGACTTCTGGCGCTCGCCCGACCTGGCCTCCTACCTGCGGCTGCGCGCCGGCGCAGGCTACGAAAAGGTCTCCGGGCGAAACGACGGCGATCTGCTCGTCCTGGCGCTGGTGGAGGGCGAGGCGGCGCTCGACGGCGACGGGCTGCTCCACCTGCGGGGTGCCATGGGGACCGAGGTGGTCACACCCACCGGGGAAGGGCCGGACGCCTCGCTGCCCGATCGACGCTGGCGCCACCTGGCGCGGGCCGAGCTGGAGCGGATCCTCTTCTCGGTGAACGACCAGCCGGTCTCGGTGGTGCTGCAGGCCCGCGGCGCGAAGCGCACCGACGTGCCCGACTGGCCCGACACCTGGACCTTCGAGGGCACCGCGCAGCTCCGCTTCAGCCTGTGGGCGCCCCCGCTCCGCGCCGCCGCCCGCCAGGACGCCCTCGAGCGGCCGTGATCCCGGCCGCCGCCCTCCTCTGCGCCCTCGCGGCGGCGGGGGACCCCTGCCTCGTGACCGACGAGGCGGGTCGCACCTTCCGCACCTGCTTCGACCCGGGCCACCGGCTCGAGGCCGCGGCGGGCGTGCGGGCGGCGAGCGCCGGCGGGGCGCGGGGCGGCGCGCTCGACCTCTCGGCGGCGTGGCGCTGGCGCGGCGACACGCGCGGCCAGGGCGGCGCGGTGGAGTGGCTGCGCGACCAGGCGGTGCTGGCGCTGGACGCGGCGCTGGTGGCGGGCGCGGCGGAGGAAGCCCGCGCGGTGGCGTGGCGCGGCACCTTCGTGCGGCGGCTCGCCGAGCCCTTCATCCTGCTGCCCGGACCGCGCCCGGTGCGGTTCCCCTTCCCGTTCGACGTGGGCATGGCGGTGGAGGCGGCCGGCGTGCGCTGGGAGAGAACGCGGGAGCGGGAGGCCGAGCTCACCGTGCTCCGCTCCACGCTGCTGCTCGACGTGGCGCGCCACCTCGGCGGCGTGCGAAGGGCCGCCTTCGGCCCGGCGCTGGCCTACGACCTGTGGCTCGGGCGCGACGCCGCGCCGGTGCACGTGATCGTCCCCTTCACCGGGGCGGCGCTGGACCTCGTGGCCGAGTCGGCCGGCGGGCTCTGGGTGGGCGCGCTCACGGCGCGGGCCGGGGCGGCGCTGCGGGTGCCGGGCGGATTCGCAGGGTACGCGGCGGCGGCGCTCTCCGTCGAGCGGGTGCTCATGGCCGTGAACGACCGGCCGGTGGCGCTCGGCCTCCGCCTGAGCGGGGAGCACGGGGCGACCGGGCGAGCGCCGACGCGGGTGGAGGCGGGGCTGGTGGTGCGGGTGACCTCGCCGCGGTGAGGGGCCTGACACGGCGTGAACCTGGTCCCGTCGGTGCACATCCCTCCCCACGGGTCGGGCGGCCTGCTCTATCATCGGCCGCTCGGCGCGCCCGCCTGGCGGCGCCCGCACGTCCCAAGGGGGGAACACCGCATGGCTCTCGATCCTCGCTTCCGCTCGCCCAAGGAGCAGCCGCTCTTCGTGACCGGCGTGATCTTCTCGGCGCTCACCTGGCTGGTGGTGGTGGTCTCCGTCATCGGCCTCGCCTACGCGCTCCTGGGCGGCCTCTTCGTGCTCGCCGCCCACGCCCTCTTCCTGGCGCATGTGCGGGCCAATGGACTGCGGGTGGACGAGCGGCAGCTCCCCGAGCTCCACGCACGGGCCCGGGCCGCGGCGGCCCGGCTCGGTCTGCCGGCGCTCCCCGAGCTCTACCTGGTGCAGGGCGGCGGCCTCCTCAACGCCTTCGCCACCAGGCAGTTCTCCCGGCAGTACGTCATCCTCCTCTCCGACCTGGTGGACCACTGCCAGGACCCCCGGCAGCTCGACTTCATCCTGGCCCACGAGCTGGGCCACGTGGCGGCCGGGCACCTCGCCTGGAACCTCTTCCTCCTGCCCTACCGGCTGGTGCCCTGGCTGGGCGCCGCCTACTCGCGCGCCTGCGAGTACACCTGCGACCGCTGCGGCCTGGCCGGCGCCGGCGACCTCGAGCAGGCGCAGCGTGGCGTGGTGGTGCTGGCGGCAGGCGGGCGCGTCGCCGCCCAGGCGGACCTTGGCGCCTTCGCCTCGCAGCGCGAGGAGACCGGCGGCTTCTGGAGCACCGTCCTCGAGCTGACCTCGTCCCACCCGTTCCTGTGCAAGCGGGTGGCCGCCCTGCAGGCGCTCTCCAGCCCTGCCACCGTGCCGCCGGTGCGGCGCAGCGCGGCCGGCTGGGTCCTGGCCCCCGTGCTCGGCTCGCTCGGGGGCGGGGCCGGCGCGGCACCGCTCATGCTGGTGGCCGTCGTGGGCATGCTGGCCGCCATCGCCATCCCCAACTTCGTGAGGTACCAGCTCCGAGCCAAGGAGGCTGCCGGCAAGGTGGCGTTGCAGGAGCTGCACCGGGCCGAGGTGGCCCTCTTCGGCAAGGGCGGCGCCTACAAGGCGCTGCGCGCGCCGCATCAGGCGCCGGGCAGCGCGCCACTCACCTGGAGCCCCGACGACGTCGCCACGGCCCGCGAGCTGGACTGGGCGGTGGCGGGCGTGACCCACCACACCTTCGGCGTGGCGACCGGGGCGACCGCCGACGGAAAGCAGGCCTTCGCCACCTGCGCCGAGGCCGACCTGGACGGCGACGGCGTCTTCTCGGCCTGGGTCAGCTGGGAGCCGGTGGAGGACGAGGCCGGCGACCTGGTGGCGCCCGCGCCGCCCTGCCTCCACGCCACCGCCTTCGTGCGCCCGATCACCTTCCAGGGCGAGGACGCGCCGGGCACGCCGGTGAAGGTGACGGCGGGGGAGACGTTCTAGACGGCGGTTCGCGATCCGGCAACACCGGTCGTGCTCGGTCGTTCAGGGAGCGGCGCCACCCGTGGACTGCGCGCAGGGTGGCGCCACGACCCAGCCGGCCTGGTCGACTTCGAGGCCGAGGTAGCTCAGGATCCGGCTGTCGCGCAGCCCCAGCCCCGTGAACCGGACGGGGGTCGGTGCCCGGTGCGACTCGAGGAGGCGCACCAGCTGGGCCAGCATGACGGCGTCGAGCCCCTGGGCCCTGGTGAGGTCGATGACGAGCCCGTCGCCGGACCGGAGGGAGCCGAGGGCCTCGGCCACGCGGCTCGACGCGTCGTAGGTGAGGACGCCTTCGAGCACGACGGTGCGGCGCTCTGGTTGGCGCATGGTGGCCTCCGCGGTCGAGATCGGAACATCAGTCCGACCATGACCCTGTGCCACCCGGAGCGAGGGGGCAATTGGGTCGCGCCCCCTGCGGGACGGGCGAGTCCGTCGGGTGCCGCCCTGAATGGCTCGCCCGGCGCCGCCGAGATCGACCATGTTGAGCCACACGCAGGTGCGCGAGCACCGGGAGGAAGGACATGTCGAGCGCGATCGTCCCTGGCAGCGCACGCGGCAAGGCGTCCGCCGCGGCCAAGGGAATGGCGAAGGAGTTCAGCGACTTCCTGGTGAAGCACGGCGTCCTCGCCCTGGCGGTCGGCGTCGTCATCGGCGCGTCGGTGGGCAAGGTCGTCACCGGGATCGTGGACGACCTCATCATGCCGATCGTGGGCGTCATCATGCCGGGCGGCGAGTGGCAGAAGGCCGAGCTCGTGCTCTCGGGCAAGAACGCCCTCAAGTACGGCGACCTCCTCGGGAGGCTCATCGACTTCGCCATCGTCTCGGCGGTGGTGTTCCTCATCCTGAAGGCCTTCATCCGGGAGACGAAGCCGGTGGTGCCCGCGACCAAGGCCTGCCCGGAGTGCCTCGAGACCATCCCCGAGGCCGCCAGGCGGTGCCGGGCCTGCACCTCGCCGGTCTAGAGCACCTGGTCGATGGTCACCAGGTCCACCAGCCCGAAGACGCCGTAGAGCGCCGGGATGATCCGCTCCGGCGGATGGAGCCGGCGCAGCGCGGCCACCTTCTCGGTGCCGGCCCGGTAGGCGGGCAGGTACATGCGCCCCAGCAGCGGGTGGCGCCCCCAGGCGCCGGAGAGCTTGTCGGCCCGCTCGGCCGACACCAGGTAGTCGGTCCGGAGCGTGGCGGCCACCTCGGGCTGCGGCCGCCCCTCGCCCCAGGTCAACCAGGAGGACTGGTTCTTGGCGTCGTCCTGCAGGAGCGCGAGGAGCAGCCCGAGCTGCAGGTCCTCGTCCGGCAGCTCCTCCACCTCCTTCACGCCGTGAGCCATCAGGATGGCGTTGTTGGCGATCCCCTCGGCGAGGGCCGCGCCGCGGGTGTTCATGGTGAGGACCGTCCCCTCGAAGCCCAGCTTCTTCTGCACGTAGAGCCCCTGCGCCAGGGCGAAGGTGGTGACGTGGCCCGGCACCACCTCGTGGCTCACCAGCTGCGCGAACTCCGGCACCGAGATCTGGAGCGAGGCGTTGAGCTCGTAGGTGGCCTCGTAGCGCGGCGCGCCCCGCGCGTCCCGCTCGCGCCCCACGTAGTTCATCGAGCCGGAGAACCAGGCGTCCTCGATGGGCAGGAACTGGATGTTGGCGCGGGGGATCCCGTGGAGCGAGGCGGGCAGCAACGGCACCACGTGGCGGCGCGTCGCCTCCTCGAGCTGGGCGATGAAGGCGTCGCCGAGCTGCCTGATGGACTTCCTCGGCACCAGCCGCAGGGTGCGCCAGGCGTCCACCGCGTCGAGCAGCTCGGCACCGGTGGTCGAGGGGTGGCCCGCGCGCGCCAGCAGCTCGGCCACGCGCCGCCGCTTCTCCTCGCCGCGCGACGGCTCGGGCGGCTGGCCGCAGGAGGCCTGCACGCAGCGGGCGTAGGGCACGGCCGGCCCGCGCCCCAGCCGCTCCTGCACCAGCTCCCACATGATCCCCATGCTCCCGGCCAGGCTGGCGAGGTAGGCGCCGCGCAGCCCGCCCAGGGCCTCGGCCCGGGCCGCCAGGTCCTTCACCGCGCCGGGCACGTCCACCGCCGCCAGGTAGGCGTCCACCGCGGCGGCGTCGATCTCCTTGCCCGCCACCCCGCCGGACTGGCGGAGCCGCGCCGCGGCCGGGTGGGTGTAGGCCGGCGGCAAGGGCTCGTCGGAGAACCAGGAGTCGGCGATGAAGCGGCCGGTGCCCGAGGGGTTCAGCACGTCGCCGCCCCAGAGCGTGTCGATGCCCAGGATGGCGGTGGCGGTGGCGGCGCTCAGCGTGGCCTCGTCGGTCATCTGGTCTCCGGTGCGCGGGGCGAGGAGCAGGTTCTCACGCCGGCGCGGCGTCCCATTGGTACACTGCGCGGCCACGCGGGGCCGCACCCCCTTTTGGAGGCCGGATGGATTCACCCGACACCAGCTCGCTCCCCGAGAACGCCTACCAGCCGCTCGCCCCCGGCGAGACCTACCACCCGGTGGTGCCGGCCGGCGCCAGCGTCCCCGAGTCCACCTGGCGCTCGGTGCTCTGGGGCGTCTTCCTCTGCGTCATCTTCACCGCCGCCTCGGCCTACTCCGGCCTCAAGGTCGGGCAGGTCATGGAGGCGGCCATCCCCATCTCCATCCTGGCCATCGGGCTGGGGCGGGTCTACGCGCGCCGCTCCACGCTGCTGGAGAACGTCATCATCACCGGCATCGGCGGCGTCTCCGGCTCGGTGGTGGCGGGCGCGGTCTTCACGCTGCCGGCCCTCTACATCCTGAAGCTCGACCCGCACCCCTGGCAGACCATCTTCATCTGCATCGCCGGCGGCATGCTGGGCGTCCTCTTCCTGCTGCCGCTGCGCCGCTACTTCGTGCGCGAGACCCACGGCCAGTTCCCATACCCCGAGGCCACCGCCATCACCGAGGTGCTGGTGACCGGCGAGAAGGGCGGCTCCCAGGCCACGCTCCTGCTGCAGGCCACCGGCATCGCCGCGGTCTACGACTTCTTCGTCACCACCTTCCAGGTCTGGAAGGAGACCATCGACCTGCGCTTCATCCCGGCCGTGGAGGAGCTGGCGCAGCGGGCCAGGATGACGCTCTCCTTCGACGCGCTCGGCTTCATCCTGGGGCTGGGCTACGTCATGGGGCTGCGCTCCTCCATGCTGCTCTGCGCCGGCGGCGTCCTCTCCAACCTGGTGCTGGTGCCGCTCATCTGGTTCGTCGGCAGCCACGTCCCGGAGGCGGTCTACCCGGCCACCCAGGCCATCTCGTCCATGGACGCCAACCAGATCTTCCGCGGCTACGTCCGGCTCATCGGCGTGGGCGCCATCGCCACCGCGGGCATCTTCGGGATCCTGAAGTCGCTCAAGGTCGTGGTCGGCTCCTTCTCCATCGCCGTGAGGGCCTTCCGGGCCGGCGGCGAGCAGGCGCTGGAGCGGACCGACCGCGACGTCTCGGTCATGACCATCCTCCTCGGCGTGGTGATCTCGGCGCTGGCCGTGGCGGTCTTCCTGGGCAGCCTCGGCGTGGGCGCCACGGTGCTGCTGGTCGGCCTGCTGCTGGTGCTGCTCTTCTCCTTCTTCTTCACCTCGGTGGCCGCCAACGCCATCGCCACCACCGCCCGCAACCCGGTCTCCGGCATGACCATGCTCACGGTCATCGTCTCCTCGGTGGTGCTGCTGGAGTTCGGCCTCTCCGGGCGCACCGGCATGTTCTTCGTCATGGCCATCGCCGGCATGGTCTGCACCGCCCTCTCGGTCTCCGGCCAGACCGTCACCGACCTCAAGGTCGGCTACTGGCTCGGCTCCACGCCGCGCGCGCAGGAGCGGGTCAAGTTCCTCGGCGTGGTGGTGGCCGCGGCGGTGGCCGGGCTGACCATCGTGCTGCTGGCCCGGTACTTCCAGTTCGGCGAGGCGGCCCCCGGCGACACCCGCACCGTGCTGGCCTCGCCGCAGGCCTCCCTGATGAAGGTGCTGGTGGAGGGGTTCATGAGCCACCAGCCGGTGGCCTACCTGCTCTTCGCCATCGGCGCCGTCATCGCCGTCACCATGGAGATGCTCTCGGTGCCGGCGCTCACCTTCGCGCTCGGCATGTACCTGCCGCTGGAGCTCAACTCGCCGGCGCTGGCGGGCGGCCTCATCGCCCACTGGCTGACGAAGAAGTCGGAGCGGGCCGGGGGCGAGGTGGGGCGGACCATGCGCGAGAAGGGCGTGGTGGTCGCCTCGGGGCTGCTGGCCGGCGGCGCCCTGGGCGGCGTCTTCGGCGCGGCGCTGCGCATGATCCCGGGCTACAGCGAGGGCTGGGTGAGGCTCCCGTTCTACGACGACGAGGCCATCTCGCAGTCGGTGAGCCTGGTGGCCTTCCTCGGCCTGTGTCTCTACCTGTGGTTCGCTGCGGTGAAGCGTGAGAGGGTCGCGTGACCCCCATGCGCCTCCTCGCCGCCGCCTCGCTCCTCGCCGCCCTGGCCGCCCCCGCCGCCGCCCGGGCCGGCTCCACCCCGGCGGCGCTGGCCCACCCGGTCGAGGCCCGGCTCGACGAGCCCTCCGCCGCCCGCTTCGCCGCGCTGGCCCTGGCCTGCGTCCACCGCGAGTACCCCAACAAGCTCTCCCACGTGCTCGCCTCCGACGCCGACGCGCGAGCGCCCCGGGCGCTGACGCCGGCCTTCTACGGCTGCTTCGACTGGCACTCGTCGGTGCACGCCCACTGGCTGCTGGCGCGGCTGGTGCGCCTCTTCCCCGACGCCCCGCTCGCCGCCGCGGCCCGCGCCGCGCTGGCGCGGAGCCTGAGCCCCGGGAACGTCGCCGCCGAGGTGGCCTACCTGGGCGGTCCGGGGCGCGCCTCCTTCGAGCGCCCCTACGGCCTGGCCTGGCTGCTCCAGCTCGCCGCCGAGCTGAAGACCAGCCCCGACCCGCAGCTCGAGGCGCTCGGCGCCACCCTGGCCCCGCTGGAGTCCGCGGCCGCGGAGCGGATCTCCTCCTGGCTCTCCAGGCTGCGCTACCCCATCCGCTCCGGCGAGCACTCGCAGACCGCCTTCGCCTTCGGCCTCATCCGCGACTGGGCGGTGGCCACCGGCGAGAAGACCTTCCTGGCGCGGCTCGACGCGCGCCTGCGCGCCTACTACGAGAAGGACCAGGCCTGCCCCATCCTCTACGAGCCCTCCGGGGAGGACTTCCTCTCGCCGTGCCTGGCCGAGGCGGACCTGATGCGCCGCCTCCTGCCGCCGCAGCGCTTCGCCGCCTGGCTCGGGCACTTCCTCCCGAGCATCCCGCACCTGCCCTTCAAGGCCTGGCTGGCGCCGGCGGCCGTCACCGATCGCGCGGATCCCAAGCTGGCCCACCTGGACGGGCTCAACCTGAGCCGCGCCTGGATGCTCCTCGGGATCGCGGCCGGCCTGCCCAGGGGCGACGACCGGATCCCGGTCCTCACCGCCACCGCCTCGGCCCACCACGTGCTGACGCTCCCCGTCGTCACCGGCGAGCACTACGAGGGCGGGCACTGGCTGGGGAGCTTCGCGGTCTACCTCACGAGCGGGGCGGGGCGCGGGGCGCCACGCTGACCCGCGCGCCTTGGGCCTGATCGGCCACGGGTTTCCCCGTGGCTCGATTGGGCGCCCCCGCGGGGTTGCGGCCGGGGCGGCCTGGGCCTAAATAGCGGCGTGCTCCCGCGTCCGACGATGGTCGTCACCCCGCTCGTGCTGGGCGTCTCCCTGCTCCTCTCCTCGTGCAACCGGGACGAGGTCACCCACTTCCGCGTCGCCAAGGCGCCGCCCGCCGGCGGCGGCGACGGGGCTGGAGCCATGGCCTCGCACCAGCGGCCGGCCGCGCCCCCCGGCATGGATGGCGACGTGCCGCCGCCGCCCAGACCGGATCGGGGGCTGCGCTGGACGCTCCCGCGCGGCTGGACCGACGAGCGGCAGGGCGGAATGCGCTACGCCACGCTCAAGGCGCCGGTGAGCGGCCGCATCGACGCCTCGGTGGTGGTGCTGCCCGGCCCGGCCGGCGGCGAGCTCATGAACGTGAACCGCTGGCGCGGCCAGATCGGGCTCGCGCCCATCGACGAGGCGGCGCTGGCCGCGGCGCGCACCACCGTCAAGTCGGGGGCCGGCACGCTCTCGGTCTACGACTTCACCAGCGACGGGCAGAAGAGGAGCCGCCTCATCACCGGGCTGCTGGAGGCCGGCGGCTCCACCTGGTTCGTCAAGGTGACCGGCGACGCCGACGCCGTCACCGCCGCGCGCGCCGACTTCCTCTCGCTGCTCGGGAGCCTCCGCCTTGAATAGGCCGACCGCGATCGTCCTGGAGGTGCTGACCTCCCTCAAGCTCACCATCGTCTGCCTGGCGGTCCTGATGCTGCTGGTCCTCGCCTGCACCCTGGCCCAGGTGAGCATGGGCACCTGGGGCGCGGTCGAGGTCTACATGCGCGCCTGGTTCGTCTGGAGCCGCCTGCCGGGCACCAGCCTCTCGTTCCCGGTCTTCCCCGGCGGCGCGCTGGTGGGCGTGGTGCTCATGTTCAACCTGGTGGCCGCGCAGCTCAAGCGCCTCGAGCTCTCCTGGAAGAAGGTCGGGCTCTGGATCGTGCACGCCGGCCTGATCCTGCTCTTCGTGGGCGAGTTCATCACCGGCGTCTACCAGGTGGACACCCGCCTGGCGGTGGAGGTGGGGCAGACCGTCGACTTCGTGGAGAGCCCCCGCGAGCACGAGCTGGTGGTGACCGACGTGACCGACCCGGCCGCCGACGAGGTCTACGGCATCTCCGAGGGGCTGCTGGCCCGCGCCGGCGAGGTCCACCTCCCCGGCACCCCGGTGACCGTCAAGGTGAAGCAGTTCTTCCGCAATGCGCAGCTCCGCGCCCGCGGGCCCCAGGACCCGCCCGCCCCGGCCACCATGGGCGTGGGGCCGGGCGTGGCGGTGGAGGAGCTGCCGCCGGTCGCCAGCGACGAGGAGGTCAACCAGACCAGCGCCATCATCGAGCCGGTGGCCGGCGGCACGAGCTACGGCACCTGGCTGGTCTCGGTCGTGCTGGGCGCGCCGCAGTCCTTCACGCACGAGGGGCGCACCTACCAGCTCGCCATGCGCGCCCGCCGCTGGTACCTGCCCTACACCGTGACGCTGAAGGAGTTCCGGCACGACGTCTACGAGGGGACCCAGATCCCCAAGAACTTCTCCAGCCTGGTGCAGCTGCGCGACCCGAAGCGGCAGGAGGACCGCGAGGTCCTCATCTTCATGAACCAGCCCCTGCGCTACGACGGCAAGGCCTTCTACCAGGCCAGCTTCGGCAAGGGCGACACCCTCTCCATCCTGCAGGTGGTGGAGAACCCGGGCTGGCTCCTGCCCTACATCTCGTGCGTGCTGGTGGGGCTCGGCCTGGTGGTGCACTTCGGAATCTCCCTGCGCCGGGGCCTGAGGCGGCGCGTCGATGTCGTGGAGGCGACCACATGAGCAAGCTCACGAGGTACCTGCCGTGGAGCGTGGGGGCCCTGGCCCTGCTGACCGTGCTGGCGGCGGCCCGGCCGCCCGCCAGGGTGGAGGGGCTGGACCTGGACGCCTTCGGGCGCCTGCCGGTGCTGGAGGGCGGGCGGGTCAAGCCCATCGACTCGGTGGCGCGCAACTCGCTGCTCATGATCCGCGGCCAGCAGAGCCTGCCGCTCTTCGACGGGGCCGGCCAGCGCACCCGCACCATCTCGGCCGACGAGTGGCTGCTCGACCTGATGTTCCGCCCCGAGGTGGCCGACCAGCAGAAGGTCTTCGTCATCAACGATCCGGACGTGCTGGCGCTCATCGGCCAGAAGCAGAGCGCCGACCGCTACTACGCCTTCGCCACCCTGGGGCCGCACCTCCAGGAGCTGGAGCGGCAGGGCCAGGCCGCCATGGCCATCGACGCCAAGCAGCGCACCCGCTTCCAGGGGGCGGTGGCCAACCTCTTCGAGCGGGTCTACCTCTACTTCCGGCTCAAGAACTCCATCCAGCTGGAGGGCTCGGCCGGCCTGGCCATCGAGCTGGGGGCGCGCGGCGACCCCGCCGCGGCGCCGCGCCACGGCACCCTGGCCGAGCTGGCCCACTTCCGCATCCTCCCGCCGGCGTCCGGCGCGATGGGGGCCTCCTGGCACAACACCGGCGAGGGGCTGCGGGCCGCCGCCGCCGGGCCGCTCGACCCCGGCCTGGCGCCGCTGGCGCGCATCGCGCTGGCCTACCGCGCCCGCGACGCCGCCACCTTCAACCGCTCGGTGGGCGAGCTGCGCGCCGTGGGCACCGCCTCCCGCCCCGACGACGTGGCCCAGGCCGACCACGAGATCGTCTTCAACCGCGTCGAGCCCTTCTACCTGGGGATGGCCATCTACGTGCTGGCCCTGCTGGCCCTCTTCGCCTCCTGGCTCCGGCTGCCGTCGCTGCGCCGGGAGGGCTCGCGCTGGGACGCGGCGCTGCAGCTCATGCAGCCCACCGCCTTCGCGCTGCTGGTGGCCGGCTCCGTCGTCCACACCCTCGGCCTGGTCTCCCGCGTCATCCTGCAGGGGCGGCCGCCGGTCACCAACCTCTACTCCTCGGCGGTCTTCGTGGGCTGGGGGGCGGTCATCCTGGGCATCATCCTGGAGCGCATCTACCGGCGCGGCTTCGCCACCGGGGTGGCGGCGGCCTCCGGCTTCGCCTCGCTCATCGTGGCCCACCACCTCTCCGGCGACGGCGACACCATGGAGATGATGCGGGCGGTGCTCGACTCCAACTTCTGGCTCGGCACCCACGTCATCACCATCACCATCGGCTACAGCGGCACCTTCCTGGCCGGGGCCATCGCCATCGCCTGGACCATCCGCAAGCACTTCGGCAAGGGGCTCGACGTCGCCACCTCCAGGATGCTGACCTCGATGGCCTACGGCATCATCTGCTTCGCGCTCTTCTTCAGCTTCATCGGCACCGTGCTGGGCGGCATCTGGGCCGACCAGAGCTGGGGCCGCTTCTGGGGCTGGGATCCCAAGGAGAACGGCGCCCTCCTCATCGTGCTCTGGAACGCCATCATCCTGCACTCCCGCTGGGGCGGCTTCGCCCGCGACCGCGGCATCATGACCATGGCCATCTTCGGCAACGTCATCACGGCGCTCTCCTGGTTCGGCGTGAACATGCTCGGCGTGGGGCTCCACTCCTACGGCTTCATGGACAAGGCCTTCTGGGCGCTGTCCGGCTTCTGCGCGTCGCAGGGGCTCATCATGGCGCTGGCGCTGGCGCCGCGGCACTTCTGGCGCGGCAGCGGGGC
>JANNKC010000176.1:0-1524 GCA_031396105.1 Anaeromyxobacter sp.
TTCTGGATCGTGGAGAGACCCGCGTCGTGGCACGGGGGCCCGGGCTGGGTCGCGGCGACGCAACCTTGAGCGCGGTCGCTTTCCGCGAGCTCGCGGCGTCGCGCAGCATGGCCACCAGCGCCTCCTCGACCTCGGGGCCGCGCGCGGTGCCGAGCAGCACGGCGGCGCGCCGGCGAACCAGCGGGCTCCGGTCGCCCAGGGCGCGGAGCAGGTGCGGCGCGGCCTCGTGCTCGGCCAGCGCGGCCAGCGCCTGCAGCGCCTCGGCGCGGACCTCGGGGCGCGGGTCGGAGAGCTCGGCCGCCGCCAGCCCGGCCGCGAAGGGCTCGGCGAAGCGGGCCAGGGCGCGCAGCAGCTCCACCTTGACGCCGCCCTCGGCCTCCCGCCCCAGCGCGACGGCCAGCAGCGGCGCCGCGGCCTGGGCACCCAGCGCCTCGAGCTGGCGGATGGCGCGCAGGCGCGTGGTGGCTCCGGGAGCCGAGAGGTCGCCCATGGCCCGCTCCCACAGCACCTGGTCGGCGTGGGTGGTGAGGAAGGCCTTGAGCTGTCCGGCGTCGACGGCGGAGAGGCCGGTGCGCCCGCCCGCCGAGAAGCCGCCGGCCAGAGCGTCCAGCGAGGCGTGGGGCGCGGCGGCGGCGCGGGGCACGGCTGGCGGGAGCGGGCGGCCCATCAGGTGGGCCTCCTTCCACTCGCGCAGCACCTCGAGCTCGCCGCGCAGCTCGGCGATGAAGGAGGCCAGCTCGGCGGCCCCCTCCTCGGGGCCGGGGGCGCCGTCGGCCGAGGGCGCGCCGGTGAGGCGGGCCCGCTCCACCAGCCCGCTCAGGAGCCGCTCGCGCTCGGCCTCCAGCAGGCGCACCCGCTCGGTGGCCTCGACCTCGGAGAGCGAGAGGGCGGCGCGCGCCTCCCGCTCGGCGGCCAGCGCCTGCGACGCCTCGGTCTCGCGGCTGCGGGCCTCGGCCGCGTCGCCGCGGGCCCGCTCCGCCACCTGGCGCGCCGCCAGGAGCTCGGCCTCGAGCTGCGCCACGCGGCACTCGAAGAAGACGATCTTCTCGAGCGCGCTCCGCAGGAGCTCGCCTGGATCGATGGATCTGTCTCCGAGAGGCCGCCCGACCATTCGCCCGCCACCCACCCTTGCCACCCGATGAGATCCCGCCCTGATCACGGGATCTTGCTGCGATATCGGAATCTAACGGCTCAGGATCTGGAAGGCAAATTCTTGACCGCCCGGCCGGCCCGTGGATCCCGGCGGTGGCGGGACTTCACCGAGGGGCGACGGCTACTGCGCTCAGGCCACCGGCTGCCCCTGGGCCGCGTTCTCGTCGCCGATGGCCCGCTTGAGCGGCGCGTAGAGCACCACCATGAGCACCCCGGTGGCGATGGAGATGCCGGCCAGCATGAGGAAGAAGGCCCCCTTGGTCATGGTTTCCCAGAAGGTCCCCAGGTAGCCGGACAGGTAGTTGCCGAAGAAGCTGGAGATGAACCAGAAGCCCATCATCATGGAGACGATGCGCGGCGGGGAGATCTTGG
>JANNKC010000004.1:0-12868 GCA_031396105.1 Anaeromyxobacter sp.
GCCCGCGTCCTCTGGCTCGGGGTGGACGCGGAGGCGGTGGCCCGCTACCGGCGCGCCGGGCTGCTGCGGGCCGACCTCGGCGACGCGCCCGATGGCGCCGGCGCCGACCTGGCGGTGGTGGCGCGCACCTCCGGCTCCCGCGACGCCGAGTACGCCGCCTGGGACGCCCTTGGCTCGGCCCGCGCCGAGGCGGGCGTCTACCTCGACGAGGTGCCGCTGGTGCAGGTCTTCGCCCGGCCCGGAGCCTGGCGCTAGGGTGGGCCGCGGCGGTCTCCGCGGCGCGCCATACCCGCCCACACGGGCAGATCGCCGCACCCTCAAGTCCTACCTGACCGGTCCGCTCTACAACCCGTAGAATGGGCTCATGAGCGCACCGGGGGGGAGCACCGGCCATCCGAGCGGCGACAAGCGGTTCAAGATGCTCGACGCCGCGCTGCGGCGGCAGCAGTACCAGTCGGACGCCCTGCTGGAGATCCTGCACGCCGCGCAGGAGCTGTTCGGCTTCCTCTCCGACGACGTCCTCACCTACGTCGGCCGCAGTCTCAAGCTGCCGCTCTCGCGCGTCTACGGCGTCGCCACCTTCTACAACCTCTTCACGCTGAAGCCGAAGGGGGCCCACACCTGCACCGTGTGCATGGGCACCGCCTGCTACGTGAAGGGGGCCGGCGACCTCCTGGCCGGACTGGAGTCGGCGCACGGCGTGAAGGCCGGTCAGACCACCGCCGACGACCAGCTCTCCGTGGTGGTGGCCCGCTGCGTGGGCGCCTGCGGCGTCGCGCCGGCGGTGGTGTTCGACCTGGAGCTGGCGGGGCAGCAGACCAGGGCCTCGGTGCTGGAGCGGGTCAAGGGGTGGAGGGCGAGCCCGTGAACGGCGAGGAGCTGCAGGAGATCGTGGAGCGGGAGGGTGCGCGCCAGGCGGCCCTGCGCCACCGCGTGGGCGTCTGCGCCGCGGCCGGCTGCCTCTCGCTCGGCTCGGAGCAGGTGAAGGCGGCGCTGGTGCGCGGCGTCGAGGAGGCCCACCTCGGGGCCGAGGTGGAGGTCTTCGGCACCGGCTGCCTCGGCCTCTGCGAGGCCGGCACGCTGGTGCAGGTGGAGTCGCGCCAGCCGGACGGCCACGTCTGCCGCTGCCTCTACGAGCGGGTGGACGCGGCGCGGGCGGCCACGGTGGTGCGCCAGCACCTGGTGGGCGGCACGCCGCTGGCGGAAGGTCAGCTCCAGCTCACGGACCCCTTCTTCGCCCTGCAGCACAAGGTGGTGCTGCAGGGCTCCGGGGTCTCCGACCCGGAGCGGCTGGAGAGCTGCCTCGCCGCCGGCGCCTACCAGGCGCTCCAGAAGGTGCTCACCGAGCTCAGGCCGGCCGACGTCATCGCCGAGCTCACCGCCAGCGGCCTGCGCGGCCGCGGCGGTGGCGGCTACCCCGCCGGCCTCAAGTGGTCCACCGTCCACAAGGCGAGCGGCCCGAGGAAGATCGTCATCTGCAACGCCGACGAGGGCGACCCGGGCGCCTTCATGGACCGCTCGGTGCTGGAGGGCGATCCGCACCGGGTGCTGGAGGGGATGGCCATCGCCGGCTACGCGGTGGGGGCCGAGCAGGGCTACGTCTACGTGCGCGGCGAGTACCCGCTGGCCATCAGCCGGCTCAAGACCGCCCTCAAGCAGGCGGAGCGGCTGCAGCTCCTCGGCCACCGCATCTTCGAGACCGGCTTCAACTTCCGCATCGACCTGCGCATCGGCGCCGGCGCCTTCGTGTGCGGCGAGGAGACCGCGCTCATCGCCTCGGTGGAGGGGCGCCGCGGCACCCCCCGCCCGCGCCCGCCCTACCCCGCGGTGAGCGGCCTGTGGGGGCTGCCGACGCTCATCAACAACGTGGAGACCTTCGCCAACGTGCCGGAGGTGATCCGCGGCGGCGGCCAGGCCTTCGCCGCGGTGGGCACCGAGAGGTCCAAGGGCACCAAGGTCTTCGCCCTGGCGGGGAAGATCTCGCGCACCGGCCTCATCGAGGTGCCCATGGGGACGCCGCTGCGCCAGATCATCTTCGACATCGGCGGCGGCATCCCGGGCGGCAAGGCCTTCAAGGCGGCGCAGACCGGCGGTCCCTCCGGAGGCTGCATCCCGGCCCAGCACCTGGACCTGCCGGTGGACTACGAGTCGCTGGTGCAGGTGGGCTCGTTCATGGGCTCGGGCGGCCTCATCATCATGGACGAGACCTCCTGCATGGTGGACGTGGCCGCCTACTTCATGGAGTTCTGCCGCGACGAGTCCTGCGGAAAGTGCGTCCCCTGCCGGGCCGGCACGGTGCAGATGCACGCGCTCCTGCAGAAGCTGACCCGCTTCGAGGGGAGCGAGGCCGACCTGGCCCAGCTCGAGGAGCTGGCCGAGCTGCTCAAGGCCACCAGCCTGTGCGGCCTGGGGCAGGGGGCGCCCAACCCCGTGGTCTCCACGCTGCGCTACTTCCGCGACGAGTACCTGGCCCACGTGCGCGAGCGGCGCTGCCCGGCCGGCGTGTGCAAGGGGGCGGCCCCGCCGGTCCTGGCGGCCGCCGGGGCGGGGGTGGCGCCATGACGGTCAAGACCCTCACGCTGGACGGCACCCCGGTCTCGGCCCGCGAGGACGAGACCATCCTGGACCTGTGCCGCGAGCACGGCGTGGCGCTTCCCACGCTGTGCCACCTGGAGGGTCTCTCCGAGGTGGGCGCCTGCCGGCTCTGCCTGGTGGAGGTGAAGGGCTCGCCCCGCCTCCACCCGGCGTGCACCCTGCGCGCCGAGGAGGGCATGGAGATCACCACCTCCTCGGAGCGGCTGCGGCGCTACCGCCGGCAGATCCTGGAGCTGCTCTTCGCCGAGCGGAACCACGTCTGCGCCATCTGCGTGGTGAACGGCCGCTGCGAGCTGCAGGAGGTGGCCTACGCGGTGGGGCTGGACCACGTTCGCTACCCGTACCGCCACCCCGCCACCCAGCTCGACGCCAGCCACACCCGCTTCATGCTGGACCAGGGGCGTTGCATCCTCTGCACCCGCTGCGTGCGCGTCTGCGACGAGATCGAGGGGGCGCACACCTGGGACGTGGCCGGGCGCGGCGCCGACTCGCGGGTCATCACCGACCTGGCGCAGCCCTGGGGCAAGAGCGACTCCTGCACCTCCTGCGGCAAGTGCGTCCAGGTCTGCCCCACCGGCGCCCTCTTCGAGAAGATCCAGCCCGCCGGCGGCGGCACCAAGCACCGCGAGTTCCTCACCTACATCAAGAACGCACGGGAGAAGAAGCAATGGATCCGCTGACCGCGCCGTCGCCCGGAGGGCCGCGGGCGCGCGTGGCCACGGTCTGGCTGGGGGGCTGCTCCGGCTGCCACATGTCCTTCCTCGACATGGACGAGCGGCTGCTCGACCTGGCGCCGCGCCTCGACCTGGTGTTCTCCCCCATCGCCGACGCCAAGGTCTTCCCCGAGGACGTGCTGGTCACGCTGGTGGAGGGGGCGGTCTGCAACGAGGAGCACGTGGAGATGGCCCGCCGCGTGCGGGCGCGCTCCAGGCTGGTGGTGGCCTTCGGCGACTGCGCCGTCACCGGCAACGTCACCGCCATCCGCAACGCCCTGGGGAGCGCGCTGCCGGTGCTGGACCGCGCCTATCGCGACGCCGCCGACCTGCAGCCGCAGCTGCCGTACGAGCCCGGCATCGTACCGCGCCTGCTGGACCGGGTGCTGCCGCTCCACCAGGTGATCGCGGTGGACGCCTTCCTGCCAGGCTGCCCGCCGCACGCCGACCTCATCCACGCCATCCTCGTCGACGTCCTGGAGGGGCGCACACCCTCGCTCCAGGGGAAGCTCCGGTACGGGTAGCCCATGAGCCAGCGCATCGTCATCGACCCCGTCACCCGCATCGAGGGGCACGCCAAGATCACCATCCACCTGGACGGCCACGGCGAGGTCACCGACGCCCGCTTCCACGTCACCGAGTTCCGCGGCTTCGAGAAGTTCTGCGAGGGGCGCTCCTTCCGCGAGCTGCCGGTCATCACCTCGCGCATCTGCGGCATCTGCCCGGTGTCGCACCTGCTGGCCTCGGCCAAGGCCACCGACGCCCTGCTGGCGGTGGACATCCCCGACACCGCCAAGCTGCTGCGCCAGGTGGTGAACCTGGCCCAGCTGGTCCAGTCGCACGCCCTCTCCTTCTTCCACCTCTCCAGCCCGGACTGGATCCTGGGCTACGACTCCGACCCGGCCAGGCGCAACGTGCTCGGCGTGGCCGAGGTGCGGCCGGAGCTGGCGCGCCAGGGGATCCGGCTGCGCCAGTGGGGCCAGCAGGTCATCGAGGCCGTGGCCGGACGGCGCATCCACCCGGCCTGGGCGGTGGCGGGCGGCGTGTCGGCGCCGCTCACGGCGGCCGGGCGCGACAAGATCCTGGCCGGGCTGCCCGAGGCGCTGGCCACCGCCAGGAAGACGCTGGAGTGGTTCGCCCGCGACGTGGAGGCGCACCACGAGGAGGCGCGCGTCTTCGGCAACTTCCCCTCGCTCTTCATGGCGCTGGTCGGGCCGGACGGCGAGCTCAGCCACACCGACGGCAAGCTCCGCTTCGTGGACGAGCTGGGCGACGTGGTGGCCGACCAGATCGACCCGAAGGACTACCAGACCTGGATCGGCGAGGCGGTCGAGCCCTGGAGCTACCTCAAGTTCCCCTACTACCGGCCCCGGGGCTACCCCGAGGGGCTCTACCGGGTGGGCCCGCTGGCGCGCCTCAACTGCTGCAGCCGCGCCGGCACGCCGCTGGCCGACGACGCGCTGGCCGGGTTCCGCCAGCTCGGGCGCGGCGCGGTGCTCTCCTCCTTCCACTACCACTACGCCCGTCTCATCGAGATCCTCTACGGCGTCGAGCGCATCGAGCAGCTCCTGGCCGACCCGGAGATCCTCTCCGAGGACGTGTGCGCCGTGGCCATGCGCAGCCGCAAGCGCGGCGTGGGGGCCTGCGAGGCGCCGCGCGGCACCCTCTTCCACGACTACGAGGTGGGGCACGGCGGCCTGGTCTCGCGCGTCAACCTGGTCATCGCCACCGGCCAGAACAACCTGGCCATGAACCGGACGGTGACCCAGATCGCGCGCCACTTCGTCTCGGGGCGGAAGCTCGAGGAGGGGCTGCTCAACCGGGTGGAGGCGGGCATCCGGGCCTTCGACCCGTGCCTGTCCTGCTCGACCCACGCGGCTGGTAGGATGGGGCTGGCGGTGGAGCTCCTCGGTCCCGACGGGGCGCTGCTCGACACCGCCTCGAGGTGACCCGTGATCCTGCTGCTCGCGCTCGGCAACGGCTCCCGCGGTGACGACGGCGTCGGCGTGGCGCTGGGGCGCGCGCTGGCGGCCCGGCTGCCGCCGGGCTCGGTCCACGTGGAGGAGGCCATCCAGCTGCTCCCCGAGCACGCCGAGGCCACGGCCCGGGCCGGCGCGGTGGTCTTCCTCGACGCCACCGTGACCGGCGCGCCCGGCGAGGTGCACGTCCACCAGGTCCACATGCGCGCGCCGCGCGAGGCGCTGCTCCACGCGCTGACGCCGGAGGAGATCCTGGGGCTGGCGCGCACCGCCTACGGGAAGGCGCCGCAGGCGCTGCTGGTCACCGTGGCCGGCAAGGACTTCTCCTTCGTGGAGCGGCTCTCCGAGGAGGTGCAGGCCTCCATCCCGGCGGCGGTGGAGAAGGCCCTCTCGTGGCTGTCGCCGTACCTGGCGAGCTAGCGGCCGAACGCGCCTGGGGGGACTCCGGTCGCCCCGAGCGCAGGGCCCCGGGCCCGGGGTCGAGGGGGCCACCGCCACTGCACCGACGGTTGACACGAGCCGGTGCTGGACTTAGTCCAATACCATGGCCAAGCCGCTCGCCGAGACCCTGCGCGTCCATGACATCCAGCCCTCCGCCCAGCGGCTCGCGGTGGCCGAGTACGTGCTCCGCACCCAGGACCACCCCTGCGCCGACGAGGTGCTGGCGCGGGTGCGCGGGCGGGTGCCCATGATCTCCCGCGCCACCGTCTACAACACGCTCAACCTCTTCGTGGAGAAGGGACTGCTGCGCCAGTTCGTGCTGGCGGAGGGGCGGCTGGTCTTCGATCCGCACGTGGCGCCGCACCACCACTTCGTGGACGACGTCTCCGGCGCCATCCACGACGTGCCCTGGGAGGCGCTGGAGGTCCGGCGGGTGGAGAAGCTCCGGGGGTTCGAGGTGCGCGAGTACCAGGTGGTGCTGCGCGGGCGCCGCACCCCGCCGCGCCAGGGGTCCTGACCCGCGCCGTGCCGCCCCCATCGGGACGGCATTCTGCATGGCGCAAACATTAGACGTTGTCTAACTTTCTTCATGTCAAAGCCCAACGTGACCCCGCTGCCGTCGTCGCAGGAGACCCACATGTACCGCTCCCCCAGCCGCCTCCCCGAAGCCGCCCGCAGCCAGATCGCCGACGCCCTCTCCGGCACCCTGGCCGATGGCCTCGACCTCCACTCGCAGATCAAGGTGGCCCACTGGAACGTGAAGGGGCCTCACTTCGCCGCCTTCCATCCGCTCTTCGAGGGGTTCGCCACCGCGCTGGCCACCGTCAACGACGAGGTGGCCGAGCGGGCCGTCACGCTGGGCGCGCGCGTGGCGGGCACCGCGAGGACCGTGGCCCGGGCCTCGCGCCTCACCGAGCTGCCCGCCGAGGTGGTGCGCGACCTGGAGCTGGCCGGCCAGCTCGCCGAGCGGATCGACCAGTACCTGGACGGCGCGCGCGCCGCCCGCGGCGTGGCCGAGAAGGCGGGCGACCAGGACACCCAGGACCTCCTCACCGGCATCGTGGAGCAGTTCGAGAAGAACGGCTGGTTCCTCAGGGCCTCGCTGGAGAAGTGAGCCTCGGGTCCGCCGAGGCCCCGCCGCGCGCCCACGGCGGCGTGCGGCCGCCCGGCGGAGAGGAACGACGGATGGGCCGGCACGGACGACCGGCTCGCTGGAGCGCCCGGCCCCGGATTCACGGCGGAATTTCGTCTCGGTGCCGCCGCCGGGGCCGGGCGGCTTGACCAGGCCCGAATAATCCCTATGTTGCCGGTGTCCCACCTCAGTTCGTCATGGGGGCGAACTGGCTTCGACGGAGGATGGAAGACGTCTGGTGCGCGCCGTGGTTGGTCAGCAGGCCACGTAAAAAGCAGACCACGCAGACACGCGAACGAGCCCATGGCTCTCGCGGCCTAAAGTGCCGCGACGTTCCCCCGCAATCGTCGGGTAGCGGGATCGGACGACAGCACCGACTGGTCCTTGGCGGGAAGCGAGCCGCCTTGTCAGGGACGAGATCAAAGGGCGAGAACGTGATCGGTTGCAGGCCCGGAGGTTGCCGGTCACGTACACACTCCGGGATACGCGCGTAGATCCTCTCGTTGAATATCTTTCGGACCCGGGTTCGATTCCCGGCGCCTCCACTTGAAACCGCCCGCAGTCAGGGCGGTTTCTTCTTTCGTCAGCACGGTTCAGCACGAAGAAACCTAGCGTCCAGGCCCCCCGTGTCGCCGCGGCACGTGGCTCCCGTGCGGCACGCGGGGTACCCAACCCCCGGTCGCCCCGAGCGTAGCGCCGCCAGCGGCGGCGCGGAGTCGAGGGGCCGCTGGTCGAGCAACCGGATGGCCGCATCCTTGTGCGCCGGCGACAGGTGCATGTACCGCTGCGTCGTCGTGAGGTCCTGGCGCCCCGCCAACTCCTGGATGGCTTTGGGCGTCGCCCCCCCCCCTCCCCCCCCGCCTCGACCAGCCGGTGGTACTCGGCGAAGTCGTAGTAGGCGACCTCGCCGGCGATGACCTTCCAGTCCACCGCGCGCTTCAAGGTCACCGAGAGCGCCGTGAGGACGTTGTTGATCGACTTGCTCGACAGCTCGTCCTCGACCAGTTCGCCCTTGAAGCGCTGGACCAGCTCGTCGCCGATGGCGTCGAGCCGGAGCTCGCCGAACGCCGGCAAGAGGTGGGTCCGGTAGACCGACTCGTAGGCCTCCGCCGAGGAGGGCTTCAGTCGGTTGGCCTTCACGTGCCCCTCGATGAAGCGGGGCTTGAACTCCGAGAGCGTCGGAGCCTGCTTCTCCTCCTTCGGCCGCATCCCGCGCTGCGTGAGGATGACGGCCTCCAGGTCCTGCGCCCAGCGGAGCGCGGCGCTCTTTCCGCTCACGGGCGCCTTCACCCGCTCGCGAATCGGCGTCCCGTCCGGCAGTCGCAGCGCCAGGTCCACTTCCCACCCGTCGGTGATGCGTTCGCACCCGGGGGCGCAGCGCCGGCGGCCGCTCTTGCGACCGCCCTGCCCGGCCACATGGCGCGGGCACTCCGGAACGTGGTTCACGGCCACCACGTAGGGCCTGAGCTTCACCATCGCGAGTCCTTCCTCGCGACGGGGCACGGCTTCCGGGTGGGGATCCTAGCGAACATCGCCGGCCGCGCGCACCTGGCCGAGCAAGTTCTCGAACTCGTCGAGTTTGAACCGTAACCGGCGACGCCCCAGCCGGTGCGCCGGCACCTGGCCGCGGGCCACGGCGGCTTACAGGGCCTTCCTGGTCGGGAGGCCCAGGTAGACCGTCGCCTCGTCGGCGGTGAGCCAGCGGTGGCGGTCGGCAGGGCCGAGCGCCGGGCGCGGCGGTGGGCTCGTCGTCGGCGCCGGTTTCGGCGTCCAGTCGAAGGTCCCCTGCTCCGCGCGACCTGCCATGACCTGCCTCCAGCCCCTCCCCCTCCCGAGCCGCTACTTCTTCCTCCGGTCCGCGCCCGGCGCGTCGAGGCCCGGACCGCGCTCGCGGATGGCGAGGCTCCGGTGGAAGAGGGCGTGGACCAGGTACTCGGTCCGGTCCATGCCGAGCGCCTCCCGGTCGGCGTCGAGGTGCGCCGTCGAAGCGGCCGGCAGGCCGAACCAGCTCATGTGGCCCTGCAGCGTCCGGATGACGAGGCCCGTCAGGTCCAGCCCCTTCCGCTCCGCCTCCACCCTCAGCGCCGTCACCAGTTCGCGCGGCATCCGGAAGGTCTGCATCACCTTCTGTCCCACCCCATGCCACTCCGACCCTCTGGCCATGATCCACGTGGATCACAGTCCGGCCCCGCCGCCTTGCTCTTGCTGCTCAACTGCTTGCCGTCAGCCCCCCGACCCCTCGATCTCATCTGGTCGAGATAGAGGGGTCGGGGGGCTGGCGGCCGTCACGACACCCGACACGACAACCGCCGGACGACGGGGCCGGGCGCCGGGAGATCACGCGGTTGCGCCCTCCATCCCTGCCACGACCCCTGCCAGAAGGTCTGCCACGCTCCCTGCCAGATCCAGAAGGCACACCCCTGTGGCACCCTTGTTCCGCACCGACGACGTCGCTGGGGACGCACGGGGACATGCTCCACGTGGAGCATGCATCGCTGGGAGTTCGCACGCCGAAGCCCGGGCGATCCCCGTGGATCGCCTTGCCCCCGTCGCTCCCGATTTCTCGGGTCTACTCTTCGCCCCCGCGCAATTCAGACGATGGTCTTGAGCGAGGCGGGTAGGAGGATCTGGCCCGGCGCTACGTAGACGAGGGTACCCGGTCGCGCACCGCCTGCTGCAGCCGTCTCGCCATCTCCGCAGCGCGCTCGTCCTTGAGCAGGACGGACGTCGATCCGAAGATGACGAGCGCCGCCACGAGCGCGTTGTGGAGCATCAACCCCTCGGCGATGGGCGGCTGCCCGGCGCCGTGAGATGAGAGCACCCGCGACGCCGAGTGTACGGCGCCCGACTCGCCGCGATACGCAAATGCGTACATGTCCTTGGTGATGGTGCTGCAGGCCGCCATCACCTCCAAAGACGGGAGAGCCGGCTTCGTTGCCGCCGTCGAGATAGTGCCCATGGTGCCTCTCGTCTGACCGATGGCTCGTTGGACGCGCGAACGTAGCGCTCACTCGTTTATGGAGAACTCCGTCTGCATACAGCGATGAGTGGCTCGAGGAGCTCGAAGGGGCGGCGTCTGCCGATTGCGAGCCAGCGTGCTCTGTCTTCGTCGGTTGCCTCGACCCCGCCGCTGATGGGTGACCTCGCCACGACTGCGAGCAGGTCCCGATTGAGTTCCTCACGCACCGAGCGCGACTCCTTCACCACGTCCTCGGAGAAATTCCTCGCGGCTTCGATGGCGGCCCAGTCAGCCGCTGCTCTGCCTGCCTCGTTCCACCCAGCGGCCACTCGTTCCGCGCTGCCGGTGCTAGCGAACGTCCTGGCGACTACCTGGTGCATCTGGATGGCGGCACCGAGCAGCTCGCGCTGCGAATCAAGCAGGCGCCGCTCATGCTCCAGCCTCTTCTCCATCCGGTGCTGCGAGTAGAGGAGTACTACCCCCACCACGGTGCCCGAGATGACCCCGGCGATGGACTGCGTTGCCACGTCATAGACCCAACCGTTCACGGCGGTTTGCCTCCGCGTCAACAGGCCTGAGCGAACCTTAGCACCCAGCCGTAGCGGTCAGGTGACGGCACTTCTCGGCGGAGGCCCGGTAGTTCCAGCGCGGTCAGCCCCCGAGGCTATGCTTCACCCATGGCTCCCGAGGCCGCCGACCTGCTCACCAATGCCCTGCTGCTCCCCGTCCGGGAGCGCGCCAAGATTGCCCACGAACTGCTGCTGAGCCTGGACGACGGCACCGACACCGATGCCGCCGATGTCTGGGTTGCGGAGCTCGAGCAGCGCGCCCGCGAGGCTCGCTCAGGGTCTGTCACGACCGAGGACTGGGAGACGGTTAGGGCGCGGCTCGCCCAGCGCTGGCATCGCCGGTAGGGCGTGCGGGTCCGCCTCCACCTGGGGGCCGCGGACGACCTCACGGCGGCCGGTGACCGGTACGAACAGCAGTTCCCCGGATTCGGCGCCGGCGTCGTCGGTGAGGTGGACCGTGCGCCGGACGCAATCGCGACGATGATGCTCTATGGCCTTGCCGCCTTGCACGTCCCGAACGCGATGCCCTTCCGCCCGTTGTTCTCGATGAAGCTCATGTCCGGGAACAGCTGCACATCGAACTGGGCGCTGAAGACATAGTACTTCTTGATTCGCACCCTCTCATCGT
The DNA here is from genome assembly GCA_031396105.1 of Anaeromyxobacter sp. Taxonomy (GTDB): domain Bacteria; phylum Myxococcota; class Myxococcia; order Myxococcales; family Anaeromyxobacteraceae; genus JADKCZ01. The sequence goes on from JANNKC010000004.1 coordinate 11,017, forward strand.
GCTCGATGCGGTCCGCCTTGTAGGTGTCGCAGGTGACTTTGCCCGCCGATGGGGAGTAGCTGCACCGAGAGAGGGTCGCGCCATCAGCGGTCTCCTCCACGACCACGGATGGCCGATACTTTCCGAGGTATCCATCGGGAGCATCGAGCACACGAGTCACCTGGCATTCGAGAACAACGGCTCTGGCGGCAAACGGTGCCAGCAGAATGGCCCGAATCATCGTGCGCTTCATGGATGCCCTCCCGTACCAGTCGGAGTTGGCGGCCAACTGAGCCTACCACGCGCATGGACTACCGGTACGATTGGCAGAATCCGCCGCGGCGCGAGAACCCGAGCATCGCAGCGCGGGGCAGGAGGCACTTCGAACACTGCTTGACATTAGCTCAAGTGGGTCTTAGGTTCATCCCGTGACTTCCGCCGAAGCCCTCGCCGACATCCGCGGGCTCGCCAGGGCGGGGCGCGTCTCCTACGTCCGGCACGCCATCGAGCGGATGGACGAGCGCGGCGTCACCCGGAACGATGTCGAGCACGCCCTCATGAACTCGGCTCGGTGTGCCTGGCAGCCACGCAAGGAGACGTGGAAGGTGTTCGGTGTGGACCTGTCCGGCGACGCCCTGGTGGTCGCGGTGGTCATCGAGGACGGCCTCCTCGTCGTGACCGTGTTCTAGGAGCAACCCATGAAGCGCTGCCCAAGCTGCATGAAGACCACGCTGACGAAAGGGACGACCACGATCGAGCGGACCTTCCCGACCCGCGGCGGCAAGGTTCGCGCGGTCGTCGAGAAGGTGCCCGCCCTGGTGTGCCGTGGGTGCGGCGAGGCCGTGGTCGCCGGCGAGGACCTCGCAAGGGCAGAACTCATCGCAGCGAGCCGGCTCATTGACGCGGGCGCTCGCTCGGGTGCTTTGCTCTCCTGGACCCGCCGATCGCTCGGTCTCCTCGCGACCGACCTGGCCACACTCCTCGGCGTCACGGCTGAGACCATCTCCCGCTGGGAGAACGACCGGGTCGAGCCCGAGCGCGCCGTCTGGAACGTCGTCGCCGACCTCGTTGACGACTGGCTCGAGGGGCGAACGCGGACCCAGGACCGACTCCGGACTGCGGCCGTCGCTAGGCGCCCGTCCAAGGAGTCGGTGACCGCACGCTTCGAACCGGCGCTCGCAACCGGGGGCTGAGGACTTCAGGGGCTGTCCAGACGTCGGTTCTAGTCGCGCTCCGCCTCGTACCCGCCAACCGCCTCGGTCGCCCGCGTGAGGGCTCGCAGGCTCGCCTTCCGGACCTTGTCGCGCGACGCCTTGAAGGCCAGCACGTCGGCCAGGCGGAGCCGGCGGTGCTTGCCGGTCTTGGTCGACGGGAGGCGCCCCTCGTCCACCAGCCGGACCAGGTACTGGCGGGAGACGTTCAGGAGGTCGGCCGCCTGCTGGGCCTTCACGTCGGCGCGCTCCTCGGGATAGGCGGCGACCGGCTCCAGGGCGCGTGAGGCCGGCGGATGCTTGCGAGCTTGGCTGGCCATGGCGGGCCTCCTGGACGAAGGTAGACTCCGGCCGACGTCATCGCTCCCAACGGTCATCCGCTGGTCGATCCTGCGGCTCCACCGCGGCCCCGCTGTCGGTCCGTATGCTAGCCTTGGGTCTTCATGCCGACCCGCCTTCCGTCCGGTCTCTACGACTCGATCGTGACCAGGGCACTGTCGGAGGCGTTGGCGGAGCTCGGCCAGCCCAATCAGCGCGAGCACCTCGACGCCGCCTCGGCCCACGAGCGACTCGCCCGCCACTACGGTGACGAACTGGCACGCGTCCTTGGCGTGCTCCGCGGCAAGGAGCACGGCGCTGAGAAGCAGGTCGCTCTCGTCAAC
>JANNKC010000027.1:0-4358 GCA_031396105.1 Anaeromyxobacter sp.
CAGGGAGGGGCCATCGCCCAGGACCGCGTCGCTCGAGCTGGTCTGCCCGAAGGGATTCGGATCGGTCGAGGAGCTGCGGCGGCGCCTCACCGAAGCGCTCACGGAGCGCGAGGACCGCGCCGCCCGTGAGCTGGCCGAGGCGGGACGGTCGTTCATGGGGGTGCGGAAGGTGCTCGCGCAGAGCCCGTTCGCGAGGCCGGCGCCCGGCGAGCCGCGGCGGGGCCTGAAGCCGCGCGTGGCGAGCCGGGACAAGTGGAAGCGCATCGAGGCGATCGGGCGGCTCAAGGCCTTCCTGGCCGAGTACCGGGAGGCCTGGAGGTCCTTCAAGGCCGGAGCGCGGGAGGTGGCGTTCCCGGAAGGGACCTACGGGATGCGCGTGTGGTGCGGGGTGGCCTGCGCGTCGAGCGCTTGACGGCCCAGGTTCCGGACGTGGCCAGCTTCGTCCAGGCGAGTCGCCGCAGCGCCTCGCCTGGTGGTGTTGGCGCAAACTCGCCAATGGCCGCGGCTCTCCTGGGAATCGCCCGAGCGAAGCCCCACTTCGACGCCTGATGTTGGCGTGAGCGGCCGCGACTCCGGTTGGTCGGCGGCCTCGCGGCGCAGGATGCGTTCGGCGCACGCGGGCAGGCCGGTCGTGCCACTTCAACTTCTCCGGGACGGGGCCTCGGGGACGGGGCCTCTGGGTGCGCCACGACCGCGCCTGCTCCATCTCCGACGGCAGCCGGCCGGCCTCCAAGTATTTCCGGCCGGTCTTGCGGTCCATGCCGGCTCGCATCGCTGCAATGCCGACCTGGCCGAGCTTCCCGAACTCCTCCATCAGCTTCCTCACCTGCCCGTCCGTCGTCTTCACCCAGCCATCTTCTCCCCAAAGAGGGGGAGGGCGGGGCTACTGGCCGGCGGGCCTCAGGATGGGGAGGTGTAATTGTCGCCGGTGGGGAAGTGTAATTGTCGCTGAGCAACTTCAACTTCTCCGGGACGGGGCCTCAACTTCTCCGGGACGGGGCCTCCCAACTTCTCCGGGACGGGGCCTCCGGGCCTCCACTTGCGTATGGTAGAAAAATGAGCAATATATCTACCATGAATGGCGCCGCCAAGAAGACCGCCTCGCACATCAGGCGGGCCATCGAAGCGATGGCCCCAGGGGAGCCGTTCACGTCGTCGGCGTTCCTCCCACACGGCACGCGCGCCGCGGTGGACCACGCGCTCTCGCGGTTCGTCAGGCTCGGTCTCGTCGCCCGCGTGGCCCGGGGCGTCTTCGTGCGCCCCAAGGTCAGCAAGTACGTCGGCCCGGTGCTGCCCAGCCCGGAGGTGGTCGCGCGAGTCGTGGCCGGCCGCCTGGGCGCCAAGGTCCAGCTGAGCGGTGCCGAGGCCGCGGCGGAAATGCACCTCAGCACGCAGCGGCCGGTGACGCCGGTGTTCCACACTTCCGGGCCAACGCGGCGCTTCCGGATGGGGGCGGTCGAGGTCACTCTGAAGCATGTGAGCCCCCGCAGGCTGGCGCTCGCAGGTCGGCCGGCTGGCATCGCGCTCGCTGCCCTCTGGTATCTCGGCAAGCGGGAGGTCAACGAGGCGGTCATCGAGCAGGTGCACAAGAGGCTGTCGGCCGAGGAGTTCCAGGCACTCCGGGGAGCCGCTTCGTCCCAGCCTGGGTGGATGGTCGAGGCCTTCCTGCGGCACGAGCGGAGCGCGCACCATGGCTGAGCGCTTCCTCGAGCTGCCGCCTGCGGACCGAGCCGACATTCTCCAGGCGATGGCGACGCGTCTCGGACGGACGGAGGTCATCCTGGAGAAGGACGTGTGGGTCTGCTGGACGCTCGGCGCCCTCTTCGGCCTTCCGAACCGCGAGGCCATGGCCTTCAAGGGCGGCACCTCGCTGTCCAAGGTCTACGGAGCCATCGCGAGGTTCTCCGAGGACCTCGACGTGACCGTCGATTGCAGAAGGTTGGCGGAGCCTTTCGATCCGTTCTCGGTCAAGGCCTCGGTAAGCGCCCGGAAGCGGCACGGCGACCGCCTGATTGAGGCGATGGCGCTCCATGTTCGCGAGGTGGTGGCGCCCGGCCTGGCCGGGGAGTTGGCGCGCCAGGTCGGGGGCGCGACCCGGATCGAGCTGGACGAGGGCGCTGAGAAGCTCCGCGTCCACTACGAGACCGCGCTCTCGCCCGCGACGGGGTACCTCGACCGGACCGTCCTCGTGGAGTTTGGGGGCCGCAACAGCCTCGAACCGAGCGAGTCCAGGACGATCGAGCCTTACCTGGCAGCCCAGGTGCCGGGCCTGGAGTTCCCGGTGGCCAAGGTCGATGTCCTGCGCGGCGAGCGGACCTTCTGGGAGAAGGCCACGCTCATCCATGCCGAATGTGGGCGCGGCGAGCTGAAGCCAAGCCGGGAGCGGATGTCCAGGCACTGGTACGATCTGGCCAGGCTCGCGGACCACGAACTTGGCCGGCGGGCCGTCCCCGACCGGGCCCTGCTGGCGGACGTCGTCAGGTTCAAGAAGGTCTTCTACCGGGCCGGGTATGCGAGCTACGACGCCTGCACCTCGGGTGGGCTTCGCCTCGTCCCGGCCGGGCCCATGCTGGCGAGCGTGCGTGAGGACTTCGCCCAGATGGTTGCCAGCGGCATGTTCGAGGGCGAGCCGCCGGTATTCGATGAGCTCATCGAACGCCTGAGACGGCTGGAGCAGGAGATCAACAGCACCACTGCTATCGGACGGTCATCCCCGCCGCCGTCACCCGAGGAGGCCTGATTGGGTGCTGTGCGCCGTTGTCGTTGATCGCAACGACAGTCATCAGAGATACATACGGAGAGACAGCTCTGCCCGGGTGTGGTTCGCCAAATCACGGTCCGTACGTGGTGAAGCGAGTTCAGCCACCGCGGCGACGCAAGAGCGGGACACGGCGGTGGGCCGCGAGTCTTCGGAACGGAGGCAACTCCTGGCGGACCGTGCCTACGAGGCGCTCGGCCCAACCGCTCCAGAGGCGGCGCAGCAGGATCCAGAAGACCCGATCAGCGGGCCGGATGTCGGGGTGTCGTCGACCGACCAGGGTGACGAGTTGCTGGCGGAGGGCCAGGTTCTCGACCACGAGGTCGCGTCGAGAGCGCATGGCCGAGCGGAGCGTCGGCAGGAGGGCCAGCAGGCCCGAACCCCCCAAAGCAAAGGCCGGAACCCGTCGAGGACTCCCTCGCAAGTTCCGGCCTCTGAAGTGGTACGCGGTACAGGATTCGAACCTGTGGCCTTCGGCTCCGGAGTCGGTCCGGCGGGGTTGGCAACACCTGGTGGCGGGTCGCAAGTCCTTGCAACTTCTGCGGGTGGTGACGCGGCGTATAGCACCCGTTTGCCCGGATTCGCCGGCTTTTCCTCGCCGCTTGGTACACCGGTGGTACAGCGCGGGCCCGGGGTCGGCGAGCCGAGGTACGTGGGTGTGCGGGAGCTGGCCAAGGTGCTCAGGGTGAGCCGCGCGACCATCTACAGGGCGGTGGAGCGAGGGGAGCTGCAGGCGGTCCGGGTGTCGAGCGTCATCCGGATCCTGGTCGGCCCTGGCCAGGAAGCTGGCGCAGCACGTCGCCCGGGGTGAGTACCCGCACGCCCTTGAACGGGTCGAGCGGGAGCAGGTGCCGGCGGTCGAACGTGGCGAAGTTGTCGGCCCGGCCGGCGAGGGCCGTCCCCAGGTAGACGTCGCCCGACGGGTCGGCCTTCACCACCCGCACCTCGACCGGCTCGGCGGCGGCCGCGAGGTCGAGCACCAGGCCGAGCGGGTCATCGAGGTGCGACTCGGCCGCGTGTTCCCCGACGGTGCGCCGGTACTCGGCCACGACTGGCGCCGAGACCACCAGTGGAATCGTGCCGGCGCCGACCGCCTCGACCAACAGGCAGGAAGCCGACCGGCGGTTGGGCGTGAGCAAGGGCGCGAGCACCACGCTGGCGTCGAGTACCAGCCGGGGAGCGCTCACCGGTCACCGTGCCGGAGCCGGTTGTACCTGGCGGCCTCGGCAGGGGTCTCGTCGTCGAAGTCCCCGGCGTCGATGCGCCGCCGGACGCGGGCACGGACCTCCTCCTGCTCGGCCTGAGCGACCCGTTCGCGGGCGGCACGCTCGACGACGAGCCGCACCCACGGCGAAGAGCGCGTCGAGCGCCTTCGCGTTCACGGCCTCGCCGGTGAGCTGGGAGGCCTCCCGGGCAGCGAGGGCCTCGGCGCCGAAGCGGGCGTCGTACTCAGCAGCCTCCAGCTCGGGCGCGCCGATGGCATCGAGGACCGCGGCCATGGGGCGGCCCGTCCTCCGGGCGACGCGCTCGCGCCGCCGCGCGAAGGCGTCGCTCACCCTGAGGTTGAGTCGGCAGCTCATGGTGTTCCTACAGCCTAGCA
>JANNKC010000085.1:0-4251 GCA_031396105.1 Anaeromyxobacter sp.
GAGCGGCCGCAGCGGATCCTCGCCGAGGCGGGCCAGGCGCGCCATCGCGGTGCGAATGGTGAAGCGGGCGGGGTCGAGGCGGGCCGTCACCTCGCTCCAGCGGAGCGGCATGGAGACCGGCGCGCCGTCGCGCGGCCGCACGCAGTACGGGCCGGCGATGGTCTTGCCTCGTCCGTTCTGGAGGGCGTCGAGGTAGACGCGACCACCGCGCGCCCCGACGGCGCGGGCGGTGGTCGCCACGTCCGGGTGGCGCGCCTCGAGCTCGCGGCAGAGCAGTCCGGCCAGCGTCCGCGCCTGCTCGTGCGTCAGCTGGCCGCCGGTCGGCGCGAGGACGTGGAGCCCCCGCTGGCCGCTCGTCTTGGGGAAGCAGGGCAGGCCGATGCGGTCGCACAGCTCCTTGACGGCCCGCGCCAGGCGCACCACCTGGGCGAAGGGCGCGTCCTTGGGGTCGAGGTCCACCACCAGCCAGTCGGGCCGCTCCATGTCCCCGGCGCGGCAGGCCAGGACGTGGATGGGGATGGTGCCCAGGTTGGCCACCCAGGCCAGTCCCTCGGCGTCGTCGAGCAGCGCCAGCTCGAGGTCGCGGTGGGAGTCCTCCGAGTGGACCGTCACCGTCCGGAGCCAGGAGGGGCGGCCGCGCGGGGCATCCTTCTGGAAGAAGCTCTTCCCGTCGATGCCGTCCGGGAAGCGGGTCAGCACCACGGGCCGGTCCCTGAGGAAGGGGAGCATGGCCGGCGCGATGGCCCGGTAGTAGTCGACGAGATCGCCCTTGGTGAGGCCGTCGCGCGGGAAGTAGACCTTGGCCCGGTTGGAGATCTCGACCTCGGGCGGGCCGTACGCGGCCTCGGGGCCCGGGGCCGGCGGGGAGCGATCCGACCGGCGCGGCGCGGCGTCCGCCTCGGAGGGCCGCTTGTCGTCGCGCAGGCGCAGGAAGACCGGCTGGCGGAGCAGCCCGTCCCTCGTCCAGTCCTTGAAGCGCACCTCCACCACCAGCTCCGGCTCGACCCAGCGGTGGCCGCGCCCCGCCGGCACCGCGCCCTGGCAGGCCGGGCCGTCCCTGGTCCGCGAAGAGAGCCGGGCCTCCAGCGTCGCCAGCGCGGCCTCGTCGAACCCGGAGCCGACCCGGCCGGCGTACTGGAGGCCGCCCTCCCCTCGCGCGGCCACGTGGAGGGCGCCGAAGCCGGTCCGGCCGCGCGCCGGCGCGGTGAGCCCGACCACCGCGAGATCGGCGGTCCGCGCCGCGCGGACCTTGCGCCAGGCCGGGGAGCGGCCGGCGCGGTACGGTGCGTCGGCCCGCTTCGCCACCACCCCCTCCAGCCCCATGGCCGTCACCTCGCGGAAGAGCGCCTCGCCCTCGACCTCGACGTGATCGGCGTAGCGGAGCGGTCCGAGGCGAGGCGCCAGATCACCGAGGACCGCCTTCCGCGCCGCCAGGGGCAGGGGCCGCAGGTCGAGGCCGCCGGCCGAGAGGAGGTCGAAGGCGAAGAGCGTGGCCGGCCCGGCCACCGACGCCTCGGCGACGTCGGCCGCGCGCCGGAGCTGGGCTCGCGCCTGGAGCGCCTGGAAGTCGGGCCGGCCCGCGGCGTCGAGGATCACGAGCTCGCCGTCGAGCAGGGCGTCCTCGACCGGGAGCGCAGCCACGGCGCGGGCCACCTCGGGGAAGAGGGCGGTGGCGTCGCCTCCGCCACGGTACCGCAGCGCCGCGTGGCCGCCGTCCTTCTGCGCCAGCAGGCGGTAGCCGTCGTACTTCAGCTCGAAGAGCCAGCCGTCGGCTCGGAAGGGCTCCTCGGTCGGCTCGGCCAGCATGAGCCCGGCGCCCTGGAGCCCCACGGGGCGCCGCGGCGCCCCGAGCCCCGCCGCCCGCTCGATGGCCGCGGTGGCGCGAACGCTCCCGGCGGCCAGTTCCTCCAGCGTCCGGCCCGAGAGCACCGACTCGGGCCGGAGCGGGTGCGCTCCGCCGGGATCGGCGAAGGCGTCGCGATGCTTGAGGAGGAGCCACTCCTTGGGCGCCCGGGTCCGCACCAGGGTCCACTCGCCGCGCAGCTTGTACCCGCCCAGCTCGAAGAGGAGCTTGCCGACCTCATACCCCGCGTCGGGGTCCTCGACGGCCCGCCACCAGCCGCGGTCCCAGACGATCACCGAGCCGGCGCCGTAGCTGCCGGCCGGGATCTGGCCCTCGAAGTCGGCGTACTCGATCGGGTGGTCCTCCACCTCGATGGCCATCCGCCGCTCCGCGGGATCGGCCGAGGGACCCCTCGGCACGGCCCAGGAGCGGAGCGTGCCGTGGAGCTCGAGCCGGAAGTCCCAGTGGAGTCGCCTGGCTGCGTGCTGCTGGACCACGAAGAGGCGGGCGCCCCCGTCGCCGGGACGCACCGCGCCGAAGGGCTCGGGTGTCCTGGCCGGGTCCCGCTTCTGGCGATATCGGTCCAGCCGGTCCGGCACGTCGCCCTCCACGATTGAGTGTGGCCGCTGCAGCGACCCTCGTTATATGCGCCGGATGCCGGCACGCTCGATCGCATCGGGAACCATCTCGTTCGGCCTGGTCTCGATCCCCGTCCGCCTCTTCCCGGCGGCGCAGGCCTCCGCCTCCATCTCCTTCAACATGCTGCACGCCAAGGACGGCTCACGGCTGAAACAGCAGTACGTCTGCGCGGCCGACGGCCAGGTGGTGCCGCGCGAGGAGACGGTGAAGGGGTTCGAGTTCGCCAAGGACCGCTACGTCACCTTCACCCCGGAGGAGCTGAAGGCGCTCGACGAGATCGCCTCGCAGGCCATCGACATCGCCGAGTTCGTGCCGGCGGCGGAGGTGGACCCGGTCTTCTTCGACCGGGCCTACTACCTTGGACCCGACAAGGGCGGCGCGCGGGCCTACAAGCTCCTGGGCGAGGCCATGCGCCGCGCCGGCAAGGCCGCCCTCGGCCGCTACGCGGCGCGCGGGAAGCAGTACCTCGTGCTCATCCGGCCCCTCGGCCCCCGGCTCGTCATGCAGCAGCTCTTCTACGCCGACGAGGTCCGCCCGCCGGGGGAGATCCCCGTCGACGACGCCGACGTGAAGGAGGGCGAGATCCAGCTGGCGCTCCAGCTCATCGAGCAATCGGCCTCGACGGATGGCTTCCACCCCGAGCGCTACAAGGACGCGGTGAAGCAGCGGGTCGAGGAGGCCATCGAGCGGAAGATGGCCGGCCAGGAGATCCAGGCGGTCGCGCCGCCGCCGCAGGCGCAGGTCATCGACCTCATGGAGGCGCTCAAGGCGAGCATCGGTGCCCGCAAGCCGGCGGCGGGCGCCGGCAAGGGCGCCGTCGCACCGGCCGCGCCCGCGCCGCAGGCCGCCGAGGCCGCGCCGCCATCCGGGACCGGGCGCAAGCCGCCCAGGCGCGCGCCGCGGGAGGCGCCGGTACACCGCGCCACCTCGCGCAAGTGAACGCCAGGCCGGAGGGGCTCCGCCGTGTGGGGATACCGCTCCCGGGACGTCGCGCAGCTCCTCGGCCTACCGGAGCCCGAGGTGCGTCGCTACGCTCGCGAGGGGCTGGTGCCGGCGCGGCGCGGGGCGAGGCGAGAGTGGCGCTTCTCCTTCCAGGACCTGGTGCTCCTCCGCGCCGCCGCCGATCTCTCTCTCGCCCACATCCCGGCGGCCCGCCTGCGACGCGCCCTGAGCCGGCTCCGCCAGCAGCTCCCGGCCGACCGCTCGCTGGCGGCGGTCCACGTCTCCGCCGTCGGCGACCAGGTGGTGGTGCGCGACGGCGGCGCGGCGTGGCAGCCGGAGTCGGGACAGCTCCTCATCGACTTCGACGTGCAGGAGGTGGCGCGCCGGGTGGCGCCGCTGGTCCGCGAGGTGGGTCGCGACGCCCCGGCGCGAGGCGCCGCCGAGTTCTACGACTGGGGCTGCGATCTCGAGCCGGGCGCCCCCGCGGAGGCCATGGCGGCCTACCGGCGGGCGCTGGAGCTGGACCCGGGCCACGCCGGGGCCCACCTCAACCTCGGTCGCCTGCTCCACGAGCGAGGGGACCCGGCCTCGGCGGAGCGCCACTACCGGGTGGCCCTCGCCTCGCCCGGCCAGTCGGCGCTGGCCGCCTTCAATCTCGGCATCGCGCTCGAGGACCAGGGACTCCGCGACGAGGCGCTGCGGTCCTACCTCGTCGCGCTGGCCGCCGACCCGGGGCTGGCCGACGCCCACTTCAACGCGGCGCGGCTCCTCGAGGCCGGCGGCCGAAAGGCCGAGGCGCTCCGCCACCTGGGCGCCTACCGGAAGCT
>JANNKC010000141.1:0-7158 GCA_031396105.1 Anaeromyxobacter sp.
CTCGAGCGCCCCGGGCGCCAAGGCCGCCACCGGCCCCGAGGACCCGGCCGCCGCCGTGTCGGTCCCGATGGGACGCGGCGAGGTGCTCCTGCTGGCGGGCTCCGAGCCGCTCGACAACGCCCACGTCGCCGAGGCCGACGCCCTCTCGCTCTGGGTGCGCCTCGCGGCGCGCGGGAGCGTGTCCTTCGACGAGCGCTGGCTCGAGCCGGGGGCCGAGCCCTCGCCAGCCCGGCGTCCCCTGCTCATCGGCGCACAGGCCCTCCTCGCCGCGCTCGTGCTGCTGGTCGCGCTGGGGCGCCGCCACGGGGCCATCCGGCCGCCGCCCGCGCCGGGGAGCCGCCGCACCGCCCGCGACTACCTCGCCTCGCTGGCCGCGCTGACACGCCGCTCCGGCGCCGAGCCCGAGCTGGCCGCCGCCAGCTTCAGGCGGCTCCGCCGGACGCTGGAGCGGGAGGCCGGCGTGCCGGCCCGGCTCTCCGTCGAGGACGCCGCCCGCGGACTCGAGGGGCGGGCCCCGGCGGCCGCGGCGGCGCTCAGGCGGGGGGCGGTGGCGCTTTCGGCACCGGGGCCGGGCCAGCTCCTCGCGGTGACCCGCGCCGCCGCCGAGGTGGAGTACGTCCTGCGGCACCCTGCCTCACCCGCGGGCGCCTTTGACTCGCCCCGGGCCGGCCGGTAGCGTCGAGCCCCACCATGGCCACCATCCGCACCAGGCCCAGGAGCGACATCATCCAGGCCAGCATCGGGTTCCTCATGGGCGGCGACTAGGCGTGGGGCCGGCCCCCGACCCCGGCGCCGCGGCCCGCCTCACGGCCGAGATCGGCAAGGCGGTGGTGGGCCAGGCGCTCGCCGTCGAGCAGCTGCTGACGGCGCTGCTCTGCGGCGGGCACGTCCTCCTCGAGGGCGTGCCCGGCGTGGCCAAGACCCTGCTGGCCAAGGCGCTGGCCCGGGCGCTCCACCTCTCGTTCGGCCGGGTGCAGTTCACGCCCGACCTCATGCCGGCCGACATCCTGGGCACCAGCGTCTACCGCGCCGGCAGCGGCACCTTCGAGCTGCGGCGCGGCCCCATCTTCACCGAGGTGCTGCTGGCCGACGAGATCAACCGGACGCCGCCCAAGACCCAGGCGGCGCTGCTCGAGGCCATGGAGGAGCGCCAGGTCACCATCGACGGCGAGCGGATCCCGCTCGCCCCGGGCTTCTTCGTGGTGGCCACGCAGAACCCCATCGAGTACGAGGGCACCTACCCGCTCCCCGAGGCCCAGACCGACCGCTTCCTCATGAAGATCCGGGTGGGCTACCCGGAGCCGGCGGAGGAGCTGGAGCTGCTGCGGCGCGCCGCCGGCGGCTTCGACGGCCACGACCTCGACGCCGCGGGCGTGCGGCCGGTGCTGACGCGCGAGGGGCTCGACGGGCTCCGGGCCAAGGCGCGGGGCATCCCGGTGGCCCCGGAGCTGCTCGACTACGTGGCGCGGCTGACGCGAGGCAGCCGGCAGCTCCCGCGCGCCCGGCTGGGTGCCTCGCCGCGCGCCGGCGTCGCGCTCCTCGCCGCGGCGCGGGCGCGGGCCGCCTTGCGGGACGCCGCGTGGCTCACCCCCGACGACGTGAAGGCGGTGGCGCCGCCCGTGCTGCGCCACCGGCTGGTGCTCCGCCCCGAGGCCGAGCTGGCCGGCGCCAGCCCCGATGAGCTGGTGGCCGAGCTCCTCGGGTCCACGCCCGTGCCTCGCTGACCGGCGTGGCCAATCCCCTGGCTCGCCCTCCGGCCCGGTCCGGGACGCCCGGCCCTTCTCCCGATCCGTTGATCCGGGTCACGGCATCCGGGCCCGGCGCGAGGCAGGCTGCTCGCTGCTCTCCTCGTCGCCTCGCCCTGGTGGAGGTCTCCTTGCGCTTCCTCGCCCTCGCCGCCGTCCTCGGCCTCTCCGCCTGCGCCCCGCGCTCGGGCCCGGCCGCCCCGGGCGCGGAGGCCTCCGCCCGATCGGCCGCCACCGCCCAGGCCTCGCCGCCGGCCGCGCCGCGCGCGCTCGCGCCGGCCACCATCGCCGAGTTCACCGAGCGCCCCTGCCTGGCCTGCCACGCCGCCGGCGTCGCCCCGCAGCGGGCCCGGCCCGTGGTGCACGCGCCGTTCAAGGAGGAGGCGGGCTGCGACGAGTGCCACCGGCCCCACGTCAAGGTGGCCCGCAAGGTCTTCCGCGAGCCGGAGCCCCGGCTCTGCGCCCGCTGCCACGACGGCCCGACCCACAAGGTGGCGCACGGCACCGCCTCGCCGGGTCGCGTCCGCTGCACCTCGTGCCACGCACCCCACGCCGGCGACCGGCCGCGCCTGCTCAAGGCCGAGCCCGCCGACCTGTGCCGCCGCTGCCACCAGGGGCTGCCGGCCAAGCACGGCGGCTACCCGGTGGAGGGGACCGCCTGCCTCGGGTGTCACGCCGCTCACGGCGGCGGGGACAAGCTGCTGCGCGCCGCGGCCCATCCGGTGGCCGCCGACTGCTCGAGCTGTCACGCGGCGCCCGACGCCGCCAAGCCCTTCGCCGCGGCGCGCCCCGAGCCGGCGCTCTGCTACGAGTGCCACACCGATCAGGAGCAAGCCCTCCGGAAGAAGGTGGTCCACCCTCCCGTGGCCGACGGCTCCTGCACCACCTGCCACGCGCCCCACGCCTCGGACCGCAAGGCGCTGCTCAACGATGAACCCAGGGCGCTCTGCCTCCAGTGCCACGACGGCGTGGAGAAGAAGCTGGCCCTCGGCGGGCACCGCCCGGCGGCCGAGGGGCGCTGCACCGCCTGCCACGAGCCACATGCCTCCGACGCGCCGCACCTGGTGAAGCCGGACGGCGCCGCCTGCGGCCGCTGCCACGCCCAGGCCGCCGGCTGGGCCAGGCGCAAGGACCTCCACGCCCCGGTGCGCGAGGGGCGCTGCGGCGCCTGCCACGACCCGCATGGTGGCGGGCCAGCGCTGGTGATCCAGCCGGTCGAGGCCACCTGCCTGGCCTGCCACGCCAAGGGCCAGGCCGCCTGGCGGACCGGGAGCCACGTGCACGCCCCGCAGCCGAAGGGCGTGTGCACCGCCTGCCACGCCGGCCACGAGGCCCCGCGCCCGCGCCTGATCACCCAGCCGCCCGAGAAGCTCTGCGCGGGCTGCCACGGCCAGCCCGGCGCCAGCCGCCCGGGGCAGTCGCTCCACGGGCCTTACCGGGGCGGCGAGTGCACCGCCTGCCACGTGCCGCACGCCGGTGGGAAGGCCACCCTGATCGGCGACGGCGCCAGCACCTGCGAGAAGTGCCACCTGGGCACCCGCAAGACCTGGACGCGCGGCACCTCGGTCCACGCCCCCTTCGCCGACGGCCCGTGCACCGAGTGCCACGATGGCCACGGCTCGGCGGAGAAGAGGCTCCTCAAGGGCCCGGCCGCCGCGCTCTGCTTCGGCTGCCACCCCGACCTGGAGGAGGCGCAGCAGAAGGCGGGCGCGGTGGTCCACCCGCCCGCCAAGACGGACTGCCTGGCCTGCCACATGGGCCACGGCTCCAACGACCCCGCGCTCCTGAAGGGCGGCATGGCGCGGCTCTGCGGGGCCTGTCACGACCTCGCCGCGCCCGCGCTGGTGGCGCGCCACGGTGGGCACGAGGTGGCGGAGAGCCGTTGCAACGGCTGCCACGACCCCCACGCCTCGATGCAGAAGGGGCTGCTCCGTGACGAGGCCCACCCGCCCTTCGCCGACCGGACCTGCGACGCCTGCCACGCCGCGCCCACCACCCCGCCGCGCCCCGCGGCGGTGAAGCAGGGCGGCCTGGCGCTCTGCGCCGACTGCCATGACTTCGCCGCCCTGCCCGCGGCCAGGAACGCCCATGCTCCGGTGCGCCGGGGAGAGTGCTTCGCCTGCCACGCCCCTCACGTGGCCGAGGCGCCCCACCTCCTGCGGGCCGGCGGCGACGTCCTCTGCGGCCGCTGCCACCCGGCGGGCGCGACGAGGCTGGCGAAGGCCCACGCCCGCGTGAAGGTGGCAGGCGCCGCCTGCGCCTCGTGCCACCCACCGCATGCGCCGCGGGCGGCGGCCACGTCGCCGGCGCCGCCAGGGAAGCGCTAAACGGTCGGGGCGACCGGAGTGATCAGGCCCGCGGCGCGGTAGGCTCCGCGCCGTGCCCGTCCCGACGCCGCGCGCCGCCCTGCTCCTGGCCCTCGCGGTGGCGCTGCCGCTCGCGCTGGGGGCGGGCGCGGCGGCGGCCCTGGCCCTGGCCGCGCTCGACGTCGCGCTGCTGGTGCTGGTGCTCCTCGACGCCCGCTGGGCGCCTGGCCCCGCGTCCTGGCGCGCCGAGCGCCGGCTCACCCGCCCCCTGGCGGCCTTCGCGCCCAACAGGGTGGAGCTCCGGCTCTCCTGCAGCGGCCCGCGCCCGGCGATGGTGGACCTGGCGGACGCGCCGCCGCCCGACGCCGACGCCGCGGGCCACCGCGCCCGCCTCCGCCTGACGCCCGGCGCCGAGGCCACGCTGCCCTACCAGCTCGTGCCGCGCCGGCGCGGCCGCCATGCCTTCGGCGACCTCCACCTGCGCGTGCTCGGCCCGCTCGGCCTGGCCTGGCGTCCGGTGCGGTTGCCGCTCGGCGAGGTGGTGAGCGCCTATCCGGACCTCGGGCCGCCCGCGGCGGCGGCCGGCGGGCCCGCTCCGGAGGCCGGGCTTTCGCGCCGAGCCGGCGGCCGGGAGGGGCGGGAGTTCGCGGCGCTGCGCCACTACGCGGCCGGCGACGACGTGCGCGCCATCGACTGGAAGGCCACGGCGCGCCGCGGCGCGCCCGTGGTGCGGGAGTGGCAGCCGGAGCGCAACCAGACGCTCTGGCTGCTGCTCGACTGCGGGCGCCACCTCTCGGCCCGGCTGGCCGACGGGCGCACCAAGCTCGACCGCGCGGTGGACGCGGCGCTGGCCCTGGCCCGGGCGGCGGCGGCGCGCGGCGACCGGACCGGGGTCATCCTCTTCGGGGCCGAGGTGGAGCGGGTGGTGCCGCCCGAGGGCGGGCGCGGCGGCCTGGCAACCCTGGCGGAGGCGCTGCACCTGGCGGCAGCCAGGCCCGTCGAGTCGGACTACGCCGCGGCCTTCGACGCCCTCGAGGCGCGTCAGCGGCGGCGGGCGCTGGTGCTGGTCTTCACCGACCTGGCCGATCCCGACACCAGCGCGCTCCTGCTGGCCCGGGCGGCGCTGCTCCGGCGGCGCCACCTCGTGCTGGTGGCGGCCGTCTCCGATTCCGACGTGGCCGACGCGGCGCGGGTGCGGCCGCGCGACGAGGGGGAGGCCTTCGTGCGGGCCGCCGCGGAGCGGATCTCCGACGAGCGGGACCTGGCGGCCGCGCGACTGGCCGCGGCCGGCGTGGCCGTCACCAGCGTGCCTTCCAGCGGTCTCGCCGCCGCCGTGGTGGGGCGCTACCTGGAGGTCAAGGCGCGCGGGACGCTCTGAGCGCGGCGTCGCCGGCAGGACAGGGCGCGGCGAACGGCGGGTCAGCGGGCCGCTGGACCGGCGTCGCCCAGCACCAGCGGGATGCGGAGCCCCACCGGCTCGCCGTCGAAGGGCGGGAAGAGGAGCCGCGCCGCCGCCTTTCGCAGGCAGGCGCCGAGTGGGCTCCCCTCGATCTCCGGCTCCTCCACCTCGGCCGCCTCGACGAGCCCACCCGGCCCGACCGCCACGAGCAGCCCGGTCTTGCGCCCGGCGAGCGCCTGGCCGCCCTCCGCGCTCAGGGCCGCCACCACGCAGCGGTCGAAGGCAGCCCGCTGCCGCGCCACGGCCGTCTGGACCGACGCCGGCGAGAGCGCCTTGCCCGCCGTCGGGATGGAGGCGCGCGACGCGACCTGGACCGGCGGCGCCGGCGCCACCGGTACCGGCACCGGCACCGGCGTCGGCGGAGGAGGCGGCGCGGCGGCCACCGGAGGCGGATCGGCGGGGCGCGCCGCCGTGGGCTCGGTGAGGCGCGGCTCGGCCACCACCCGCGCGGCCGCAGCCCTGGCCGGAGCAGCCCGCTCTCGCCTCGGCTCGGTGCGGGCCGCCCCTCCGGGCACAGGGCGTGGCCGTGGCACCGGAGGGGCCGTCGCCAGCTTGGCCGGCTCGCCCGACCGCACCGCCGCCTCCGGGGGCCTGGTGGGCCCACCGGGAGGCGCGGCCAGGGGCGGCGCCGGGGCCGCGGGAGCCGGCGCCGGAGGCCGTGCCCTCGCCGCTGCCGGGATCGCCGCCACGGAGACGGGTGGGCGCTGGCTCGGCGGCGCCGCGGCAGCTGGAGCGGGCTCGGCGAGCATCGTCGCAACGTCCCCGCCAGCCTGAGGACGGTCGCGCGGCCAGAAGACGAGGGCGCCCGCCACGGCGGCCACGAGAACGCCAGCCGCGAGGAGCGCCTTCGCCCGTCCCTGGCCGGCGACCGCGCGGGCCGTGCCTGCGGTGGCCACCGGAGGAGGTCGCGTGGCGGCCCCCGGCGCTGGCCCGAGCGGCCGCTGCTCGGTGAACTCGAGGTCGATCTCCACGGTGTCGAACGAGGACGGCGGCGGCCGGGGCGCCGGGGTGGCGGGCTGGGCGGGCCCCGCGGCCGGAGGCGCAGACGACCTGGGAGCCGGCGCGGTGGGCTGGCCAGGCCCGGCGGCCTGAGCGGCGGGTGGCGCCGCCGGCGTTCCCGGCGCCGAACGAGCTTCGGCGGTTCGCGGCTCGACCGGACGCCGCGCGGACTGCCGCGGCTCTGCCGCCTCCGCCGCGACCGTCTCCGTCACGGCCTTCCTCGGCGCTCTCCCTTCCGTCGCGGCCTGCCCTGGCTCGGGCGGCGGGCGCGTGGTCGGAGGCGGCCCGGAGGGTTCGCCCGCGGCCACGCGGGAGATCACCGGCTGCGCCACGAAGGGGTTGAACTCGCCGAGCTCACCTCCAGCCTCCGCCCTCCCCTGGAAGGGAGAGGAGGCCAGGTGCCGGCTCGGCGTGAGCAGAGGCCCGCCCGGGGTGGAGCGAGCCGGCGACGGGACCACGGTTCTGGCGCGGGATGGGACCGAGGACGCCGGCGCGGTCGCCGGAGCCACGGTTCGCGGCGCCGGAGGCGGCAGCGGTATGGGACGGGCCGTGTCGAGCATCGGGGCCCGCGGCGGCGGACCTGGATCGGAGGCGCCGCTGGAGCGAGGGGCCGGCAGCGGCACGGCGCCGGAGGACCGCGGTGCGGACG
>JANNKC010000190.1:0-5399 GCA_031396105.1 Anaeromyxobacter sp.
GGCTCATCAGCGCACGCCGCGCCACGTCCCATGAGAGGAGACGCTATGAAGAAGGTCGGTAAGCCCAGGGAGCCCTCGAAGGCGTCGCTCCGCGAGATCCCAGAGGTCGACTTCGCCTCGGCCACGGTCCGGCGCAACCCCTACGCCGCCCGCGTGGCCGCGGAGGGCATCGTCCACGTCCGCCGGGGCCGGCCGAAGAAGGGCACCGAGACCGGCCCGACCGAGCCAAGGTCAATCAGGTTCCCTGCCCCGGTCTGGGAGCTGCTCGAGAAGCGGGCCAAGGCCCAGGGTCTCACCCTGCACTCGGCGCTGCGCGCGGCCATCATCGACTGGGTCCGGCACGCTTCGTAGGCGCGTTCTGGAGGCGCAGCCCGCCCAGGTAGGCCCCCAGGTCCGTTTTCGCGATCTCCGGATGTCGCCCCCGTCCTGCATTGCCGGTGCATCAAACGATCGGCGAAACTCCCCTGAACCCGGCGAAGGCCAGGAAGATGCTTCCTCCGGCCGGCTCACGACCCCGACCTGCGCACCACGACCCCGCGCGCCGCGCCGTACGCCTTGAGCTTGCGCTTCAGGGTCGCGAGCCCGATCCGGAGATCGGTGGCGGCCCTGGTCCGGTTCCCGCCGGCCGCCTCCACGGCCGCCAGGATGTACTCCTTCTCGACGTCCGCGAGCGGGCGCGCCGCGCCGGCGGGGCGCGGCCTCGGCAGGGCCGCGCGCAACTCCTCCGGCAAGTCCTCGACCTCGATGCGGCTCCCGGTGCTGAGTGCCACGGCGTGCTCGACGGAGTTCTGGACCTCGCGCACGTTGCCCGGCCAGGCGTAGCGGAGCAGCTGATCGGCGGCCCGCGGCGTGAACCCGGTGACCTTGCGCCCCATCCTCCGCGCCGTCTCGGCCAGGAAGACGCGCGCCAGGGGCAGGACGTCCTCGGGCCGCTCCCGCAGCGGCGGGACCCGCAGCTCGATGACCCTGAGCCGGTAGTAGAGATCCTGGCGGAACCGGGCGGCCGCGACATCCTCGGCGAGGTTCCGGTTGGTCGCCGCCACCACCCGGACGTCGACCGGCCGCGACCGGCTCTCGCCGACCCGACGGACCTCCTTCTCCTGGAGCACCCGCAGGAGCTTCACCTGCATGCCGGCGGAGATCTCCCCGATCTCGTCGAGGAAGAGCGTGCCGCCGGTGGCCGCCTCGAAGAAGCCGGCCCGGTCCCGCTCTGCGCCGGTGAATGCGCCGCGGGCGTGGCCGAAGAGCTCGCTCTCCAGCAGGGTCTCGGTCACGGCGCCGCAGTTCACCGCCACGAAGGGGCCGCCGCTGCGCGACGACTCGTCGTGGATGAGGCGGGCCAGGCGCTCCTTACC
Source organism: Anaeromyxobacter sp. (assembly GCA_031396105.1). Classification (GTDB taxonomy): domain Bacteria; phylum Myxococcota; class Myxococcia; order Myxococcales; family Anaeromyxobacteraceae; genus JADKCZ01. The sequence goes on from JANNKC010000190.1 coordinate 1,356, forward strand.
CGCCCCGCTCTCGCCCGTGACCAGCGTGGTCGACTCGACCTTCGCCACCCGCCGTGCCAGGTCGAGGACGCGCGCCATCGCCTCGCTCCGGACCACCAGGCCCGAACGCTCGTCGGCTTCGGGAGCCAGCCGTGTCAGCTCCTGCCGCCGTGCCCGGAGGCGCCGCTCGGTGGCGCGCAGAGCCTCGGTCACCCCTGCCAGCGCCGTGTCGACGCAGGCCATGTCGTAGAACTTGAGGTGGGGCTCGATGGCCGGCCCCCACTCCTCCCGTGAGCGCCCGACGAGGTGGCAGGACGCGTCGCCCCGGCCGCGGCAGCGCTCCTCGACGCAGTAGATCTCCCGCCCGTTGGCACAGGAGAGGTAGCCGCTGGCGAAGCCGGAGAGCGTCCAGCAGACCGGCTCCTCGGCCTGGCCGACATGGAGCAGATGCTGCTCGGCCTCGTAGGACTCGTGCCAGATCGATTCCACGAAGGGCTGCGCCGCGCCGGCCGTTCGCGGCCCGACCTGCTCGACCACGACCTGCCCCTGGAGCATGTGGATCCGGGCGCCCGCCAACCGCCACTCGTCCTCGTTCTGCCAGGGAAGCCCGGTGCGCAAGGACTCCGCCGCCCGGTGGCCATGGGCGTAGCCGAGGCGAGTCAGGATGCCGCGCGCCGCGGTGAGCCCCAGGCTGCCGATGAGCTCCTTGCGAAGCAGGCCGAGCGCCACCGCATCGAAGAGGAGCACACGCTCGCCGCCGAAGCGGATGACGCCGCCGCCGGGCTCGAAGCTGAGCAGTTCCCGCAGGTCGAGGTCCTTGGCGCGCATGGATCGCTCCCGATCAGAATGAGCCGCTGAGGCTCATCATGAGCCGATCCGATCGGGCCGCGCAACGGGGGCCTCCCGTGATCACGGCCGGTTGCGGCACCGCCCGCCCTGGCCCGCTGGGTGCAATCCCGTCCAGCACACGGCCCACGGGCCACCGACAGGAGAAGGCAGATGGCTCAGGAGAACTGGCAGCTCGACGGCGTCCACTCGGCGGTGAACCTCACGGTCCGGCACATGGTGATCACCAAGGTGCGCGGCCACTTCAACACCTGGAGCGCCAAGCTGGCACTCGACACGGCCGATCTCTCCCGCTCGTCCGTCGAGGTCGACATCGAGGCGGCCAGCATCGAGACCGGGGTGGCCGACCGCGACACCCACCTCCGCTCGCCCGACTTCCTCGACGCCGCGGCCTACCCCACCCTGCGCTACCGCAGCCGCCGCGTCGAGGCCGTCTCCAAGGACCGGCTGCGCGTGGTCGGCGACCTCACCATCCGCGACGTGACCCGCGAGGTCGTCCTCGACGTCGAGCACGGCGGCCAGGGCAAGGACCCCTGGGGCAACACCCGCGTGGGCTTCACCGCCACCAGCTCGCTCAACCGCAAGGACTTCGGCCTCACCTGGAACCAGGCGCTCGAGACCGGCGGCGTCCTGGTGGCCGACCGCGTCGACATCGAGATCGAGCTGCAGGCCGTCAAGCAGGCCGCCGCCAAGGTCGCCTGAGGAGCCTCTGGTGAGCCTCTGCGCCCCGCTACGCCGTCTCTCGGCCGAGCACGCCCGCTGGCTCGCGGCGCTGGCCCGGCCGGCGGGCGCGGATGGGGGCGGTGCCAGGCTCCTCGCGCTCTGGGACGCGGAGATCCAGCCGCACTGCCGCGCCGAGGAGGTGGTGCTCCTCCCCGAGCTGGCCCGGCGGCTCTCCGAGGCCGACGCGGTGGTCGTCTTCACCCTGGGCGATCACCTGGTCCTGCGGGGCCTGGCCCGCGACCTCAGGAACGCCGCGGGTCCGGCCGCCGCGGTGGCCGCAGCTGCCCTCGCGGAAAAACTCGCGGACCACCTCGCCTTCGAGGAGCGGACGCTCCTCCCCGTCCTCCAGCAGACGCTGGGGTGCGACCGCCTCGGCCAGCTCCAGGGCGAGCTCACCGAGGCGGGACGAAGTCGAAGCCCTCGACCGGCGGATCGTCCGCCGGTCGCCCACGCAGCAAGCAGGACGAAAGGAACGAAGCCATGACCAGGATGAACCGCATTGCCACGCTCGCGCTCGGCGCGGCCCTCGGAGGCGCGCTGCTCGGCGCCACCCCCGCCTTCGCCGACGAGAAGGCCACCACCAGGTGGCCGGGGACCAAGGCCGGCGAGCCCACCCCCAAGGTCAAGGGCGTCCCCGCCGAGCTGGCCCGCAACCTCGCCAACTTCGACGACCTCGACTTCCGCGTCTACACCAACCAGCAGTGGCAGGACTTCCACAAGTCCCACTCCAAGGACATCCTGGTGCAGTGGCCCGACGGTCACACCACCAAGGGCCTCGAGGTGCACATCGAGGACCTCAAGTTCATGTTCACCTTCGCCCCCGACAACCGGATCTCGGAGCACCCGGCCCGCTTCGGCACGGCCGACGGCGAGTGGACGGCGGTGACCGGCTGGCTCCAGGGCACCTTCACGAAGCCGATGGTCCTCGCCGACGGCACGACCATCCAGCCGACGGGGAAGGCCTACCGGATCCCGATGGCCACCATCGGCCACTGGAACAAGCAGGGCCTCATGTTCGAGGAGTTCCTCCACTGGGACAACGGCGAGTTCATGAAGCAGATCGGCCTCGGCAAGTGAAGAGGTGCGGGCACCTTGCCGCCGCGGCGCTGCGAGCGCCGTCGGCGGCGGGCGTCCGGGCAAGGTGGTGCCATCACCAGGTCAGGGCACCGTCACCGTCATCGGCAGCGGCCGGTTGGTGGTCGTGCCGTCGCCCAGCTGGCCGTAGATGTTGTACCCCCAGTTCCACACCGTCCCGTCGCCCGCCAGCGCCGCGGTGTGCTGCTCCCCCGCCGACACGGCCAGGATACCGCCGAGCCCTGGGACCGCCACGGCCGTCAGGCGGTCGGTGAGGGTGCCGTCGCCGAGCTGTCCGGCGGCGTTGCCCCCCCACGTCCTCACCGTCTGGTCACCAGCCCGCGCCACCGCGTGGTAGTAGCCGAGCTCGAGTCCGAGCATGCCGGTGAGCCCCACCGCCTGCACCGGCGTCCACCGGTCGGTCGTGGTCCCGTCACCGAGCGCCCCCAGGCCGTTGGCACCCCACCCCCAGACCGTCCCGTCGCTGCGCAGCCCGCCGCTGTGCGAGCCGTCGGCGCCGACGCGGACCATTCCAGTGGGCGTACCGATCTGGACCGGCGCCAACCGGGTGGTGTTGGAGCCGTCGCCGACCTGCCCGTTGTAGTTGAACCCCCAGGACCAGACCGTGCCGTCGCCCTTCACCGCCAGGGAGTGGTAGTAGCCCCCTGCGATGGCCACGAAAGCTCCCGAGAGTCCGGAGACCTGCGCCGGGGTCGAGCGGTCCGTCGTGCTCCCGTCCCCGACCTGCCCGTAGAAGTTGTACCCCCAGGCCCAGACCGTCCCGTCATCGCGGAGCGCCAGGGTATGGGTGCCGCCGGCCGCCACCGCCACCACGCCCGTGAGCCCCGGCACCTGCACCGGCTCCGACCGCGCCAGGTTGGTGCCGTCGCCGAGCTGGAGGTAGTTGTTGGCTCCCCACGCCCAGACGGTGCCGTCGCCGCGGAGGGCGACGGTGTGCCACCGACCAGCCGCCACGGCCACCACGGCCGACAGCCCGGTGGCCCGGACCGGCGCGGACCTGTTCTGCCAGGTCCCGTTTCCCAGCTGGCCCGAGCTGCCCTGGCCCCACCCCCACACGGTCCCGTCGGCCTTCGCCACGACCGTGTGCTGGGCTCCGGAGGCGAGCTCGACCGGGCCCACCGTGCCCCAGACGCGGCCGGGCGTCAGACGCCGGGTCGTGGTCGCGTCGCCCAGTGCAGGCGCCTTCGCGCACCACCTGGAGAGTCAGTCCGTCCTGGCAGGCCCGAACCCGTGGACCTTGAACACGGTCCCCGAGTTTGGCGTGTAGTCGAGGCCGGTTTCCGCCATGACCATGGCGGATACAGCGTCCTTGGCCCGCTTCGTTGTGAACAGGGCTCGCCGTCGGACCGACGAGGCGATGAGGTCGGCGCACTCGAGGAGCACGTCGCTGCCCTTCGGCAC
>JANNKC010000264.1:0-1581 GCA_031396105.1 Anaeromyxobacter sp.
ACGGCCGCCCGCGGACCGCGGGCCAGGCGGGGAGCGCATGAGCACCAGCAGACGAGGCATCATCCTGGCCGGCGGCGCGGGCACGCGGCTCTTCCCGGCCACCCTGGCGGTCTCGAAGCAGCTCCTCCCCATCTACGACAAGCCGATGATCTACTACCCGCTCTCGGCCCTCATGCTGGCCGGGATCCGCGAGGTGCTGGTCATCTCCACGCCGCAGGACACGCCGCGCTTCCAGCAGCTGCTGGGCGACGGCGCCGCCTGGGGCCTGCGGCTCGAGTACAAGGTGCAGCCCAGCCCGGACGGCCTGGCGCAGGCCTTCATCCTGGGCGCCGACTTCGTGCGGGGCGCCCCCTCGGCGCTGGTGCTGGGCGACAACATCTTCTTCGGCCACGAGCTGCAGGCGCTGGTCCGCGGCGCCGCCGACCGGCGGGAAGGCGCCACCGTCTTCGCCTACGCGGTCACCGACCCGGAGCGCTACGGCGTGGTCGAGTTCGACGCGCAGCGCCGCGCCATCAGCCTGGAGGAGAAGCCCAAGGCGCCCAAGTCGCGCTACGCCGTGACCGGCCTCTACTTCTACGACGAGCGGGTGGTGGAGCTGGCCCGCACCATCAAGCCCTCGCCCCGCGGCGAGCTGGAGATCACCGACCTCAACCGGCTCTACCTGGAGGCCGGCACGCTCCAGGTGGAGATCATGGGGCGCGGCTACGCCTGGCTCGACACCGGCACCCACGAGTCGCTGCTCGACGCCGGCCAGTTCATCGCCACCATCGAGAAGCGGCAGGGGCTGAAGGTGGCCTGCCCGGAGGAGGTGGCCTGGCGCCAGGGCTGGATCGACGATGCCGCGCTGGAGCGCTGCGCGGCGGCGCTGGGCAAGTCCTCCTACGGCGCCTACCTGCGGGGGCTGCTGGAAGGGAGGGTCTTCTAGTGGAGGCTCGCGTGGAAGGGAGGGTCTTCTAGTGGAGGTCCGCCCCACCGCCATTCCGGACGTGGTGGTCGTCGAGCCCAAGGTCTTCGGCGACGCCCGCGGCTTCTTCTACGAGAGCTTCAACCGGCGCGCCCTGGAGGCGCGGCTCGGCCGCCCGCTCGACTTCGTGCAGGACAACCACAGCCTCTCGGCGCGCGGCGTGCTGCGCGGCCTCCACTACCAGGTGCCGCACCCGCAGGGGAAGCTGGTGCGGGTCACCCGCGGAGAGGTCTTCGACGTGGCGGTGGACCTGCGCCGCGCCTCGCCCACCTTCGGCCGCTGGGTCGGCGAGCTGCTCTCGGCGGAGAACCGGCGGCAGCTCTGGATCCCGGAGGGCTTCGCCCACGGCTTCCTGGTCCTCTCGGAGCAGGCCGAGTTCCTCTACAAGGCCACCGACTACTACCACCCGGAGACGGAGCGCTGCCTCCGCTGGGACGACCCCACCCTGGCCATCGCCTGGCCCTCGCTGGGCGTCCCGCCCGCCGTCTCCGCCAAGGACGCGGCCGGCCTCCGCTTCGGCGACGCGCCGGCGTTCGAGACCTGACCTCGGGCCGTGCCTCGACTCCGCGCCTGCTCCGCATGCGCTACGCTCGGCACGACCGGATTCCGTGACCCGA
>JANNKC010000277.1:0-3165 GCA_031396105.1 Anaeromyxobacter sp.
AACAGGGTCCAAAGGTCAGTCGCCATGTGCGCCCTCCGTCCGGCGCACATCGTGATCCGCCTACGCCTCCTCCGAAAGGCCCGTCCGAAATCCCCATTCCTTCCGATCACTTGAGCTTAAGTGATCGGCATTGAGCGTAGGCGAGCGGAAGCGAGCCGGACGGTAGATGAGCAGGAGGTCCGGCCGCAGGTGGCAGTCCCGGTGGTCCTTCCACTCGCCGGCGAGTTGGTGGTCGTGGGCCGCGGCAGGCAGAGGCAGGTCATCCGCCAGGAGGGTCACGGCGCGCTGAAGGGGAGCGCCCAAGCGCCGGCCGTGGACCCCGGCGCTCTCGCGCTTCCAGTCCTTTCGGAACGCCTTGGTGTGCTCAATCCTCCGCATTCAGGTCGGCCACGGTGCCGTGGGCCTTGAGGCCGCCGTGGCGCGCCTCCTTCATCGCCGCGCGAGTCGTGGCGTTCGGGACGCGGACCTCGAAGGGGAGCGCCTTCTCGGCCGCCACGCGGGTGAGTAGCACCCGAACGGCGTCAGAGACCGACAACCCCATCGCGGACAGGGCCTTCTCGGCCCGAGCCTTCATCTTCTCGTCCACCCTGACGTGGACCATTGCCGTGGCAGCCATGAGATACGATGTATCGCAAGCAGCCACGCCCGTCTACGCCCGACCTGAAAAGGCCCAGGCCTTCCGAAGAACTCCCGGACCGGGGCGGATTCACGAAGGAATCCCACTAGCGCCCTTGTCGGCTGTAGTAAGACGCCGATATCCTTGCTCCGGGTGAATCGGGTGCCAGCGAAGACCTGGAAGGGCACGATTCCGCAGGCGAGCAGTCTGCTGACGGGTTGGAGCGATGGCCGACGGTTGATGGTCCGCGCCGCGAACATTGGGGCCCGCCGAAACGTCTCTGGGACGGGGCCTCGGGCCTCCTCCTGGTGCGCGGCCACGCCGCGCCGAGGCCGGCGCAGGAGCGCGCTGACCTGGTGCGGGTCACCGCCGCCGACGTCCACCGGCTGGCCCGGGCGCTCCTCGAGCCGGGCTCCTTGCGGTGGATCCTCTCGGGCGACGCCCGCGTCGCCGCGCGGGCCGCCGATGCCGCCGGGCCGGCTCCGCCCGCTGGCGCCGCAGCGGTAGCCGCGGCCGCCAGCGCCCAGCGATGCAGCCCCGACGGCTGCGAGGTCCGCCGACGAGGGGCTCCACGCCGAGCTCTTCGAGCTCGACGTCACGGCCCGGACGGTGGGCGCCTGCCTCTACACCGACTGCTTCGGCGGCCCCGCCCGCATCGCCCGCGACGGGGACCGGCCGTGGCAGGTCACGGCCTTCGTCAGAATCAGAGGGCCTGTCCGACGAGCTGCTTGATCAGCCGTCGGTAGGACGCGCGCGTCGGCCCCGGCGCCTGCGTCATGAATACCGCGACGAGTTGCTCCTTCGGATCGACCCAGAAGAACGTCCCCGCGGCGCCCGCCCACATGTACTCGCCCGCGGACCCTGGAACGCCCGCGATCCCCGGGCCCTGGCGAACCGCGAACCCGAGCCCGAACGTGTATCCCGGCACCCCCATCAGCAGACCACCGGGCGAGACGAACGACGGCGGGATCGCCCCGAGGTGATCCGAGGTCATGAGCGCGACCGTGCCGGGGCTGATGATCCGCTTCCCTTCGAGCTCGCCTCCATTGAGCATCATCTGCGCGAACCGGAAGTAGTCGACCGCCGTGGTCAGCCCGCCCGCTCCGCCCGAGTCGTTCTTCGGCTCGATCGCCGGATCGAGGAGGCGGTTCTCCTTCCCGGTCGCGGGATCCTTCGCGAACGGCTGCGCAACGCGCCCGAGCTTCTCGTTCGGAACCCAGAAGCCGCTGTCCGTGATCTGCAGCGGACGGAAGAGCCGCTCCTCGAGGAACGCGGAGAGGCGGACGTTCGTCACGGCCTCGATCACGCGGCCGAGGAGATCCGTCGCGAGGCTGTACTCCCACGCACTTCCGGGCTGATATGCGAGCGGCGCCCGAGCGAGCTTCTCGACGATCTCCGCCGATGGAATGGCGAAGAACTCGGGACCGAGCGCGCTGAGCCCTTCCTTCACGTAGGCCTCCCTCACGGCGGCGTTCCGGGTCACGAAGTCGTAGGCGAGGCCCGACGTATGCCGGAGCAGGTCCTGGATCGTGGGCTCACGCTCGGCCGGAACGATCGTGGTGGTCACCTGTCCGGTCGCCGGATCCTTCTGCTGCACTGAGACCTTCAGGTCCTTGAACGAGGGAAGATACTTCGAAACAGGATCCGTGAGCTGGATCCTGCCCTCCTCCATGAGGATCATTGCCGCTACGCTGACCCACGGCTTTGTCATCGAGTACGCGCGGAAGATCGCGTCCCTCGACATCTTCTTGCCCGTGGCGGGGTCCTGGACCCCGAAGCTCTCGAAGTATGCGATCTGTCCATTGCGGGCGACGAGCACGACGGCACCGGGGATCCTGCGGTGCTCGATCTCTGCACCGAGCACCGCCCCGATGCGCGCGAGGCGCTCCTTGGAGAACCCTGCCTTCTGGGGAGAGGAGAGGCGAGCCGGTTCGCGCTGCGCGTGGGCGACGGGTGCATTCGCAAGAGCGATCAGCACCGGCAGGACGAGGCGCATCATGGGTGAACCCTCCGGAAGCGTGCGAAGACGCCATCCTTCCCGGATGCGGCTGGGACGAGCAATGGCTCACCTGTGGCCCCCACAATGGTCGGCAACGGGTGAGGCGTTCAACCTGCCGTTCGCGTCTGCAGAGAGGCGACTACGCGGCTGCGGGCTTGCCCAGGCGTTTGATCATCACGACCGTCGTGGGCACGAGCCAGATGAGGAACAACGGGTAGAGCACGTAGGTGAGCCAACCGTTCAGCGCGAGAGGTCCGCCGCTGACCACGGTGCCGCCCCAGAGAAGAAGCTGAGCCACCGCCGCTGCAATCGAGATCCATCCTAGCCACGGAGGCCCCGTCCCAGAGACGTTTCGAGGCCCCGTCCCAGAGACGTTTCGGCGGGCCCCATTGTCCGCGGCGCAGACCATCAACCGTCGGCCATCGCTCCAACCCGTCAGAATCACTCGGGCGGGCCGCCGGCACGCTCCGTGCGATGCCGACATTGCATGACCGCACCGCGACAGGTTTTGCCAGGCGTCGCCTACCTCATCACGCGACGCTGCTTCGAC
>JANNKC010000294.1:0-4328 GCA_031396105.1 Anaeromyxobacter sp.
GCAGCGGATCGACGGGCACGGCCGGCCCCGTCAGATCGTCATGACGTCCTTCTCCTTGGCCGCCAGGATGGCGTCCACCTGCTTGACGCCCTCGTCGGTCTCCTTCTGGACCTTCTCGAGCGCCTTCTTCAGCTCGTCCTCGGAGCAGTCGCCGTCCTTCTCCGCCGCCTCGAGCAGCTCCTTGGCGTCGCGCCGCTCGTTGCGGATGGCCACCTTGAACTCCTCGGCCTTGTGCTTGACCTGCTTGACGATGTCCTTGCGCCGCTCCTCGGTGAGCGCCGGCACCGGCACGCGCACCATGTCCTTGTCCGACATGGGGTTGAAGCCCAGGTTGGCGTCCCGGATGGCCTTCTCGATCACCGGGATCATGTTCTTCTCCCAGGGCTTGGCCACGATCATGCGCGCCTCCGGCACCGAGAGGGTGGCCACCTGGTTGAGCGGCGTGGGCGTGCCGTAGTAGTCGACCTTGACGCCGTCGAGCATGTGGAGCGAGGCGCGCCCGGTCCGCACCGAGGCCAGGTCCGACCGCATGGTCTCCAACGTCTTCTGGATGCGGGCGTGCAGGTCGTTGACCACGTCGTCGGCGAGGCTCATGGCGATCTCCAGAGGGCGGGCGCTACTTGCCGCTGCGGCTCACGGTGGTGCCGATCTCCTCGCCGAGCACCACCCGCTTCACGTTGCCGCGCAGGGTCGAGTCGAAGACGATGATGGGGAGATCGTTGTCCATGCACAGGCTGATGGCGGTGGAGTCCATCACCTTGAGGTTCTTCTTCAGCACGTCGATGTAGCTGAGCTGCTTGAACTTGGTGGCGGCCGGGTTCTTCTTGGGGTCGTCGGTGTAGACGCCGTCCACCTTGGTGGCCTTGAGCAGCACCTCCGCGTGGATCTCCATGGCGCGGAGCGAGGCGGCGGTGTCGGTGGTGAAGTAGGGGTTGCCGGTGCCGGCGGCGAAGATCACCACCCGCCCCTTCTCCAGGTGGCGGATGGCGCGGCGGCGGATGTAGGGCTCGCCCACCTGGTGCATCTCGATGGCGGTCTGGACGCGGGTCTCCACGCCGATCTTCTCCAGCGCGTCCTGCAGCGCCATGGAGTTGATGACGGTGGCCAGCATGCCCATGTAGTCGGCGCTGGCCCGGTCCATCCCCTCGGTGGCGCCCGCCACGCCGCGGAAGATGTTGCCGCCGCCGATGGTGAGGGCCACCTCGACCTTCAGGTCGATGCAGTCCTTCACGTCCTGGGCGATGGCCCCGAGCGTCTTCGGCGAGATGCCGTACTTGCCGTCGCCCATGAGCGCCTCGCCCGACAGCTTGAGGAGGATGCGCTTGTAGCGGGACTTGTGCTTGTCGGGACGCTCGCTGGGCATGGTCGGCGGTTTCTATCGAAGGGCGTCGAGGTGGTCAAGGCGTGGGTTTCCAAGGGGATTCTAGGCGGCGGGCGGCGACGGCGGACTGCCCGCACCGGGAGCGCCCGCCCCGCGGCGACGGCGGCGGCGGCCACCGCGGTGGCGGCGCTTCTTGGAACCGCCCGGGGCCGCGGCGTCGCCGGCGGGCCTGCCGCCGACCTCGGCCACCTGGGCCTCGTCGCCGTCGTCCTCCTCGGCGCCGTCGACGTCACCGCCCATGCGCACCTCGAGCACCGCGCCGGCGCCGCCGGCCGGCAGGGCGTCGCCCGCGCCCCGACGGGATCCGCCACGACGCGCCTCGGCGTGCCGGGCGCCGCCGGAGCGCCGGGCGGGCTGCCCGGCGCCGTTGCCGCCCTCCCGGGCCGGCGTCGTGGTGCGCCCGGCGGGCCGCTCCGCCACGCCGTCGCCACCCTCCCGGGCTGGCGTCGTGGTGCGCCTGGCGGGCCGCTCCGCCACGCCGTCGCCGGCGAGGGCCGCGCCGGTGGACTGCTCGGCCTCGGTGTCGCCGTCGCGGACCACGTCGGCGCGGAGGGTGGGGCGCTCGGCCTCGAGGTCGCCGTCGGCCCCCTCGTCGTCGTGGTGCCCCTGCGGGGTGCGCTGCGCCTCGGCGCGCCAGCGGTTGAGCACCTCCAGCCCCAGGCCGGACGCCTCCACCGTGATCTGCAGGAGCTGCAGCGCGTCGGTGAACCCGTGCTGGCCGGCCAGGCCGCGGCCGCGCCGGCGACGCCGGCCGCTGCTGCCCTGGCGCGGCGGCTCGCGGAAGCTGCGCTGCGCCTGGAGCGCCAGCCGGATCCCCTCGGCCACCTTGCGCGGCAGGCGCGAGGTCTGCACCAGCTCCTCGAGCAGCGCCTCGGCCGCGGGCGCCTCCGCCTCCAGGCCGGGGGAGCCGAGGTGCATGAGCAGCGCGCCCAGCAGGACCACCTCGGAGACCACCGCCCCGGAGCGGACCAGGCGGTCCAGCGCGCCCAGGTGGGCGATGAAGCTCCTGCGCTGCGCCTCGTCCCACCGCTCGTGGGCCGCGCCCAGCGCCGGCAGGATGAACGGCAGCGCGCCGCAGGCCTTGAGCAGGGCGAAGGCGCGGGCCGAGCCGCCGCAGCGGAGCAGCTTGAAGATCTCCTCCAGCACGCGGGCCGGGGCGCAGCGCGCCAGCTCGCCGGCGTGGCGCCGCATGGCCTCGAAGGTGTCGGGGGCGATGGCGAAGCCGAGCCGGGCGGCGAAGCGGACGGCGCGCAGCGCGCGCACCGGGTCCTCGCGCATGCGGATCTCGGGATCGCCGATGGTGGCCATGCGGTGCGCCTCGAGGTCGGCGCGCCCGCCCACGTAGTCGATGACCTCGCCGGTGGCCGGGTCGTAGAAGAGCCCGTTCACGGTGAAGTCGCGCCGCACCGCGTCCTCCTCGGCCGTGCCGAAGACGTTGTCGCGGGTGATGAGGAGGTCGCCCTCCTCGCCGGTGTCCTCGGCCACGTCGGTGGGGTTCTTGCGGAAGGTGGCCACCTCGATGACCTTGCCGTCGCGGAAGTAGACGTGGGCCAGCCGGAAGCGCCGGCCGATGAGCCGGCAGTTGCGGAAGGCGGCCCGCACCTCGCCCGGGTGGGCGTCGGTGGCGAGGTCGAAGTCCTTGGGCTTGGCGTCCAGCAGCAGGTCGCGCACGCAGCCGCCCACGAAGTAGGCCTGGTGGCCCATGGCGCGCAGCCGGTAGATGACGCGCAGCGCGTCCTGGTCGAGGCGCTCCACCGGGATCTCCGGGGGATGGGCCGGATCCGGCGCGGGCGGCGGGTCGAGCAGCAGCCCCGGCGGCGGGCGGCCGCGGGGCGCTTCGTCGTGGTGTTCGGTGTGGCGGGTTCGGCGCTGCGGGTTGCGGTGTGGTCTCTCTGTCATTCGGTGGCCGGATCGGGGGGCGCCCGGGCCGCGGGGGATCCGCGAGGCTTCCGGGACGCACCGACACCGTCGGGCTCGTCCTTGAGTGGGTGGTTTAGCTGCCCGCTCGTGATCCGTCAAATCGCCCGCCGCGGGGACGAGGGGCGCGCCACCCGGCGGGACCGGGCGGCGGTGGGTGCTTCAGCTCGAGAAGAGGTCCCGCTGGGCCGGAGCGAACCCCAGCACCTTGGCCACCGGGGCGTAGCTGCGCCGGTGGATGGGGCAGGCGCCGAGCGCCTCGAGCGCCGCGAGGTGCTGCGGCGAGCCGTACCCCTTGTGGCGCGCGAAGCCGTAGCCCGGGTACGCCTCCTCCGCCTCCAGCATGAGGGCGTCGCGGCTGGTCTTGGCGAGGACGCTGGCGGCGGCGATGGAGAGGCTGCGCGCGTCCCCCTTCACGATCCCCTGCTGCGGCACGCCGAGCTCCGGGATGCGCCGCGCGTCCACCAGCAGGTGCTCGGGCGCCACCGCCAGCCCGTCCACGGCGCGGCGCATGGCGAGGAGGCCGGCCTGGTACGGGTTGAGCCGGTCGACCTCCTCCGGCGACGCCTGCCCGACCGCCCAGGCCACCGCGCCGGCCTTCACCTCGGCAGCCAGCCGGTCACGCGCGGCCGCGTCGAGCTTCTTCGAGTCGTCGAGGCCGCGCGGCCTCAGGGCCGGCGGCAGGATGACCGCTGCAGCGACGAGCGGCCCGGCCAGCGGCCCGACGCCGGCCTCGTCCACGCCGGCGATGCGCGTCACCCCCTGCGCCCAGAGGGGACGCTCGAAGGCCAGCAGGCGCGAGAGCCGCTGCCCCTCGGCGCGGTTCGAGGCGCGGCGCCGCTCCAGGGCCGCCAGCAGGGCGCGAGCGCCGGCGCGGGGATCGGCCTCCAGCGCCGCCTCGGCCTCCGCGGAGAGCGGTTCCCCCTCCAGGAGGTGACGGTGGCGCAGCTCGGCGACGCTGAGGTGGGCGAGATCGGCGGCCATGCGGCGGCAGCCTAGACGGCCGCTCCAGATTCGGAAACACCGTTCG
>JANNKC010000328.1:0-2151 GCA_031396105.1 Anaeromyxobacter sp.
GTTCACCAGGATCGACTTGCCCGCGCCCGTCTCGCCGGTGAGGACGTTCAGCCCGGGGCCGAACTCCACCTCGACCGCGTCGACGATCGCGAAGCCCGAGATGCGCAGGGTCGTGAGCATGGAGGGATGCTGCCACCGACCCCTGACACTGTGCAAGTATTCAGTGGTTCAGACGTTCAGATGGTCCGACCGCGACCCCGACCGCGACCGCGACCCCGACCGCGACCCCGACCGCGACCCCGACCCCGGAGGCGGTGTCCCGCGCCCTCGGATCTGCAGGTGCGGGATCCCTCTCCCCATCGGGATCTCCTGCGCGCCGCACCGTCAGACCCCCATGCGACTCTCCGTTCATGCTCGCTCGGGCTCAACACCTCGCCCTCCCCTCCGGTGCCAGCGCGCCGGCGGCGTTCGCTGCCCCCTCGAACTCAGACTTCGCCCAGGCCGCGCACCAATCCCGGACGGCACGGCGCGCGTTCGCCGCCCCACACGCCGTCGCTGCCGAGGCCACCGCAACCTGGGGTCAGCCGCCCGCTCCGCACCCCGTACCGCCAGCCAGCCTCGGCGAGGCCCGCTCCCTCCGCGACCACCTCACCGGACTGCTCGCCCACGAGCGGACCGCCGCCGCCGACTTCCTGGTGGCACTGGCCGACTTCGACCGCAAGCGAGGCTGGGAGGCCCTTGGGCACGCCAGCCTCTTCGCTTTCCTCACGCGGGAGCTCCACCTCTCCGGCGCTGCCGCCTACGCCCGGCTCTCCGCCGCACGCCTCCTCCCCAGGTTCCCCGAGGTCGAGAGCGCCCTGCAGGACGGCCGGCTGTGCGTGACCTCGACCGGCGAGCTGGCCAAGGTCCTCACCCGGGAGAACCTGGCCGAGGTGCTGCCCAAGTTCTTTGGACTCTCCTCCAGGGAGGCCAAAGCGGAGGTCGCGGCACTCTCGCCGAGGGAGTTGCCAAGGAGTCCTGCGCTGGTCACCCGGCTCGCGGTGCTTTCGCTGCCGGCGCCCGAGGCACCCTTCTGTGTTGTTCGGGCGCCCGAACAACACAATCGGGTCGTTGCGATGCCAGCAGAGGAGACGGCGATCGACCCGGCCGCTGCGGCCATGATGGACGCTTCACTTCCCGTGGCCTCTCCAGGCACTCCGGACCACGACGACCGGGCGGGAGGAGCAACAGCGCAGGGCGTAGGACCCGGCACCTCGGCTGGCGATGATGGGGCGCTGGGGCCGGCGCTGGCCGGCCTCGCGCCGTCAGGAGGCGCGGGCCTGGCGTCCTCGCGGTCCCAGGTGCCTCTCCAGGCCACCGTGGAGCCGCTGACCGCGGACCATCGCCGCCTTCACCTGACCGTCCGGACGGCCTTCCTCGACAAGCTCCGCGCCGCGAGGCGCGGGCTGGCCCACGCCAACCCGGGGGCCAGCCTCGAGGCGGTGCTGGAGGCGGCGCTCGACCTGCTGCTCGAGAAGCAGGCCAGGCGGCGTGGGGAGGCGCAGCGGCCGCGCAGGGCAGGTGGCGAGCGAGACTCGAGCAGCCCGAGCTCCTCTTGCGGCGAGGCGACTCCAGGCGCCGGGCGGCACATCCCCGCCTCCGTCCGACGCGAGGTCTGGGCCCGCGACGGCCACCGGTGCCAGTTCCCGCTCGACTCGGGGGGCACCTGCGGCTCCACTCACCTGCTGGAGCTCGACCACCTCGTGCCAGTGGCCCTGGGCGGCGCGGGCACCCCCGCCAACCTGAGGGTCACCTGCCGGGCCCATAACCTGGCGGCGGCGCGAGAAGTACTGGGGGAGGCGCGGATGGCGGACAGGGGGCGGACGGGGAGGAGGCGCCCCCCGCAAGGGCACGAGCAGTGAAGCGGGGACTCGACCCCGACGACCGCGGCGGCCGACCTTCACTCCGCCCCAGGGGTCCCTTCGCCAGGTGCCGCACGACCTCCCAGCTCGGGACGCGCGCCTGGATGGCCGGTGCGTCGTCCAGCGTGAGCGGCCGCAGCAGGAGCCACGCGAACTCGGGGGCGGGGATCTCCACCCCGCCTACCGCTCCCCCCACCGCAGCTTGGCCCGCAGCACGCCGAAGAAGTCGAGCTTCTGGTTCTTCACCAGCAGCACCCGGTTGTACGACTGCTTCACCTGCACGCGGTCGCCGCGCTGCAGGGCCGGCCCC
>JANNKC010000342.1:0-24106 GCA_031396105.1 Anaeromyxobacter sp.
CGCGGCGCCGCGGTGGTCTACCACTGCATGAACCCGGCCTACTCGGCGGCCGTCTGGGGGGCCGAGCTGCCGCGCATCCAGCGGAGCCTCATCGCGGCGGCGGGCGGGGTGGGCGCGAGGCTGGTGGTGCTCGACAACCTCTATGCGCTGGGCAAGCCCGCCGGGCGCACGCTCACCGAGGCGCTCCCGCTCGCCCCCTGCTCCAGGAAGGGCGAGATCCGCGCCCGGCTCCACCAGGCGCTCGGCGAGGCGGTGGCGCGCGGCGACGTGCGCGCCGTGACCGGCCGGGCCAGCGACTTCTACGGCCCGGGCGGCTTCCTGACGCAGTTCGGCGACCGCTTCTGGAAGCCGGCCCTGGCCGGCAAGTCCATCGGCGGCGTGGTCGACCCCGGCACGAAGCACACCTACCACTTCATCCCCGACGTGGCGGCCGGCCTCGCCGCGCTCGGCCTCGACCCGGAGTCGAGCGGCACCTTCATGCTCCCCTGCCACCCGGCCGAGACGACGAGGCAGCTGGTGGACCGGTTCGCCGCCGCGCTGGGTCGGCCCATCGCGCTCGGCCGCATCCCGCCGTTCCTGCTCAAGCTCCTGTCGCTCGGCATGCCCATCTTGCGGGAGGTCAACGAGATGGCCTACCAGTGGGAGGAGCGCTTCGAGGTGGACGACGCCAGGTTCCGCGCCCGCTTCGGCGAGCTGGCGGTGTCGCGCGACGAGGCGGCCCGCCAGACGGTGGCCTGGGCCCGTGCGGCCTTCGGCGGGGCGAGCGGCCCGTGACGCGCCCGGCGGCGCGAGCCGCGGCGGTGAGCCGGGCGCCGCGCCCACCGTTCGTTGACCCGCCGCGCGCCAGCGGGCTATACGCCTTCAACTTTCGTTGAACGGACGGAACGGAGGCGGCACCGGCATGGCCTCGGAGCAGACGATCGTGTCGCAGCTCAGCCAGACCGCGGACCGCGGCGTCCGGCCGGAGCGCGCCCAGGCCGCGCTGGCCGAGGTGCCGAGCCTCCCCGAGACGCTGGCCGCGCTGGAGCAGGACCTGGTGCGGGCCACCGAGGACGCCGAGGCCCGGCTGCAGGCGGCGGCGCGCCACCTGGTGTCCGCCGGCGGCAAGCGCATCCGGCCCATGGTGACCTTGCTCTCCTGCGGCGCCAGCGGCGGCGACATGAAGGCCGCCATCCCGTACGCGGTGGCGGCCGAGCTGACCCACTCCGCCACGCTGCTGCACGACGACGTCATCGACGACGGCCCCATGCGCCGCGGCCAGCCGGCCTCGCGCGTCATCTGGGGCAACTCGGTGTCGGTCCTCTCCGGCGACTGGCTCCTGACCCGCGCGCTCGAGATCGTGGCCAACGCCCCGGCCTCCAGGCAGGCGCTCCTGCCGCTGCTCGCCACCATGCGCCGGCTCGTCGAGGGCGAGGTGCTGCAGCTCACCTTCCGCGGCACCTTCGCGGCCACCGAGGCCACCTACCTGGAGGTGGTGGTCGGCAAGACCGCCTCGCTCTTCGGCTGGGCCACCGCGGCCGGAGCCTGGGCGGCCGGCGCGCACGGCGCCATCCCCGCGGCCCTCTCCCGCTTCGGAGAGGGGATCGGCGTGGCCTTCCAGCTGGTGGACGACGCGCTCGACTACGCCGCCGACCCGGTCCTGCTCGGCAAGCAGCTCGGCACGGACCTCATCGAGGGGAAGGCCACCCTCCCGCTCATCCGCGCCCTGGCCGCCCAGCCGGCGCTGCGCCAGCGGCTGACCCTGCTCATGGAGGGGAAGGCCGACGGCGTGGCGGTGGCTGGCGAGGTGCTGGAGGCGGTGAAGCGCTCCGGCGGCGTGGACGCGGCGCGGGCCATGGCGCGCCAGCAGACCGGCGAGGCCATGGCGGCGCTCGAGCAGCTCCCCGACGGCCCGCACCGGAGGGCGCTCGCCGAGGCGGCGCGCTCGCTCACCGAGCGGGCGTTCTAGCGATCCGACGATGGTGCGGCGCGTCGCCGCAGGCGGAATCCCCGGCACGCCGTCTGGCTCGCACGTGGTGCATCCCCGCCCACGCCTCGCCAGACCTCGGCCGCCAGCACGGAGACCCGCACATGCGCCTCGCCAGACCCCTTGCAGTCCTCGCCGCCACCTTCCTCCTGGCCAGCCCGGCCACGGCCACGGCCACGGCCGCGCCGCCCGACGGCACGCAGGCCAAGATCTGCGCCCTCTGCCACGCCGCGCCGGCCGCGGGCACCATCCGCGGCCACTTCGACGAGCTCGCCTTCAAGGCGAATTCGTTCCAGATGAAGGTGGACGCCGCCACCGAGGTGCTCGGCTTCGACCCGGCCGCGCTGAAGGTGGTGAACGCCACGGAGACCGGCGACCTCGAGAAGGTGATGAAGGCCATCCGCAAGGGGGCCGAGTCCCGGGCCGACTACGTCGTGGTGGACGGCCAGAAGAAGGTCACCCTCCTCACCCTCAAGCCCAAGCTCAAGGTCCCGGAGGAGAAGCAGGTCAGGACCGCCGAGCTCGAGAAGCTGGTGGCGCAGGGGCCGGAGAAGGGGAAGTACGCCCTCTACGACGCGCGCCCCTTCCCCAGGTTCGCCGAGGGGCACATCCCCACGGCCGAGAGCCTGCCCTTCCCCGCCTTCGAGAAGGAGAAGGGGAAGCTCCCCGCCGACAAGAAGGCGCTGGTCATCTTCTACTGCGCCGGTGTCACCTGCGCGCTGAGCCCGGCGGCGCGCGACGCGGCCGAGAAGCTCGGCTACGTGAACGCCAAGAGCTTCCACGAGGGGATCCCGGTCTGGTCCAAGGCCAACCCCATGGCGCTGGAGGCGAAGCTCCTCAAGGAGGCCTGGATGGACAAGGCCCAGCCCATCGTGGTGCTCGACGCCCGCACCAACCCGGCCGGCGGCGTCATCGCCGGCGCGTCGGCGCTGGCGGAGGCCACCCCGGCCGCGCTGGAGAAGGTGACGCGCCTCAAGAAGCTGAAGCCGCCGGTGGTGGTCTACGACGCGGACGGCGCGGGGAACGCCACCGCGGTGGCCAGGGCGCTCGTCGCGGCGGGCCAGCCCGCCATGGTGCTGACCGGCGGCCTGGCGGCCTGGAAGGGCGCCGGCTACGCGCTCGCCCCCGGCGCGCCGGCCCAGGAGGTGACCTTCACGCCGAAGCCCAAGGCCGGTGAGCTGGCCATCGACGAGTTCAAGAAGGCGGTGGCCTCCCTGCCGCCCGAGACCATGATCCTCGATGTGCGCAACGCCGACGAGCTGGCCGACGGGGCCTTCCCGGGCTCGCTCCACGTCCCGGCCACGCAGCTGGCCGCCCGGCTGACCGAGCTGCCGAAGGACAAGCGGATCCTGGCTCACTGCTCCACCGGCGTGCGCGCCGAGATGGCCTACAACGTGCTGAAGGGCGCCGGCTTCACCAGGGTGGCCTTCCTCAACACCACCGTCGACTTCTTCGGCGGGAAGGCCGAGATCGGCGAGTAGCGCGAGGCCGCCTGCCCGGCCCGTCGCGCCTCGTCGCGCCGACGGGCGGGCCGCGCCCTGGCTGGTGGCCGCCTCAGGCGTTCCGGAAGGCCCGCTCGGCCGCCAGCACCGCGCCGGCGACCGCCGCCTCGAAGGGCCAGGCGTCGAGGACCAGCTTGCCCAGCCCCTCGGGCCGCTCGCGCTTGGGTGGCAGCGTCCCCGTCTCCACGGCGGCGAGGTAGGCGCGCAGCGTGTCCCGGCAGGTGCCGAGCTGCCCCTTGCAGAGCGCGCACCCCGGGTTGGCCAGCTCGGCCTCCACCTCGCGCAGGGCGGCCTCGAGGAGGACGCGAGCGCGGTCGAGGCGGGGGAGCATGCCTGAGGAGAGATACACGATCCGCGGCGCGGTCAGTGAGCCTTCTGCGGCCCCTCGGCGCCCCGGCGGGCGCGCCCCCGGCGGCGGCCGGTGCGGTTCCTTCAACGAACGTTGAAAGGAGCGCGGCGCCGGGGTAGAGATCCGCGCGCCATGGCCTACCGCTCGCTCACCGAGTTCCTCGATCGCGCCGAGCGAGCGGGGGAGCTGACCCGCTTCAAGGACCCGGTCGACCTGAGGCTCGACATGGCGGCGCTGGCCGATCGCGCCGCCAAGCAGGGCGGGCCGGCGCTCCTCTTCGAGCGCCCCTCCTCGGGCAAGTTCCCGGTGGCCATGAACCTCTTCGGCACCCGGCGGCGCACCAGCTGGGCGCTCTCGTGCGAGGACTTCGAGGAGCACGCCATGGAGCTGAGGAAGCTCCTCAGGACGGCCCCGCCCAAGACGCTCTGGGACAAGCTGAAGCTCCTGCCCACCCTGGGCAAGCTCGCCACCATGGGACCCAAGCTGGTCTCCTCCGGCGCCTGCCAGGAGGTGGTGCTGACCGGAACGCAGGCCGACCTCTCCATCCTGCCGGTGCTCACCACCTGGCCGCACGACGGCGGCCCCTTCATCACCCTGCCGCAGGTCATCACGCGCGATCCGGAGAGCGGCCTCCGCAACGTCGGCATGTACCGGCTCCAGGTCATGGGACCGCACCGGCTCGCCATGCACTGGCAGCTCCACAAGACCGCCACCGCCCACTATCGCGAGTACAAGAGGCGCGGCGAGCGGATGCCGGTGGCCATCGCGCTGGGCGGCGATCCGGCCCTCACCTACTGCGCCTCGGCGCCGCTGCCCCCCAGCATCGACGAGTACCTCTTCGCCGGCTTCCTGCGCGGCGAGGGGGTCCGCATGGTGAAGGGGGTGGCCACCGGCCTCGAGGTCCCGGCCGACGCCGACATCGTCATCGAGGGGTTCGTGGACACCGGCGCGCCGCTGGTGCGCGAGGGCCCTTTTGGCGACCACACCGGCTTCTACTCGCTGGCCGACGACTACCCGGCGCTCGACGTGGTGGCCATCACCCACCGGCGCGACGCGGTCTACCCGGCCACCGTGGTGGGGCCGCCGCCGGCGGAGGACCAGTGGCTCGGCAAGGCCACCGAGCGGCTCTTCCTGCCGCTCATCCAGCTCATCGCCCCGGAGATCGTCGACTACTGCATGCCGGTGGAGGGGGTCTTCCACAACCTCTGCCTGGTCTCCATCAAGAAGGAGCACCCCGGCCAGGGCAAGAAGGTGATCCACGGCCTGTGGGGCTCCGGCCAGATGGCGCAGACCAAGACGCTGGTGGTCTTCGACGAGGACGTGGACGTGCAGGACGTGAGGCAGGCCGCCTGGCGCGCCTTCGCCAACGTGGACGTGAAGCGCGATCTCGTCATCGCCGACGGCCCGGTGGACGTCCTCGACCACGCCGCCGTCCACTTCGCCTTCGGCGGCAAGCTGGGCATCGACGCCACCAGGAAATGGGTCGAGGAGGGCGGGCGAGAGTGGCCCGAGGTCTGCGTCCACCCGCCCGAGGTGGTGGCGCGCATGGACGCGCTCTACGACCGGCTGGTGCGCGGCGCGGCGCCGCTGACGCGCCCCAGGCTCGAGGCGCCGCCCGCCGCCGCCTGGACGCCGCGGAAGGGAGGCATCCTCCAGTGAGCGCCCCCGTGTCCACCAGCGGCCCCGCCGCCAGCCCGGGCCCCGCCGCCGCGCCCAGGCTCGACCCCGCCGCCGCGCCCAGGCTCGACCCTGCTGCCGCGCCCAGGCACGACGCGGTGCCGCTGCCCGGCGAGGGGCACGGCCAGCGCGGCGCCGCGGTGCGCGCCATGTTCGACCGGATCGCGCCCCGCTACGACCTCCTCAACCGGGTCATGACGCTGAAGGTGGACCAGGCCTGGCGCCGCCGGCTGCTCTCGGACCTCGCGCCGCGGGACGGCGAGGCGCTGCTGGACCTGTGCGCCGGCACCATGGACGTGGCGGATCTGGCCCGGCGGCGCGCCCCCGGCCTGCGCGTGGTGGGCGCCGACTTCTCGTTCCAGATGCTCCGCCGCGGCGTCGAGAAGACCGGCCTGCCGGCCAGCCAGGCGGACGCCATGGCGCTCCCCTTCCAGGCCGCCCGCTTCGACCTCGCCACCGTCACCTTCGGCATGCGCAACCTGGAGCGCTACCAGGTGGGGCTCTCCGAGCTGGCGCGGGTGCTCAAGCCCGGCGGCCGGCTCGGCGTCCTGGAGTTCTTCCGCCCGGAGTCGGCCGGGCCTCGCCTCGTCCACGGCCTGTACAACCGGCTGGCCCTGCCGGTGCTGGGGCGCCTCCTCTCGCCCGATCCCGAGGCCTATCGCTACCTCGTCGAGTCGATGGAGCGCTTCGCCTCTCGCCCCGAGTTCGAGGCGGCGGCGGCGCGGGCCGGCTTCAAGGACGTGCGCGGCCAGACCCTCTTCCCGGGGGTCTGCGGCCTGGTCACGGCGGTGCGCGCGTGAAGCTGGTGGTCGGCGTCAGCGGCGCGTCGGGCGCCCCCTACGCGAAGAAGCTGCTCGACTTCCTCGCCGAGGAGGGGCCGAAGCACGGCGTCACCGCGGATCTCGTCTTCACCACCACCGGCAAGCAGGTCTGGGCGCAGGAGCTGGGCGGCGCCCCCCGGTACCCCTTCAAGACCTGGAGCAACCAGGACTTCACCGCCCCCTTCGCCTCCGGCTCGTCGCAGTACGACGCCATGGTGGTCATCCCCTGCTCCGCCGGGGCGCTCTCGCGCATCGCCTACGGCCTCTCGGTGGACCTGCTGGGCCGCGCCGCCGACGTCATGCTGAAGGAGCGCCGCAGGCTGGTGCTGGTGCTGCGCGAGACCCCCATCTCGCTGGTGCACGCCCGCGCCATGGCGCAGGTCATCGAGGCCGGCGCCTTCGTCATGCCCGCCTCGCCCTCCTTCTACTCGGGGCCGCGCACCATCGACGAGCTGGTGGGCACGGTGGTGGCCCGGGTGCTGGACCGGCTGGGCCTGCCGAACGAGCTCATGCAGCGCTGGACTGGCCTGACGCCCCGGGCGCCCGAGCCGGTGGAGGAACCCTGAAGATGCCCCTCTCGCTCCTCGCCCACCGCGCCCTCGAGCGCGACGGCCTCGGCCCCATCCGCGACAAGGTGCTGGCCGGCACGCGGCTCACCGACCAGGACGGCCTCACGCTCTTCGAGGCCAGGGACCTGGCCGCGCTGGGCGCGCTCGCCAACCACGTGCGGGAGGCGCGCCACGGCCAGCTGGCCTTCTACAACCGCAACGTCCACCTCAACCCCACCAACGTCTGCGTGGCCACCTGCAAGTTCTGCTCGTTCGCCCGCCAGGACGACGAGCACGCCTCCGAGGGCTACACCATGTCCCTCGACGAGGCGGTGGAGAAGGTGCTCTCGAAGCGCCCGCTCGGCATCACCGAGGTGCACATCGTGGCGGGGCTCCACCCCACGCTGCCGTGGGAGTACTACACGGGGCTGCTCGGCCGCATCCACCGGGCCTGGCCCGAGCTCACCATCAAGGCCTTCACCGCCATCGAGTTCCACTACTGGGCGGAGAAGTTCGGCAAGAGCTACACGCAGGTTCTCACCGAGCTCAAGGCCGCCGGGCTCGGCACCATCCCCGGCGGCGGCGCCGAGATCTTCGCCCCGCGGGTGCGCCGCAAGATCTGCGACGACAAGGCCACCGCCGAGCAGTGGCTCGAGGTCCACCGCACCGCCCACGGCCTCGGCCTCACGTCGAACGCCACCATGCTCTACGGCCACATCGAGCGGCTCGACGAGCGGGTGGACCACATGCGCCGGCTGCGCGAGCTGCAGGACGAGACGCGCGGGTTCCAGGTCTTCATCCCGCTGGCCTTCCACCCCGAGCACAACATGATCGGGAAGGCCTTCCCCAAGCCCACCGGCTACGACGCCCTGCGCACGCTGGCGGTGGCGCGCCTCTACCTCGACAACTTCGACCACGTGAAGGCCTACTGGGTCTCGCTGGGCGAGCGGCTGGCCCAGGCGGCGCTCAGCTTCGGCGTGGACGACCTCGACGGCACCGTGCTGGAGGAGCGCATCTACCACATGGCCGGCTCCACCGTGCCGCAGGCCCTCTCCGAGCGGACGCTGCACGACCTCATCCGCGCCGCCGGCCGCGTGCCGGCCGAGCGCGACTCCCACTACCGGGTCCTCGAGGTGCACCACCAGCCGCTGCCGCCGGCCGCGCCGCCGCCGCCGCGCCTCACCGTCACCGCCTGACCCACCGCCGCGCGCCGCGCCCGTGTCGGGCGGCGCGCCAGGGTACGCCCCATGCCGAAGCTCAAGGCCGCCGCCGTCTCCTTCTTGAACGCCTGGCCGCTCACCGCGGGGCTGGAGCACTCCGACCGGATCGAGCTCGTCACCGCCGAGCCCTCCGCCTGCGCCGCCATGCTGGAGGCCGGCGAGGTGGACCTGGCGCTCCTGCCGGTGGGCGCGCTGGCCGGCCACGACTACGAGATCGTGCCCGGCCTCGCCGTGGGGGCCGACGGCCCGGTGCAGACGGTGCTGCTGGTGGGCGAGCAGTCGCCCGCCATCTGGGACGAGGTCTTCCTCGACACCGCCTCGCGCACCTCGGTGGTCCTCGCCAAGATCGTCCTCGACGCCATGGGCGTTCACCCGAAGTTCACGCCCATGCCGGCCGAGGAGGGCGTGCCGCGGGCCGTGGGCACCAAGGGGGCGCTGGTCATCGGCGACCGGGCCTTCGACGTGAGGAAGAGCCAGGTGCTCGACCTGGGGCGCGAGTGGAACAAGCTGACCGGCCTGCCCATGCTCTTCGCGGTCTGGGCGGCCCGCCCCGGCGTGCTGGCCCCCGAGGACGTGCAGGAGCTGGCCCGCGCCGCGCAGCACGGCATGGGCCTCCGCACCGAGCTGGCGCAGAAGTTCGCGGCCGGGAAGGGCGGCGACCCGGAGCGCTACCGGCGCTACCTGACCCAGCGCATCCGCTACGGGGTGGGGCCGCACGAGATGAACGGCCTGGAGACCTTCCTGCGCGTGGCGGCCGAGAAGGGCTTCCTGCCGCCCACCACGGTGCGCTACGCCGACGACCACGTCCGCAGCACCCGGGTGCGCCGCCCGGTCTCGCTCGACACCGCGCTCGCCAAGGGGGCCGCCGGCGAGCGCCTCGACGCCGACGAGGCGGAGCTGCTCGACGAGCAGGCGCCGCTCCTGGAGCTCGGCCTGGCCGCCGACGCGCGCCGACGGACCCTCCACCCGGACGGCGTGGTCACCTACATCGTCTCGCGCAACGTCAACTACACCAACGTGTGCACCACGGCGTGCCACTTCTGCGCCTTCTACCGGCCGCGCGGCGCGGCCGACGCCTACGTGCTGACGCGGGAGGAGCTCTCCCGGAAGATCGAGGAGACGCTGCGGCTGGGCGGCATCGAGCTCTTGCTGCAGGGCGGGCTCCACCCCGACCTCGGCATCGACTGGTACGAGGACCTCTTCCGCTGGGTGAAGTCGAACTACCCCACCATCAACCTGCACGCGCTGTCGCCCGAGGAGATCTGGCACATCGCCCGCACCAGCGAGCTCTCGCTGGAGGTCACCATCCGCCGGCTGGTGGCGGCCGGCCTCGACTCCATCCCGGGCGGCGGCGCCGAGATCCTGGACGACGAGGTGCGGCGCCGCATCGCGCCGCTCAAGTGCTCCACCGACGAGTGGCTCACGGTGATGAGGACCGCCCACCAGGTGGGACTCAAGTCCACCGCCACGCTCATGTTCGGCGTGGGGGAGGAGCCGCGCCACCGCGTGGCCCACTTCCAGCGGCTGCGGGACCTGCAGGACCAGACGCACGGCTTCACCGCCTTCATCTGCTGGCCCTTCCAGAGCGCCAACACGCGGCTCACGGCCTCCGACGGCAGCGCCCACGCCTACCTGCGCATCAACGCCCTGGCGCGCCTCGTCCTCGACAACGTGCCGCACCTGCAGGCCTCCTGGGTCACCATGGGCGGGGGCGTGGCGCAGGCGGCGCTGCACATGGGCTGCGACGACTTCGGCCAGGTCATGATCGAGGAGAACGTGGTCTCGGCGGCCGGCACCACCTTCACGATGGACTCGGAGGAGGTGGAGCGGCACATCCGCGACGCCGGCTTCCAGCCTTCGCGCCGCAACATGCGCTACGACCGGCTGGGGGGCGCGGGCGCGTGAGGTCCGGTGGAGACCAGCCATCACCGGCCCGGCTCCGGGTGCTGGCCGCGCCCTGGGTGCTGACCGGCGAGCCGGCCCAGGGCGGCGCGCGGCCGGCGGCCCTCGCCGACGGCGCCGTGGCGCTCGACGGCGATCGGCTCCTCTCGGTCGGCCCGCGAGCCGAGGTGGAGGCCCGCTTCGGCCCCGCCGAGCGGCTCGACGCCGTGGTCCTGCCGGCGCTGGTGAACGCCCACCTCCACCTCGAGCTCTCGCACCTGGCAGGCCAGGTGCCTGGGGGCGAGGGGCTGCCCGCCTGGATCGAGCGGTTCGTGGGCGCGCGGCGCTCCACCGGCGAGACGGGAGCGGTTCACGCCATGGCCCGCGCCGTGGTGGCGCTCGAGGAGGCCGGCGTCGCCGCCGTGGGCGACGTCTCCAACACGCTCGGCTCGGTCGCGCCGCTGGCGGCCGCCGGCCTGGCCGGCACCGTCTTCCACGAGGTCTTCGGCGCCACGCCCGGGCGGCTCGCCGCCGCGCGGGCCACCGCCGCGGCCGCCCGCGCGGTGGCGCCCCCCGCCCCCGGCCTGCGGGTGGTGGAGAGCCCGCACGCCGTCTACTCCACCGATCCCGAGGGCCTGCTCGCGCTCCTCTCCGGCCCGCCGGCCTCGCTCCACCTCGCCGAGGATCCGGCCGAGCGGGAGTTCGTGGTCACCGGCGGCGGACCCTTCGCGACCCTGCGGGCCCGCATGGGCGGGCCACCCGGTCAGCCGGGCTGGGCCCGCTCCCCGGTGGCCCTGGCGGCGCCCCACCTGGCTCGCGGCTGGCTGCTGGTCCACTGCCTCGACCTCGACGAGGTGGACCTCGCCCTCCTCGCCGCGTGCGGCGCCACGGTGGTGCTCTGCCCGCGCTCCAACGACCACATCTCGCGCGCCCGCCCGCCGCTGGCCCGGCTCCTCGCCGCCGGCGTGCCGCTGGCGGTGGGCACCGACAGCCTGGCCTCCTCGCCCTCGCTCTCGCCGCTGGCCGAGCTCCTCTGGCTGCGGCGGGACGTCCCGGAGGTCCCGGCCGCGCGCCTCCTGCCGCTCGCCTGGAGCGGCGCGGCGGTGGGGGCGCCCGGGGTGGGCCGGCTGGCCCCCGGTGGCGCGCCCGGGGTGCTGGCGGTCCCGCTCGACGGGCGGCACGTCGAGGATCCCTTCGAGCACGTCCTCGCCACGGCGGGCGCCGGTGAGCGGCCCGTCCGCTGGCTGGCCCGCCACCGCCCGGAGGTCCCCGCACCGTGAGCGTCGCCGCCCTCGCACGAATGGTGAAGCTGAGCCACTCCCTCTTCGCCCTGCCCTTCGTGGCGGCGGCGCTGGTGCTGGTGGCGCGCCAGGCCCGGCTCGACGCCGCGCGGCTGGCCCTGGTGGCGCTGGCGGTGGTGGCGGCGCGCACCGCCGCCATGGCCATGAACCGGCTCGCCGACCGGAGCTTCGACGCCAGGAACCCGCGCACCGCCGCCCGCGAGCTGGTCACCGGCGAGGTGTCGCCGCGCGCCGCCTGGGCGCTCCTGGCCGGCGCCGGCGCGGCGTTCCTGCTGGCCGCCGCGCTCATCTCGCCGCTGACCGGCTGGCTGGCGCCGCCGGTGCTGGCCATCCTGCTCGGCTACTCCTTCGCCAAGCGCTTCACCTGGGCCTGCCACCTCTGGCTCGGCGTGGCGCAGATGCTGGCCCCCATCGGCGTGGCCATCGCGCTCACCGGCGAGGCGCCCCTCCCCTCCATCGTGCTGGGGGTCGGCGTGGGCGCCTGGATCGCCGGCTTCGACCTCTTCTGGGCGCTGCAGGACGTCGACTTCGACCGGAGCGCGGGGCTCCACTCCATCCCGGCCCGCTTCGGCGTGGACGGCGCGCTCCGCTGGGCGCGCGGGCTGCACCTCCTGGCCGTGGCCGGCGTGGTGGCGGCCGGGCCGCTGGCCGGGCGCGGGGTGGCCTGGCTGGCCGGCAGCGCCATCCTGGCCGCGGTGCTGCTGGCCGAGCACCTCTACGTGGCGCCCGGCGGGACGCTCCGCGCCGACCGGCTCGACGTCGCCTTCTTCAACTACAACGCCTTCGCCTCGGTGGCCTTCGCCGCCTGCGCGCTCCTCGACCTGTGGGTGGCCTGAAGATGCCCGTCGCCGCGCCCCGCCCGCCTTCCCGCGCCCCCGCCAGCTTCGCGCTCCAGCAGGCCGACCTCGCCGCGGCCGACGCGGTGGGCGCGCTCATGGAGCTGTGGGGCTTCAGGCGGCAGCTCGGGCGGGTCTGGGCGGTGCTCTTCCTCTCCGACCGGCCGCGCTGCGCCCCCGACCTGTGCGACCGGCTGCAGATCTCCACCGGCCTGCTCTCCATGTCGCTCGCCGAGCTGCGCCGCTGGGGCGTGGTGCGCAGCGTGGAGGTGGCGGGCGACCGCAAGGAGCACTTCGAGGCCGAGACCAACGTCTGGAAGCTGGTCACCCGCGTCCTGCGCGAGCGCGAGACGGAGGCGGTGCGCGGCGCCCTCTCCACCTTCGAGCGGGCGCTCGGCGAGGCGCGCGCGGCGCTGGCCGACGTCGATCCGTCGGTGAAGGCGCAGGCCCGCTTCAAGCTGAGGCGGCTGGGGCAGCTCGTCGAGCTCTCCCGCGCCGCGCTCACCGTGCTCCGGCTGCTGGTGGACTCGGCCCGGGCCGACGTGGGGCCGCTCAAGGCGCTCTCCGAGGCGCTGTCGCGGCGCGGCGAGTAGGGCGACTCCGGCCCTCGCCGCGTCCCGGGACGGCGCCCGGGCCGCGGCCTGCCGCTCAGGGTGCGGTGGTGAAGGTCTCCGTCCAGAGGCTCGCCTCGCCGTACGGCACGCCCACCCGGTACGGGCTGGCCCCGCCGGCCTCGCCCGGGCTCACCCGTGCCGTGATGACCGCGACGTAGGTGCGGCCGGCTTGCAGGAGCCCGGACGGCATGCTGAGGCTCGTCCCCGCGAGCGAGAAGTCGGCCACCAGCCGGCCGCTGGTCTCCTGGTTCACTTCGGTGAGCTCGTGGACGGCGACGCTGTAGCTCGTCGGCACGACCCCGGCGGGCAGGATGGCGGCGGCCCAGGCCAGCGTGGGCGTGAGCCTCACGCCGAAGTGGGTCGCGAGCGCGTCGAGGCCATCCAGCGTGGGCGCCAGCACCGCGCCCACCAGCGCTGCGGCCGGTCCGGTGGCCGGCATGGCCTCCCGGCTGAGCACCCGCTGGCGCGCTCCGAGCAGCGGCGCGGTGGCGAGCGGCGCGAAGCGTTCCACCGGCGTCTCGAAGGCCGTCTCGCGGTACTCGTGCCAGGCCGCCGGCAGGAAGCGGCCGTAGGTGATGAGCGCCACGTCGATGTCCTCCGACTCCGCCAGGTCGGTCGCCTCGATCAGCGTGACCGGGACGGCGCCGAGCGGCGAGGGGGCGGTGAGCGGCGCCGGGATGGCGTAGAGGCCCACCCGGTGGGCCAGGCCCGCGGTGCTCGGCGAGTAGGGCGCAGCCGCGTCCTCCAGCTGGTTGCGCCGCCAGTCGAGCGCCAGCGTGTTGGCTTCGGGGATCAGGGTGACGGCCGGAGTGATGACCTGCGGGGCGCCGGAGGTCATGGCGAGGCCGCCCACCGAGGTGGCGGCCAGGACCTCGAGGTAGGAGAAGGCGGTGTTGGACTCGGCCACCGAGAACCGGTACTGCGCCACGCTGAGCAGGTCGGCCGGGGTGAGGAGCACGCCCATGGTGGTGGCCCAGTCGAAGGTGTGGCTGGCCTGCTGGTCGCCCTGCCCGAAGGGCGGGAACAGGTCGGCCGAGGACTGCGCGCCCCAGCTGGCGAGCCGGATCTCATCGCCCGGCAGCCACGCCTCGAGCCCCGAGAGCGTGAGGGTCACGTCGGTCTGCGCGGAGGCCACCACCCGGTCGGCCCGGCCGGCGCGGTCCTGGCCCAGGTCGAGGCGGTCGGCGCTGGCCCGCACGTAGCTCTTGTGACCATCGGCGAAGCTCACCTCCGCCCAGTAGGGGCCCGTGGCCGGCGAGGCGAGGTAGACGCCCGGGCTTCCGCCAGCATGCGCCACCGTGCGGGTGACGCCTCCGGCGCCATCGTCCTGCAGGAGGCTGATCCCCAGCACGTCGGGATCGGCCGCGCTGACGGTCGTCCCGTTCTCCGCCCAGCTGGTCAGCAGGCGGCGCACCTCCACCTCCCTGGCCTTCGTTCCACCGCCGCAGGCGGCGAGCAGGGTCGCGGTGAGCAGGGCGGTGAGGACCGCGACGAGTGGGCGACTGGCGAGCATTGAGACCTCCGGAAGGGGAACGCTGGTTCAGGCGGGCATGGCCCTGGCCCTTGCGGCGAGGCGCCTAAAGAAAAACTTAACACATGAGCCCCGGACCCGGGCAGGGCGCTCAGGGCGCCGTCGAGAAGGCCGCCGTCCAGCGCACCGCCTCGCCGAGCGGCACGCCCACCCGGAACGGGCTGGCGCCGCCGGCGTCGCCCGGGCTGCTGAGGGCGGCCAGGCGCGCGGCGTAGGCCTTGCCCGGCTGCAAGATCCCCGACGGCATGGCCAGGCTGGTGTCCGTGAGCACGAAGTCGGCCACCAGCCGGCCCTGCGTGGTCCCGCCGCCATCGATGGAGAGCTCGTAGAGCGCCAGCCGGTAGCTGGTGGGCACGCCGGTGGCCGGGGTGGCCGGCGCGGTCCAGGAGAGCACCGGCGTGGTGGTGCGGCCGGTCTGGGTCGTGAGGGCGTCCAGGGTGTCGATCCGTGGCGCCGTCACCACGCCCAGCAGCGGCGCCGCCGCGATGACCGTGCCCGACATGGCCTCCACCCGGCGGACGCGGCTCCTGGCCAGGGCGAGCGGAGCGGTCGCGCCCGGAGCGAACACCTCGGCCGGCGCGTCGAAGGTGGCCTCCACGTATTCGCGCCAGGCGGCCGGGAGCCACCGGGCGAAGCTGACGCCCGACGCCTCGACGTCGGGCTCGCCGGCCAGGCTGGTGGACTCGATGACGGGGAGCGCGACCGCTCCGAGCGGCGACGGCGCGGTGAGCGGCGCGGGGATGGCGTAGAGGCCGAGCCGGTGGGCCTGGCCGGCGGTGGCTGGAGAGAAGGGCGCGGCCGCCGCCTCGAACTCGGCGCGCCGCCAGTCGACCCTGGCCATGACCAGCGCCGGGGAGCTGAATGGCGGGGCCGCCAGGGTCACGGCGGCGCCGTCGGCCAGGGTGGCGCCGGTGAGCGCCGTGGCCGAGGTCACCTCGTCGTACGAGAAGTCGTTGAGCGGCTCGTTGAAGCCGAAGTTGTGCTGCGTCACGTGGACCACGTCGTCCGCCGCGAGCAGCGTGCCGAGCGTGGTGGCCCAGTCGAACGGGTAGGAGACCGTCTCGTCGCCCAGGCCAAAGGCGGGCTGGAAGTGAGCCCTGGCCTGCGCCCCCCAGCTGGTGGCGCGGAGGGAGTCACCCACCGCCCACGGCAGGAGCCCGCTCAGGTCCAGCGTCACGAGGGTCTGCGGCGCGGCCGCCACCCGCCGCGGGCGCCCGCCCAGATCGGCGCCGAGATCGAGGTCGGCGGTGGCGGCGTGGACGTAGCCGAGGTGGCCGTCGGCCCAGGTCAGCTGGGCCCAGTAGGCGCCCTGCCGTGGGCGGGCGGTCCAGGTCCCCGCCTCGGCCGTGGCCACCGCGGCGGTGCGGAGCGTGCCGCCCGCGCCGTCGTCCTGCAGGAGGTCGATGCCCACCAGCGCGAGGTCCGGGGCGTCGGCGCGGGTGCCGTCCTCGGCCCAGGAGGTGAGCAGCCGACGGATGCGGGTCCCGTTCACCGTGAGCGTGACCGCCAGCCGCTGCGGCGAGTTGCTGGCGCTCACGGTGGCCAGGGTCACGGTGGCGGCGTAGCTGCCGACCGGGAGCGCGCCCACGGTGGGGCGCACCGTCAGCGTGTAGGGCGCCGCGGAGCCGCTCGGCGCCACCTCGAGCCAGCCCTGCCCGCTCGCGTAGCTCACGCCGATCAGCGGCGCCGCCAGCGCGCCGCCGCCCCCGTTGGCGATGGTCACCACCTGCGCGGGCGGGTCGCTGCCGTCGTCCGGGGCCGTGAACGCCAGCGAGGCGGCCGAGACCTGCATCGTCGGGGACTGGACCATCGGCGCCTCGCCGCAGGCGGCGGGGAGGAGGGCGGCGAGGACCAGCGGGAGCAGGCGACGGGCGGACATCGAGGCCTCCAGGGTGCGGTGTGAGGCGTGGAGAGCGGCGCGGCGCCGGGCCGTGTCGAGGGACCTGGACGACGCGGCGGTCGGCATCATCCCATGAGTCTCGCCGCCGCGGCACGGGCCCGGGCCGCGACCGCATCCTCGTCCACGCCGAGGAGCCGCCCCTCGCGGAGCCGCACCTCGCCGCCCACGATGGCCCAGGCGGCCGGCGCCCCGGCCCAGAGCAGCGCGAGATCGCCCTGCGGCAGGGCCGGCAGCGGCACGGCGGGGCGCCAGTCGACGATCACCAGGTCCGCCACGGCGCCCGGGGCGAGCTCGCCGAACGAGGCGCCGAAGAACCGGCCGGCCAGCCGCGCCGCGCCCGGCCAGAGCACCTGCCCGGCCAGGTCCTCGGCGGCGCGCGGGTTCCTGGCCTGGCCCCGGTGGAAGAGCGTGGTCGCCACCAGCTCGCAGGCGGTGTCGGGGAAGAGGCCGTCGGTGCCCAGCACCACCGCGGCGCCGCCGGCGGCCAGGTCGGCCATGGGCGGCAACGGCGTGCCCCAGAAGGCGGCGGCGCGCGGGGTCACGGCCAGCGCGGCGCCGGCGGAGGCCAGGCGCAGCGCCTCCTCGCGCACGGTGGTGGAGCCGTGGGCCACCACGGTGCGCGGGCCGAGCAGGCCGCGCGCCGCCAGCAGGTCGATGGGGCGGAGCGCGCCTCGGAAGTAGGCGGCCGCGAGGTCGGTGTCGTCCTCGGCCACCGAGGCGAGCAGGCCGTGGCGCGCCGCCAGCGGTCCGATGGCTCCGAGCAGGCCGTCGGGCGCGGCGTCCAGCCCGTCCAGCCCGGCGGCGCCGCGCAGCGTGGGGTGCTCGCGGTGGCGCTCGGCGAAGCTGGCCGCCGCCGCGGACTCACGCAGCCCCTGGCCCGCCCCGCAGCGGTCGCTGGCGCCGTAGGCCAGCACCACCCGCAGCCCCACCGCCTCCACGCCGCGGGCCGCGGCGGCCAGCGTGGCGGCGGCCTGGCCGGGCGCGGCGCGCACCAGGTCGAAGGCGCAGGTGACGCCCGCCTTGAGCGCGGCGGCGGCCCCCGCGGCGGTGAGGGCCTCCACCGCCTCGGCGTCGGCGCGCGGCTCGATGGCGCCGCGCAGGGTGGTGCGCCACTCGTGCAGCACCGCGGGCGCCTGGCCCGGCAGGCCGGCCAGCCGGGCCAGCATGCCGAACGCCAGGTGGGTGTGCGCGTCGACCGCCCCGGCCACCACCAGGCGACCGGCGGCGTCGATCTCCCAGTCGCCCGGGCAGGGCGGCACGGCCTCGGCGGCGGGCACGACCGCGACGACGCGGTCCCCCTCGACCACCACGGTGGCCGGGGCCGGTGCCCCCTCGGCGGCCACGAGGCCGCCCCTGATGACCAGCCGTTCCCCCACGGTGCCGCGCATCATCCCAGAGCGCATGGCGCACGGGAAGCCCCGCGGCTTGCTGCCCTGGCGCGATGCGGGTAAACAGGGCGCCGCCATGCTCTCCCCCGAGGTCCTGAAGCGGCTCGACGCCATCGAGCAGCGGTTCGAGGAGCTGACGCACGCCCTCTCCGACCCGGCGGTCGCCGGGAGCGGTGACCGCTTCCGCAAGGTCTCCAAGGAGCGCGCCGCGCTCGAGTCCACCGTGGAGGCGCTGCGCGCCTGGCGCAGGCTGGACCGGGAGATCGCCGACAACGAGGCGCTGCTGGCCGACGCCGACATGCGCGAGCTGGCCAAGGAGGAGCTGGCCCTGCTGCGCCCCCAGGTCGACCCGGCCGAGGAGCAGCTCAAGCTGCTGCTGGTGCCGCGCGACCCCAACGACGACAAGGACGTCATCGTGGAGGTGCGCGCCGGCGCCGGCGGCGACGAGGCCGGCCTCTTCGCGGCGGAGCTGCTGCGCGTCTACCTGCGCTACGCCGAGCGGCGCGGCTGGAAGGTGGACCTGCTCGACACCTCGGCCGGCGCGCTGGGCGGTGTCAAGGACGCCACCCTCACCATCTCCGGCGACGCCGTCTACTCCTGGCTCAAGTTCGAGTCGGGCGTGCACCGGGTGCAGCGCGTGCCCGCCACCGAGGCGCAGGGGCGCATCCACACCTCCACCGTCACGGTGGCCGTCATGCCCGAGGCCGAGGAGGTCGACATCCAGATCGCCCCCTCCGACCTCGAGGTGGACGTCTTCCGCTCCACCGGCGCGGGCGGGCAGTCGGTCAACACCACCGACTCGGCGGTGCGCATGACGCACAAGCCCACCGGCACCATCGTCAAGTGCCAGCAGGAGAAGAGCCAGCTCAAGAACAGGGCCATGGCGCTCAAGATGATGCGGGCCAAGCTCTACGAGATGGAGCAGGAGAAGCAGCGCAGCGCCCGCGACGCCACCCGCAAGAGCCAGGTGGGCACCGGCGACCGCTCGGAGAAGATCCGCACCTACAACTTCCCGCAGGACCGGCTCACCGACCACCGCATCGGCTACACGCGCCACAACCTGCCGGCCGTGATGGACGGCGACGTGCAGGACCTCATCGACGCCTGCCGCACCTTCTTCGCCGCCGAGGCGCTCAAGGAGGCCTCGCGGGGCGACAGCGGCGGCGGCGCGGAGCGGCGGGCCGAGCGGCCGTGAGGCAGCCCCTGCCCGTCGCGGCCACGGCCGGTGTGCGGCGGCCAGCATGCCCCGGCGGGAGCGCGGCGTGACGGCCGAGTCCTGGACGCCGCTGCGCCTGCTGGGCTGGACGCAGGGGTTCTTCGCGCAGCGGGGCGTGGACGCGCCGCGCCTCACCGCCGAGCTCCTGCTGGCCCACGCCCTCGGCTGCGACCGGGTGCGGCTCTACCTCGACTTCGACAAGCCGCTGGGCGACCCGGAGCTGGCGCGCTACCGCGCGCTGGTGAAGCGGCGCGCCGAGGGAGAGCCCACCGCCTACCTGACCGGCGTCCGCGAGTTCTACGGGCGGCGCTTCCTGGTGGACGCGCGCGTGCTGGTGCCGCGCCCCGAGACCGAGCTGCTGGCCGAGGCCGCGCTGGCCGCGCTGCCCGGGGGCGGCGCCGCGCTCGACCTCGGCACCGGGAGCGGGGCGCTGGCGGTGACGCTGGCGCTGGGGCGGCCCGGCGCGCGGGTCACCGCGGTGGACCTCTCGGCCGACGCGCTCGAGGTGGCGCGCCTGAACGCCGCCGCGCTCGGCGCCGAGGTGCAGCTCCTGGCCGGCGACCTCTTCGACCCGCTGCCCGCCGGGGCCCGCTTCGACGTCATCGTCTCCAACCCGCCCTACGTCCCCAGCGGCGAGCTGGCCGGCCTGCAGCGCGAGGTGCGGCGCGAGCCCCGGCTGGCGCTCGACGGCGGGCCGGACGGCCTGGCCCTGCTGCGCCGCATCGTCGAGGCCGCGCCGCGCTGGCTCGCCCCCGGCGGTCTGCTGCTCCTCGAGATGCACGAGTCCCACCTCGAGGCGCTGCCGGCGCTCTGCCGCGCCGCCGGGTTCGCCCAGGCCGAGGCGGTGCGCGACCTGGCCGGCCTGCCGCGCCTGACGCGAGCCCGGATGGCGGCGGCCGCCCCGCCCGCGTAGAATCCGCGCCCACCACGCCAGGCCGCCGGCGCGGCCCCACCCCGAGGCACCCGGACCGGACCCGAGGCAGATGGACAAGATCGTCGTCGAAGGAGGGGTCCCGCTCCGCGGCACCGTGCAGGTCTCCGGCGCCAAGAACGCCACCCTCCCCATCCTGGCTGCGTCGCTCCTCGCCGAGGGCGACCACCAGGTGCGCAACGTCCCCGACCTGGCCGACGTGCGCACCATGGGCCGGCTGCTCGGCCACCTGGGCTGCACCTTCGAGCGGAGCGCCGACCACCACGCCGCCGCCATCCGCGTCCCGGCGGCGGTGACGCCCGAGGCGCCCTACGAGCTGGTGAAGACCATGCGCGCCAGCGTGGTGGTGCTGGGGCCGCTGGTGGCCCGCTGGGGCAAGGCGCGGGTCTCGCTGCCCGGCGGCTGCGCCATCGGGGCCCGCCCCATCGACCAGCACCTGAAGGGGCTGGCGGCGCTGGGGGCCGTCATCGAGCTCGAGCACGGCTACGTGACCGCCACCGCGCCGCGCGGCCGGCTGCACGGCGCGGTCTTCACCTTCGACGGGCAGACCGTCACCGGCACCGAGAACGTCATGATGGCGGCGGCGCTGGCCGAGGGGCGCACCGTGTTGAAGAACTGCGCCCGCGAGCCGGAGGTGATCGACCTGGCGGCGGCGCTCAACCGCATGGGGGCGCGCATCGAGGGGGCCGGCACCGACGAGCTGCGCATCGACGGGGTGGACCGGCTCAGGCCGCTCGACCACCACGTCATCGCCGACCGGATCGAGGCCGGCACCTTCATGGTGGCCGGCGCCCTGCCCGGCTGCGACGTGGTGGTGAAGGGCTGCGAGGCCCGCCACCTCGAGGCGCTGGTGGAGAAGCTGCGGGCCGTGGGCGCCGCCGTCACCGAGGTGGAGGGCGGCGTGCGGGTGGTGGGCGGCGGCCGGCCCAGGCCGGTGGACGTGCGCACCGCGCCACACCCCGGCTTCCCCACCGACATGCAGGCCCAGATGATGGTGCCGCTCTGCCTGGCCGACGGCTCCTCCAAGGTGATCGAGACCGTCTTCGAGAACCGCTTCATGCACGTGCAGGAGCTGCAGCGGCTGGGGGCCGACATCACCATCGACGGCAAGGCCGCGGTGGTGCGCGGCGTGCCGGCGCTCTCCGGGGCCCCGGTCATGGCGAGCGACCTGCGCGCCTCGGCGGCGCTGGTGCTGGCCGGGCTGGCGGCGCAGGGGACGACCGAGGTGCTGCGCGTGTACCATCTGGACCGCGGCTACGAGCGCATCGAGGCCAAGCTGGCGCCGCTCGGAGCGCGCATCCGGCGGGCCAAGGAATGAGCGCCCGGGAAGAGGTCCCCTCACTGGCTCGAACCGCGTGGCCCCTGGCGGGCTCGACGAGGCCGAGGACGGCATGAACAGAGAGCTCATCACCGTGGCGGTGCCCAAGGGGCGGCTCCTCGACGAGGCGTCCGCGCTCTTCGAGCAGGCCCTCGGCGTCTCTCCCAAGGCGCTCCTCTCCGGCACGCGCAAGCTGGCCGCCGACGCGCCCGAGGCGGGCCTGCGCTTCATCTCCATCCGCGCCGCCGACGTGGCGAGCTACGTGGAGCACGGCGCCGCCGCGGTGGGCGTGGCGGGGCTCGACGTGCTCCGCGAGGAGCCGCGCGACCTCTACGAGCCGCTGGACCTCGGCATCGGGCGCTGCAGCGTCATCGTGGCCTGGCCCCGGGGAGCCAAGCCGCTGCCCAAGGGCGTGGCCCCCCGGGTGGCCACCAAGTACACCAACCTGGCGTCGCGCCACTTCGCGGCGCGGGGGCTGCCGGCCGAGATCATCCACCTGCACGGGTCCATCGAGGTGGCGCCCTCGCTCGGGCTGGCCGACGCCATCGTGGACATCACCGAGACGGGCGAGACGCTCAAGGCCAACGGCCTGGTGATCGAGGAGACGGTGCTCGAGGTCTCGGCCCGGCTCATCGTCAACCGGGTGGCCCTGAAGCTCCACGCCGAGCGGCTGCGCCGGCTGATCGAGGCCCTGCGGCGGGTGGTGCCGGGCGCCGGGGCCGATGGGCGTTGATCGCCGGAGCGCACTTCGACTAAGGTCCCGGCCTACACGGCATTTTCGGACCTCAGCGCTTGACTCCCCTCAACTGACTCGCAGTGCCCCACGGTCCCGAAGGAGGACCTGACACGTCATGGATTGCCCTCGGTGCAGCGTCGAACTGGCCGCCATCACACAGGATGAGAGCTCCATCAACCGGTGCTCGGAGTGCGGTGGGCTGTGGGTCGACGGAACCGACCTGAACAAGGTCCTGTTGCACAACAACCTGCCCGCGCTCACGTCGATCGGCGGCTCGATCAACGTCGAGGAGCTGGCCGGCATGTGCCCCGCCTGCAACGTGGACCTGGTGGTGGTGGAGGGGGGCGAGAAGCTCGGCCTCCACTACGACACCTGCGAGTCCTGCGGCGGCCTGTGGGTCGAGGGCGAGGACGTGGAGAAGGTCCCCGAGACCATCTCCTTCAAGGCGGCCTCCACCGAGCTGGCCGGCTTCTTCCGGGCCTTCGCGAAGAAGAAATAGCCGGCGCGAGACGCCGGGCCCCGGCGCCCGGAGCGGCGGGCTCGGGGACTTCAGACCTGCCCCTCCCACCCTCGGTCGTGCGCCCGGAACGCCGCGCGCAGCGCCTCGACCTGCCCGGGCGGCAGCGGCCCGCGCTCCGCCAGCTCCACGTTCCGCCGCAGGTGCTCGAGCTGGCTGGTGCCGACGATGCAGCAGGAGACGCCGGGCGCGTAGGCGCTGAACCGGAGCGCCAGCTCGTCCCACGGCAGACCGGCCGGCGCGAGCCCCATGGCCCGCCACCGCTCCCAGTAGGTCGCCTCGTCCTGCCGGGACGGCCGCTCGGCGTGCCGCCAGGGGGCGTTGGCGAGGGGGCGCTTGGCGATGACCCCCCGCCCCTGCGCCGCCGCCGCGGGGAGCGCCCCGTCGAGGGCCCGCTGGTCGAGAAGGTTGACCGAGCACTCCACCACCCCGAAGCGGCCCGACGCCAGCGCCAGGTCGAGCGGCACGCCGTCGCCGGAGTAGGCCGCGACGCGGAGCTTCCCGGCCCGGCGCGCCTCGTCGAGCGCACCGAGGATCCCCTCGTCGCGGAGCGCCTCCGGGCCACAGGAGTGGAGCAGGACCACGTCGATGACGTCGGTGCGCAGCCGCGCCAGCGCCTCGTCGATGCCGCGGCGGACGCAGCCGGCCGTCCAGTCGGCCTCGCCGGCCACTCCGTAGCCGACCTTGGTGGCCAGGACCAGCTCGGAGCGCCGGTGGGCCAGGTGGCGGCCGATCCGCTCCTCCGAGAGGCCGTAGGAGCGGGCGGTGTCGATGAGCGTGACGCCGAGGTCGAGCGCTGCGTTGAGGAGCCGCCCGGCCGCCGCGTCCTCGACGCGGGGCTCGCCGAGCTCGCCGGCGCCCAGGCCGAGCACCGGGACGACGAGCCCGGTCGTGCCGAGGGCGCGTCCTTCCATGCCCTCACCACATCCGGTCGTCGCGCCACGGGTGCGCGGTGTTGGAGTAGCCGCGGATCTCCCAGTAGCCGCGCCGGTCCTGGGTGAGGAACTCCAGCCGGTTGATCCACTTGGCGCCCTTCCAGGCCCAGAGCTCCGGCACCACCATGCGGACCGGGCCGCCGTGCTCGGTGGCGAGCGCCTTCCCCTGGAGCTGGTGCACCAGCAGCACGTCCGGCTTGAGCGCCTCCTCCAGCGGCAGGTTGGTCGAGTAGCCGTCGGCGGCGTGGCACATGACGTGGGTCGCCTCGGCGAGCGGCCGCGCCAGCGCCGCCAGCGTCTCGAGGCGGACGCCGCGGAAGGCCATGTCGAGGATCGACCAGCCGGTGACGCAGTGGAAGTCCTGCCGGTCGTCGACCTGCGGCAGGGCGTGGAGCTCCTCCCAGGAGAGCGCGAGCGGCGCGGCCACCGCGCCGTCGATGGTGAGGCGCCAGCGCTCCGTGGCGACCTGCGGCGTCTGGCCGATGTCGAGCACCGGCCACTGATGCACCTCGAAGACGTTCTGCCCCGGCGGCTCCCGCGGCATGCCGTGGCGGTTCCTGGGGCCGTCGCCCTGGGGCTTCTCGTCGGTGCGCGCCGGCGTGGCGGCGATCCGGTCGGCCCAGCGGGCGCGCAGCTCGGTGAGCCCTGCTTCGAGGCGCTGCTCGAGGTCGGTCACGGCGCGACTCTACCGCCGCGTCGTGGCCCTGTCGGCCGCCTCCGCCGGCGCCCGATGGGGCGGTCGCGCGGCGCCGGCGTGGCCGCTCGGAGAACCTTGACTCGCGGGCGGGATCGGGGCAGATCAGGGGTCGTTTCGCGGGAATAGCTCAGTTGGTAGAGCATCAGCTTCCCAAGCTGAGGGTCGCCGGTTCGAATCCGGTTTCCCGCTCCATCCTTGAAGGCCGGAATCCTTGAGGCTTGG
>JANNKC010000353.1:0-22529 GCA_031396105.1 Anaeromyxobacter sp.
ACTTCGCCGAGGTCATCCGCGCCGTGCTGCTGCGCGGGGCCGGCTTCGGCGACGTCTGGTTCCAGCTCGCCTGCCTGGCGGTGCTGGGGGTGGGCATCCTGGGCCTGGCCGCCACGCGGTTCCGCACCCAGCTGGCGTGAGCCCTCGGCTAGAGTGGCCGCCCGTGTCCGCCCCCGCCCCCGCCCCCGCCACGACGCCGACCGACGCGCCCGTGGTCCAGCTGCGCGGCCTCGTGAAGCGCTACGGCGACCTCGTCGCGCTCGACGGCGTGGACCTCGACATCCGCCCCGGCGAGATCTTCGGCCTGCTCGGCCCCAACGGCGCCGGCAAGACCACCCTCATCTCCATCGTGGCCGGCCTGGCCCGCGCCACCGCCGGCACGGCCACGGTGCTGGGGCGGGACGTGGTGAAGGACTACCGCTTCACCCGCCGCGCGGTGGGGCTGGTGCCGCAGGAGCTCAACTTCGACCCGTTCTTCTCGGTCGAGGAGGCGCTCCACTTCCAGGCCGGCTACTTCGGCCTCAGGCTGCATGACGCGCGGGTGGTGGAGATCCTGGGTGCCCTCGACCTGCTGCAGAAGCGCCGCGTCAACGCCCGCGCCCTCTCGGGCGGCATGAAGCGGCGGCTCCTCATCGCCAAGGCGCTGGTGCACGAGCCCAAGGTGCTCTTCCTCGACGAGCCGACCGCCGGCGTGGACGTGGAGCTCCGGCGCGCCCTCTGGCGCTACGTCAAGCTGCTGCGCGACCGCGGCACCACCGTGGTGCTGACCACCCACTACCTGGAGGAGGCCGAGGCGCTGGCCGATCGCATCGGCATCATCGATCACGGCCGGCTGCTGCTGGTGGAGGAGAAGGCGGCGCTCCTCGAGCGCCACGGCGGCCGCGCCCTGGAGGAGGTCTACGTGGAGCTGGTGGGCAAGAAGCAGGAGGGGCCCTGATCTCGCTCGGCCTGCGGACGCTGCTGGTCAAGGAGGTGCGCCGCTTCTTGCGGGTGCCGGGCCAGACGCTGGCCTCGCCGCTGGTCACCACCACCCTCTACTTCCTGGTCTTCGGCTGGTCCATCGGCCACCAGCTCCAGCCGGTGGACGGGGTGCCCTACGCCCGCTTCATCGTGCCCGGGCTGGTGGTCATGGGCGTGGTGCAGAACGCCTACCTCAACAGCGCCTCCTCGCTCTTCGTCATGAAGCTCCAGGGGACCATGGTGGACCTCCTGGTCTCCCCGCTGGCCTACTGGGAGATCCTGGCCGGGTTCGTCGGGGCCGCGGTGGTGCGCGGGCTGCTGGTGGGCGGCATCACCTGGCTGGTGGCCGGGCTCTTCACCGGCTTCGACGTGGCCCACCCGCTGCTCGCCCTCACCATGCTGCTGCTGGTGGCGGTGACCTTCGCCGGCATGGGGGTGGCGTCCGCCATCTGGGCCCAGTCGTTCGAGCAGGTGAACTTCATTCCGACCTTCTTCCTCCTGCCGCTCACCTTCCTGGGCGGCGTCTTCTACTCGGCGCGGGCCCTGCCGCCGGCGCTGGCGCCCTTCACCCGCGCCAACCCGGTCTTCTACATGGTGGACGCCGTCCGCTACGGGATGCTCGGCATCTCCGACGCGCCCCCGGCGGCCGGCGTGACGCTGGTCGCGCTGCTGGCGGTGGGTGCGCTGATCGGCCCCTACCTGCTGCTCCGGTCCGGCTGGCGCCTCCGCGGCTAGGGTGGTAAGTGGGGCGGCTTCCCGATGACGAATTCGACCCTGGCGGGATCGAATTCGACGCGAGATTGGTTTAGTCTACGCGTCCCCCCAATGGGCAATCCGCGCACTTCTGCGTACATGGAGGTCTCACCGATGCGTCGTCTCTCTGCCGTCCTGCTCGTCGCCGTGGCCGTGGTGGGCTGCAAGAAGTCCGAGCCGCCTGCCGCCGCGCCGCAGGCCGCCGCTCCGGCCGCCGCCCCCGAGGCCGCCGCGGCCGCTCCCCAGGGCACCACCGTCAAGGGCAAGGTGCTCGAGCGGCTCGACGCGCCCCCGTACAGCTACCTCAGGATCTCCGTCGGCAAGGAGGAGATGTGGGCCGCCGTCCCCAAGACCGACCTCGCCAAGGGCAAGGAGGTCACGGTGGTCAACGCCATGCCCATGAGCGGCTTCGAGTCGAAGACGCTCAACCGCAAGTTCGACGTCGTCTTCTTCGGCACGCTCGAGGGCGCCGCGCCGGCGGCCGACCAGCCGCCGGCCGGCCCCAGCATGGATCCCACCCCGGCCAACATGGCGGCCCAGCACGCCAACGTGGCCAAGGGCCCGGCCGACGCGGGTGTCGTGAAGGTCGACAAGGCCAGCGGCGCCGACGCGCGCACCGTGGCCGAGGTCTACGCCCAGAAGGCCCAGCTCGGCGACAAGCCGGTCACCATCCGCGGCAAGGTGGTGAAGTACAACGCCGGCATCATGGGCAAGAACTGGCTCCACCTGCGCGACGGCACCGGCAAGGCCGACAAGGACAACGACCTGACCGTCACCAGCGCCGAGGTCGCCAAGGTCGGCGACGTGGTGGTGGTGAAGGGCCTGGTCCGCGTCGACAAGGACTTCGGCGCCGGCTACAAGTATCCGGTCATCGTCGAGGACGCCAAGATCACGAAGTAGGCATCCGAGGTCGCTGGCAGCACGCGCGGGCGTCGGCCTTCACGGGTCGGCGCCCGTGGCGTTCGTGGGGGCGTCGAGGTCGGGGCCGGGGTCGCGTCGGAGGCGACGTGTACAGGTGTAGAGTGCGCAGCGTGGCGGGCGACGGCGAGCGGCGGGCGGAGATCGCGGCGGAGGTGCTGGCGGTGGCGCGCGCGCTCGACGCGGGCGCCGCGGGACGGGGCGAGGCGGCCGTGCGGCTGGCCAGGCTCCGCGATCGCTTCCGCGCCGAGCCCTCCTGCTTCGAGGCCGACGCGGTGGACCGGCTGCGCGCCCTGGCCGGCGAGCTCCGCGCCGCCGAGGCAGGCGTTCCCGGGACCAGCCGCCCGGCCGTCATCGAGCCGCTGGTGACGGGCCACCGGCCGGCGCCGCGCCCCCCGCGCGCCGGGGGATCGCGCCCCACCGCCACCTTGGAGGACGCGCGCCGCCTGCTCTTCGAGACCTTCGGCCACCAGGCCTTCCGGCCCGGCCAGCAGGCCATCGTGGAGGCGGCCCTGGCCGGCCGCGACTGCGTGGGCGTCATGCCCACCGGCGCCGGCAAGTCGCTCACCTATCAGCTCCCGGCGCGGCTGCTGGGCGGCACCACGCTGGTGGTCTCGCCGCTCATCGCGCTCATGAAGGACCAGGTGGACGCCATGGGGCGGGCCGGCCTGCGCGCCACCTTCCTCAACTCCACCCTCTCGCCCGAGGAGCGGCGCGAGCGGGTGGCCCGGCTCCGGCGCGGCGAGGTGGAGCTGCTCTACGCGGCGCCGGAGGGGCTGGAGGCCTCGGTGGGCGGCGCCCTCGACGGCGTGGGGCTCTCGCTCATCGCGGTGGACGAGGCCCACTGCATCAGCCAGTGGGGCCACGACTTCCGCCCCGCCTACCGCAACCTGCAGGGGCTGAAGGACCGCTACGGCGCGCCGGTGCTGGCGCTCACCGCCACCGCCACGCCGGCGGTGACGCGCGACATCGCCGAGCAGCTCGGCATGGCCGACCCGCTGGTGGTGAAGGGCTCCTTCCTGCGCACCAACCTGAAGCTCCACGCCGTGAAGAAGGGCGGCGACGGGCCCACCGCGCGCGAGGCCATCCTGCGCATCGTGCGGTCCCGGCGCGGCGAGTGCGGCATCGTCTACGCCCTGGGGCGAAAGACCGTGGAGGGCACCGCCGAGTACCTCTCCGACCACGGGGTCAAGGCGGCCGCCTACCACGCCGGGCTGGACCCGGAGGCGCGCTCCGGCGTGCAGGACGCCTTCCGCCTGGGCACGCTCGACGTGGTGGTGGCCACCGTGGCCTTCGGCATGGGCATCGACAAGCCGGACATCCGCTTCGTGCTCCACCAGGACCTGCCCCGCTCCCTGGAGGCCTACTACCAGGAGATCGGCCGGGCCGGGCGCGACGGCCAGGACTCCGACTGCGTCCTCTTCTTCTCCTGGGCCGACGTGGTGGCCTTCGACCGCATGGCCGGCGACGACGAGGTGCTGGGGGCGGCGCAGCGCAAGCAGGCCCGCACCATGTTCCGCTTCGCCGACGAGGGGGGCTGCCGGCACGAGCGGCTGGTGGGCCACTTCGGCGAGCGGGTGGAACCGTGCGCCGACGCCTGCGACGCCTGCAGCGGGGCGGATCCCCTGGCCGGGCTGCCCACGGTGGGCCGGTCGCGGAAGGTCCGCGGCGGGCGGGGTGAGGCCGGCGCGTCGCGCCGGGCGCGGAGCGGCCGGGAGCGCGGCCGCGGTCTCGAGGAGGTCTTCGAGGCGGCGCCGGACGACGACGGCAACGCGGGGGAGGTGGCGCTCGACCTCACCCTCTTCGAGACCCTGCGCACCTGGCGGGCCACCACCGCGCGCGGCATGGGCGTGCCGGCCTACGT
Source organism: Anaeromyxobacter sp. (assembly GCA_031396105.1). Lineage (GTDB taxonomy): Bacteria > Myxococcota > Myxococcia > Myxococcales > Anaeromyxobacteraceae > JADKCZ01. Next base: position 4,496 of record JANNKC010000353.1, read on the forward strand.
GGTCTTCCCCGACGCCACCCTGGCCGAGGTGGCGCGGCGCCGGCCGAGGAGCGAGGACGACCTCCTCGAGGTGAAGGGGATCGGCCCGAGGAAGCTGGAGAGCTACGGGGCGGACCTGCTCCGGCTGGTGCGGGAGGGGTGAGGGCTCCCTACAGCACCCCCAGCTGCTTCCCCCAGTCCACCGTGACCTTCAGGTAGAAGTCGCCCGTCACGTCGGCGGTGAACTCCGGGATGTCCTGCTCGAACTCCAGCTCGGAGCGGATCTTGATGAACCCGCCCAGGACGTAGGTCCCCAGGTTCACGGAGGAGCGGGTTCCCACCGTGATGCTGCGCGCCGGCGGGAGGGCGTCGTTGCGCACGTAGCGCGCCAGCTCGATGGACGGCTGGGTGGCGTCCCTCCCCTCCGCCACGATGCGGACGCGCTTCACCGAGCCGAAGTCGTCGAGCAGGTTGGTGGCGCTGAGCGCGATGCTGAGCTCGGTGAGCCTGAGCTCGAAGCTGGCCGCGTCCTCGACCAGGTCGCGGAAGTCGGCGCCCAGGTCGTACTCGATGCTCTTCTGGAGGCAGGTGTTGCCGGGATCGGTGGGGAAGGCCGGGTCGGCCGTGCAGAAGTCGGTGGGGATGGGGCTCAGCGTGGAGGGGAAGGTCTGCTGCGGCACCTGGATGACGGCGCTGGGGATCTCCACCTCGGCGTAGAGCAGCGGCTTCCCGCAGGCGGTGGCGAGGAGCAGGGCGGCGAGCGCGAGCGTTCTCATGGCGGTCGCTCCTAGAGGAAGTACTGGAAGACGAGCTGCACCGTGGGCGCGGTGCCGCGGAAGGTGGGGTCGGTCACGGTGATGACCGCGTCGTTGGCGCCCGGGGTGTCGCCGCCGCTGTTGAACTGGCCGGTGCCGTGCGCGTCGACCTGCAGGTAGGTCAGGCCGGCGCGCAGCGCGAAGGCGAAGCCGCGCTGCGAGCCGAACTCCAGGCCGAGCGTGGCCGCCACGTACTGCACCTGCACCCTCCTGAGGAGCGGCTGAAGCTCCACCTCCTCGACCTTGGCGAACTTGTTCACGTCGAGCTCGAAGAAGCGGCCCGCCTCGACGCCGATGGTCGGCGAGATGGCCCAGCGGATGGGCGAGAGGACCACGCCGCCGTGGAGCCCCCAGCCCACGTAGTCCCAGGACGGCCCGGCCGACAATCGGAGCCAGGGGAAGGGGCGGTAGAGGAGGTCGAGCGTGGCGGCCTGCGGAACGCCGGCGCCGAGGGCGAAGCCGAACCTGGGATAGGGCGCGGCCTGGGGCGGTGGCGGTGGCGGCGGAGGGAGCTGCTCGGCGGTGACCGCGGCGGCGGCCGGCGCGCCGGCCTCCACGGGCGGGGCGGCTGGCGAAGCGGCGGCGGCTGGTGGGCCGGACTCCGGGAGCGGGGCGGCCGGAGGTGCGTCGGCCACCGGCGCGCCCATCGACTCCGCGCCTCCGGCGCTCCGCTCGGGGTGGGCGGCCGCAGGGCGTGTCGCGGACTCCGACACCTCGGGCGGGGGGGCGGCGTCGCCGGGCGGCGGGTCGTCGGCCAAGGCAAGCGCCGGCGCGAGCGCGAAGGCGAGGAGCAGCAGGCGAGTGGGCATCGGTCCCTCCCGGCGTCGTGCCGCCGTACCGGTGACCTGCGATGGTACGGCGTCGCCCCCGCGCTCCGATAGCCCCCTGTGACGGGACAGGCTGGCGCAACCGGCGCCGATGGGCGATAGACGGCCACATGGCGCTCCCTTCCACACTCCACCACTTCGACGTCCGGCTCTCCCACGTGGACCGCGGCGTCGATCGCGAGCTCGCCATCAAGGCGGCGCGCCACCCCTCGGAGACCGCCGAGCGGCTCTGGCTCCGGCTGCTCGCCTTCTGCTGGCAGTGGGAGGAGTCACTGGCGTTCGGTCCGGGCATCTGCGAGCCCGACGAGCCCGACCTGGTGGCGCTGGGCGCCGACGGCTCGACGCGCACGCTGCTGGTGCGGGTGGGCCGGCCGGAGGTCGCGCGCATCGAGAAGGATTGCGCCCGTGGCGGCGGGGCGCGCGTGGCGGTCCTCTTCGACTCCCCGCGCCGGCTCGAGGCCTTCCTGGCGGAGGCGAGAACCGGCCGGCCGGAGCGGGTGGCCAAGGCCGAGCTCGCGGCCATCCCGGAGGAGATCCTGCGGCCGCTGGCGCTGCGGGAGGACCGGCGCATCAAGCTGGGGCTCACCATCGCCGATGACCACCTCTACCTCGATGTGGGGGGCGAGACGCTGGACGGGGCGCTGGTCCGGGGTAGACCCTGAAGGGGCTTCGCGCCACGCCTGAAGGGCGTGACTTCCTGCCCGCCCATCTTTAGATCATCCGGCATCTGGACCACTCTGGTCCACGATGGCTCCTCCCTGAAGACGGGGGGAGCGAAGGCGGCCGAATGATCCGGATGAGCAAGCTCACCGACTACGCCATCGTCCTCCTGGCCCACCTGGCCCGCAGCGAGCGGACGCTCACCGCGCAGGAGCTGGCCAGCCGCTCGCGCGTGCCGCTCCCCACCGTCTCCAAGCTCTGCAAGGAGCTCTCGCGCGCCGGCATCGTGGTGTCGCACCGCGGACGCCACGGCGGCTACCTGCTGGCCCGCGACGCCGACGCCATCTCGGTGGCCGAGATCGTCGTGGCGCTGGAGGGGCCCATCTCGCTCACCGAGTGCGGCACCCCCACGGGCGATCCGTGCGGCATCGAGCCCTACTGCCTGGCCAAGGCGAGCTGGGATCCGGTCTCGCGCGCCATCCAGGGCGCGCTGCAGAAGCTCCCCCTCTCCGCCATCGGTCCGTTCCGCCTGGCCGGCCCGGCTCGCGAGGCGGCGGCTCCCCTCGGCCTCCCGGTCGTTCCCGGAGTGAGCCACCCATGACCAGCGCGCAGCAGCTCAAGGAGCTGACCGAGCAGAAGTACCGCTACGGCTTCGTCACCGACATCGAGGCCGACGCCGTCGAGCCCGGGCTCTCCGAGGAGGTCATCCGCATCATCTCCAGGAAGAAGGGGGAGCCCGAGTTCATGCTGGCCTGGCGGCTCAAGGCCTACCGGCACTGGCTCACGCTCGAGGAGCCGACCTGGGCCAACGTCACCTACCGGCGGCCGGACTACCAGAAGATCGTCTACTACTCGGCGCCCAGGGCCAAGAAGCAGCTCGGTTCGATGGACGAGGTCGACCCGGAGCTGAAGCGGGCCTTCGCCAAGCTGGGCATCCCGCTCGAGGAGCAGCTCCGCCTGGCCGGCGTGGCGGTGGACGCGGTCTTCGACTCGGTCTCGGTGGCCACCACCTACAAGGCCAAGCTGGCGGAGAAGGGCATCACCTTCTGCTCCTTCTCCGACGCGGTGAAGGAGCACCCGGCGCTGGTGGAGCAGCACCTCGGCTCGGTGGTCCCCCCGGCCGACAACTTCTTCGCGGCCCTCAACTCGGCGGTCTTCTCCGACGGCAGCTTCGTCCACGTGCCCAAGGGCGTGCGCTGCCCCATGGAGCTCTCCACCTACTTCCGCATCAACGCCAAGGACACCGGCCAGTTCGAGCGCACCCTGGTGGTGGCCGAGGAGGGGTCGTACGTCTCCTACCTGGAGGGCTGCACCGCGCCCATGCGCGACGAGAACCAGCTCCACGCCGCGGTGGTCGAGCTGGTGGCCAAGGACGGCGCGGAGATCAAGTACTCCACCGTGCAGAACTGGTACCCGGGCGACGCCGACGGCAAGGGCGGCATCTACAACTTCGTCACCAAGCGCGGCGCGGCCCACAGGGGGTCCAAGATCAGCTGGACCCAGGTGGAGACCGGCAGCGCCATCACCTGGAAGTACCCGTCGGTGCTGCTGCTGGGCGACGACTCGGTGGGCGAGTTCTACTCGGTGGCCCTCACCAACAACCGCCAGCAGGCCGACACCGGCACCAAGATGATCCACGTGGGCAAGAACACCCGCTCCACCATCGTCTCCAAGGGGATCAGCGCGGGGCGCGGCCAGAACACCTACCGCGGCCTGGTCAAGATGCAGAAGGGGGCCACGGGGGCGCGAAACCACTCGCAGTGCGACTCGCTGCTCATCGGCGACCGCTGCGGGGCCCACACCTTCCCGTACATCGAGGTGAAGAACCGCACCGCCACGGTGGAGCACGAGGCCACCACCTCCAAGATCTCGGAGGACCAGCTCTTCTACTGCCGCCAGCGCGGCCTCTCCGACGAGGACGCGGTGTCGATGATCGTCAACGGGTTCGCCAAGCAGGTCCTGAAGGAGCTGCCCATGGAGTTCGCGGTCGAGGCCCAGAAGCTGCTGGGCCTGTCGCTGGAAGGGAGCGTCGGATGAGCGGGGAGGTGCTGCTGGAGATCAGGGGCCTGACGGCCCGGGTCGGCGAGAAGGAGATCCTGAAGGGGCTGGATCTGACGGTGCGGGCCGGCGAGGTGCACGCCATCATGGGTCCGAACGGCTCCGGCAAGTCGACGCTGGCCGGGGTGCTGGCCGGCCGCGACGCCTTCGAGGTGACCGGCGGCAGCGTCCGCTACGACGGCCAGGACCTGCTGGCCCTTCCGCCCGAGGCTCGCGCCGCGCGCGGCGTCTTCCTGGGCTTCCAGTACCCGGTGGAGATCCCCGGGGTGGGCAACCTCTACTTCCTGCGCACCGCGCTCAACGCGCTCCGGCGCGCCCGTGGCGAGGAGGAGCTCGACGCCATGGACTTCCTCTCGCTCGCCAAGGAGAAGATGAAGCTGGTCGAGCTCGACCCGGCCTTCGGCTCGCGCTCGGTGAACGAGGGGTTCTCGGGCGGCGAGAAGAAGCGCAACGAGATCTTCCAGATGGCGGTGCTCGAGCCGCGCCTGGCCATCCTCGACGAGATCGACTCCGGGCTCGACATCGACGCGCTGCGGGTGGTCTCCAAGGGCGTCAACGCGCTGCGCCGCGCCGACCGCGCCGTCCTGCTGGTCACCCACTACCAGCGGCTCCTCGACCACATCACGCCCGACGCGGTCCACGTCATGGCGGCCGGCCGCATCGTCCGGAGCGGCGGGCGCGAGCTGGCCAAGGAGCTGGAGCAGACCGGCTACGCCTGGGCGGCCGAGAAGCCGCCGCTGGGGCTCTCCCCGCCGCAGCACCTCCACGGGCAGAGGGCCCGCCCGTGAGCCCCACCTCCGTCACCCCGGCCTCCGAGAGCCTGGCCGCCGCGTTCGCCCCGCCGCACGGGGAGCCGGGCTGGCTGGCCGAGGCCCGCCTGGCGGCGCTGGGGTCCTTCCAGGCCGCCGGGCTGCCCACCACCCGGCTGGAGGACTGGCGCACCACCAGCCTGGCGCCGCTCTCCGCCCTGACGCTCTTCAGGCCACGCCCCGACGCCGAGGGTCCGGACCTGAAGGCGCTGCTGGAGCGGGCCGGCCGCCTGGATGGACCGCGCCTGGTCTTCGTGAACGGCCGCTACCGCCCGGACCTGACCCGCCTCACCGGGCTGCCGGCCGGCGCCACGCTCCTCGCCCTGGGCGACGCCATCCGCGAGGTGCCCGACCGGGTGCGTCCGCACCTCTTCCGGCTGGCCCACCCCGAGGCGGGCGCGCTGACCGCCGCCTCGGCCGCCCTCTTCGAGGACGGGGCCTTCCTGCACCTGCCCGGCGGGGCCGCGGTGGCGCCCCCCATCCGCATCATCCACGTGGGCGGCGCGCCCGGCGGCGTGGCGGCCGCCTTCCCGCGCCTCCTGGTGGTGGCCGGCGAGGGGGCGCTCTGCACCGTGCTGGAGCACTACCTCGGCATGGACGACCAGGCCTACCTGGTGGCCCCGGTGGCCGAGCTGGTGCTGGGCGCGGGGGCGCGGGTGGACCACTACCGCTTCCAGGAGGACGGCGCGGCGGCCTTCCACCTCGCCTCGGTCCACGTCGAGCAGGCGGCCGGCAGCCACTTCCTCTCCCACGCGCTCTCGCTGGGCGCGCGCCTCTCCCGCTCCGAGGTCCACGCGCGCATGAACGGCGAGGACGGGGAGTGCCGCCTCTCCGGCCTCTCCCTGGCCGACGGCCACCGGCTCTCCGGCCACCTCTCGGTGGTGGAGCACGCCGCGCCGCGCTGCACCACCCAGGAGACCTTCAAGGCCATCCTCGACGGCCACGCCCGCGCGGTCTTCAGCGGCCGCATCCGGGTGCTGCCCGGGGCGCAGAAGACGCAGGCGTACCAGTCCTCCTCCAACCTGCTCCTCTCCGACGACGCCACCGTGAACACCTCGCCGCAGCTGGAGATCTTCGCCGACGACGTGAAGTGCGGCCACGGCGGCACGGTGGGGCGGCTCGACGAGACCTCCCTGTTCTACCTGCGCTCGCGCGGCCTCGACGAGGCCGCCGCCCGCTCCCTCCTCATCTACGCCTTCGCGGCCGAGCTGGTGGAGGCGGTGCGCCCCGAGCCGCTCAGGGCCCGGGCGCGGGCGCTGGTGGCGGCGCGGCTGCCGGGCGGCGTGCGGCTCCTGGAGGCGGCGTGACCGTCCGCGACCCCGCCCTCCTCCAGCCGGCCTCGACCCTCCTTCCGGACGTCCCGAGCCCTTCGACTCCGCCTCGCCAGGGCGAGGCGACGCTCAGGACAGGCTCCGGACCGCAGGTCCGGAGTCGAGGGGCCTCGCCGGCGCCGGCCCGGGCGCTGGACGCGGCCCGGGCGCGCGCCGACTTCCCCATCCTGCACCAGCAGGTCCACGGCAAGCCGCTGGTCTACCTCGACAACGCCGCCACCTCCCAGAAGCCGCGCGCCGTCATCGACGCCGTCTCCCGCTACTACGAGCGGGACAACGCCAACGTGCACCGCGGCGTGCACGCCCTCTCCGAGCGGGCCACCCGGGCCTTCGAGGGGGCGCGCCAGACGGTGGCCAGGTTCCTGGGCGCCGACCGGCGCGAGGTGATCTTCGTGCGCGGCGCCACCGAGGCCGTCAACCTGGTGGCCCAGACCTTCGGGCGCCAGCGGGTGGGCGCGGGCGACGAGCTGGTGGTGACGACGCTGGAGCACCACTCCAACATCGTGCCCTGGCAGCTCCTCTGCGCCGAGCGAGGCGCGCGGCTGGTGCCGGCCCCCATCGACGACGCGGGCGACCTGGACCTCGCCGCGCTGGAGCGGCTGCTCGGCCCGCGGGTGAAGCTGCTGGCGGTGACGCAGGTCTCCAACGCGCTCGGCACGGTGACGCCGCTGCCGGAGATCATCGCCCTGGCCCGCGCCCGCGGCATCCCGGTGCTGGTGGACGGGGCGCAGGGGGCGCCGCACCTCGGCGTGGACGTGCGCACGCTGGGGGCCGACTTCTACGTCTTCAGCGGCCACAAGGTGTACGGCCCCACCGGCATCGGCGTGCTCTGGGGGCGGCGCGAGCACCTGGAGGCCATGCCGCCCTGGCAGGGCGGCGGCGACATGATCCGCTCGGTGACCTTCGAGAAGACCACCTTCAACGAGCTGCCGTTCAAGTTCGAGGCCGGCACGCCCCACATCGCCGGGGCCATCGGCCTGGCGGCCGCGCTCGACTACGTCACGGCGCTCGGGCTGCCGGCCATCGCGGTCCACGAGGCGGCGCTGCTGGCCCAGGCGGAGGACGCGCTGCGGACCCTGCCGGACATCCGGCTGGTGGGCACGCCGCGGCAGCGCGCCGGCGTCATCTCCTTCCTGCTGGGCGACATCCACCCCCATGACCTCGCCACCATCGTGGACCGGCAGGGGGTGGCCATCCGCGCCGGCCACCACTGCGCCCAGCCGCTCATGCGCCGGCTCGGCGTGCCGGCCACCAGCCGCGTCTCCTTCGCCCTCTACAACACCGCGGCCGACGTGGAGGCGCTGGTGCAGGCGCTCCACGCGGCCAGGACGATCTTCTCGTGACCCGATGAGCGAGCTCTCCGATCTCTACCAGGAGGTCATCCTGGACCACGGCAAGCGGCCCCGGAACTTCGGGCCGCTCCCCGGCGCCACCCACCACGCCGAGGGGCTGAACCCGCTCTGCGGCGACCACCTCGACGTGCAGGCCACCGTGCAGGACGGCGCGGTGCGCGAGGTCCACTTCACGGGCACCGGCTGCGCCATCAGCCGCGCCTCGGCCTCGGTCATGACCGGCCTGGTGAAGGGGAAGCGGCCCGAGGAGGTCGACGCGCTCTTCCAGACCTTCCACGCCCTGGTGACCGAGGGACCGGGCGCGGTCCCCGACCTCGACGGGCTGGGCAAGCTGGCGGTCTTCGGCGGCGTCCACGAGTTCCCCACCCGCGTGAAGTGCGCCAGCCTGGCCTGGCACACGCTGCGCGCCGCGCTCAAGGGCAGCGGCAGCGCCTCCACCGAGTAGGAGCCCATCCATGGCCCGAGAGCCCGTCATCCTGCTGCGTGCCGTCCAGGCGATGCTCATCCCCCAGGGCGAGGGGGCGCTCCTCCCCGAGGGCACCTGGCTGGTGGTGCAGCAGTCGCTGGGCGGCAGCTTCACCCTCATGACCGACCGCGGCCAGCTCGTGCGCATCGACGGCCAGGACGCCGACGCCATGGGCGACAAGTACGTCGCCGAGGCGCAGGCGGCCGCGGCGGCGCGGGCCGTCACGCTGGAGGGCCCCTTCGACGAGCGCCAGGTGTGGAAGGCGCTGGAGGACGTCTACGACCCGGAGATCCCCTCCAACATCGTGGAGCTCGGGCTGGTCTACTCGGTGGCCAGCGGCCCCGTGGAGGGCGGCCACCGCGTGGTGGTCCACATGACGCTCACCGCGCCGGGCTGCGGCGTGGGGCCCATGCTGGTGGACGACGTGCGCCGCAAGTGCCTCTCGGTGCCGGGGGTGAAGCAGGCCGACGTGGAGCTGGTCTTCGACCCGCCCTGGGACCCCTCGCGCATGAGCGAGGCGGCGCGGCTGCAGCTGGGGATGCTGTAGCTAGCCCTCGACCACGTACTTCATCACCGTGGAGGCGATGCGCACCACGTCGCCGTGGCGCAGCTGCTGCGCCTTGACCGGCTTCGAGTTGACGAAGGTGCCGTTGGTCGAGTCGAGGTCCTGCAGCAGGTGGCCGCCGCCCACCACCAGGATGTGGGCGTGGCGACGGGAGGCCTGGTCGGAGGAGATGACGATGCCGTTGCCCTCCTCCCGCCCCAGCGTCAGTCCCTCGGGCCCGATGGGGTAGGACAGTCCCTGCACCACGGCGTCGGCGGAGTGGATGACGTGGAGGCTGGCCCTGGCGGTTCCCTGGCTCATCGCGGCGTCTCGCTTCCCCCGGGGTCTCCGTTAGCACGCGGTGGCGGGGCTCGCCAGCAACCGGCCGGGCCGTGCACGCCGGCGACGCAGCCCGGGCGCCGCGCGCGAAGGGACGCTCAGAAGAGGAGCACCAGCCCGCCAGGCGCCGGCGCGAGGGTCAGCGGCGGCGCCCGGCCGTGCGCGGGGCGCAGCACCAGCAGCGGCACGCCGAGGCCGGCGGCCGTGCCCACCACCGCCCCGGTGACCACGTCGGTGAGCCAGTGCCGGTCTCCGGCCATGCGGAGCCAGCCGGTGGCGGCCGCGCCCGCGAAGGAGGCGATGGCGAGCCAGCGCCACCCGGCCCGCCCGCGCAGCCGCGCCACCTGCGTGGCGGCCGCCGCCGCCGAGAAGGCCAGGGCGGTGTGGCCGGACCAGAAGGAGTGGCGCGCGTCCACGGCGGTGGAGCCGCCGTCGGCCCAGGCGTAGGGGCGGAGCCGGGCCGCGCCGAGCTTGGCGGCCTGCGTGAGCACCGTGGCCACGGCCACCGCCTCGGCGACGACCAGGAGGTCCTCGCCCGCCTCGCGCCACCCGCCGCCGGCCTGCTGCGCCAGGAGGCCGAGCGCCAGCGCCGCGCCCGCCGGGACCGCCACCACCAGCGCGTCGGAGACGGCGGCGGCGCGCGAGGGATCGCGCCAGCGGAGCTGGGTCCGGGCCCAGCGGTCCAGCGGCGGGGGCTCGCACCAGCGGCAGGCCGGTGCCGCGAGCCGATCGGTCTCGAGCGCCGCGAGCCCGGCCAGGAGCAGGAGCCCGCCCGTGGTCGCGGCCGTCGAGGGGAGGTGGAGCGTGAGCCGGGGGGTGGCCTCCGGGGTCGAGGTCTCCTCCCCGGCCAGCACCGGATGGGCCACGAGCAGCGCGACGGCGGCGGCGAGGAAGCGGGCGGGACGCATGGCCCTCACGTTGCCACCACGGCGGGCCGCGAGGAAGGGGCTCGATGACCGAAGGCACGTCGCCGTGGTATCTGGCGCGCGGTGCACGACGTCCCCTTCCAGCTCCCGCTCGCCGTCGACCTCGGCGCCGTGGCCCTCTTCGCGGCCACCGGCGCCATGGCGGCGCGCCAGAAGCGGTACGACCTGGTGGGCGCGGCGGTGCTGGCCCTGGTGACCGGGTTGGGCGGGGCGCTGCTCCGCGACGGCCTCTTCCTGCAAGCCGGCCCGCCGGCCGCGCTGCGCGACTGGAGGTACCTGGCGGCGGTGCTGGCGGGCTCCGCGGCGGGGGTCCTCTTCGCCGGCGTGCTGCTCCGGCTGCGGCTGGTCATCCTGCTGGCCGACGCGGTGGGGCTCGGGCTCTACGGCGTCTACGGCGCGCAGCAGGCCCTCCAGGCCGACCTGCCGCTTCTCTCGGCCATCCTGGTGGGGACGGTCAACGCCGTGGGGGGCGGCCTCCTGCGCGACGTGCTGGTGCGCGAGGAGCCGCTCCTCTTCAAGCCCGGCCAGTTCTACGCGCTGGCGGCCATGGCCGGGTGCGCCGCCTTCGTGCTGCTCGACGTCGCGGCCAGACAGCCCACCCCGCTGGCCGCCGCCGCCGGCGTGGCGGTGACGCTGGCGCTCCGCTTCGGCTCCATCCGGCTGGGCTGGCGCACCGGCGCGCTCTCCGAAGAGCCGCCCGGGCCCTGAGGCGGAGGCGCGAGCCAGGGCTCCCGTCGCGAGGAGGGCCGGTCCGCGGGGCCGGCCCCCGCCTCAGGCCCGCACGTCCCACTTCCCGGCCCGTCGAAGCCCGGCCACGATCTCCTTGGCCTGCTCGCGCAGCAGGAGGTAGTCGGTCTTGGCCACCCGGTTGAGCGGCAGCGCGCCGGACGCCACCACCTCCACGTGGCTCGGCCGCGCGTAGGAGGCGATGCCGTGGCAGGCCAGGTGGACCTCCTCCTCGGTGACCTGGGCCTCCGCCGCGCGCTCCACGAAGAGGACGATGGCCTCCGACCAGACGGCGTGCTCCACGCCCACGCAGGCGGCCGCCGCGGCGCGCCCGCCGAGCGCCGCCACCACGTGGTTCTCCACGTCGCCGGGGAAGACCTGGAACCCCTTGGGCTTGATGGTGAGCTTGGAGCGGCCCGCCAGCTTGAGCCCCCCGGGCCCGTAGGTGCCGAGGTCGCCGGTGTAGCAGACCCCCTCGCGGGAGATGGTTCGGGCGGTGGCGTCGCCGTCGTTCAGGTAGCCCAGGAAGACCTGCGGGCCGGTGAAGCAGATCTCGCCGATCTCCCCCGGGGGCTTCTCCCGCCCCGCCGTGCCGTCGGCGCGCATGGGCTCGCGGATGGAGACGGGGCCGTGGGGCGCGTCGAAGCCGATGCCCTCCGCCAGGTCGTCGGCGCTGGCGCCGAGGGCGGTGTAGGTGCAGAAGCCGGAGGTCTCGGTGAGGCCGAGCCCCGTGCCGATCTCGGGGGCCATGGCGCGCAGACGGTCCAGGAAGGCGCGCGGCACGCCCTGGCCGCCGTAGATGGCGAGCCGCAGGCTCCCGAGGTCGAGCTCCCCGAAGCGCCGGTGGTTCCACTCGAGGTTGAAGAGGGCGGGGATCTGGCCCAGCACGGTGACGCGGTGCTGCGCGATGGCCTCCAGGCTCTTCTCGGCGTCGAAGATCTGCAGCAGCACCGAGGTGATGCCCTGGTAGACGCCGGTGCCGAGCAGCTCGGTGGTGCAGCCCACGTGGCTGGGGGGCAGGTTGACCAGCAGCCGATCGTCGTCGCGCAGCCCGAAGCCCACCGAGAGCGCGGCGTTCTGGGTGAGGATCCCCTCGTGGGAGAGGACCGCCGCCTTGGGCGAGCCGGTCGAGCCGGTGGTGAAGATGACCAGGGCCCCGTCGCGCCGCCCCACCAGGCGACGGGCCCGGCGCACCCGGCCGGAGAGCGCGCCCAGCAGGTAGGCCGCCTTGATGCCGCGGGTGAAGTCCTTCACCCAGGTGGCGCCCGGCAGGATCCCGTGCGGCTCCTTCTGGAACTGCACCCAGTGGCGCACCGTGGGGGCCGAGCCCACCACCTCACGCATCACCGGCATCAGCGCCGGCGCTCCGGCGAAGAAGTAGCCGCGTGGCTGGAGCTTCTCGAAGCAGGTGGCGAGCTCGCCGGCGCGGAGCCTGAGGTCGAGCGGCGCCGCCAGGATCCCCACCCGGTAGCAGGCGTGGAGCAGGAAGACGTGCTCCTTCAGGAGCGGCAGGCTGGTGGCGATGACGTCCCCCTTCCCGAAGCCCTTGGCCAGCAGGAGCGCCGCGAAGGCGTCCACCGCCCGGTCGAACCCCTTCCAGGTCACCACCTCTCCGGTGTCATGCTCCACGAGCGCCACACCCTCCGGGGCGCTGCGGGCGTGGTTCGCCACGGCGTCGGCGAGGTTCTCGGGCAGCGCGGCGCAACGGTCGAGGCAGGCCTGATCCTGGGCGGCGGTCTTCACGGTGTGCGGATTGTTTTCGGGGTCGGGACCGGCCGTCAAGCAGGCTGCCATCGCAGCTCGGTGGAGCTCCGCCGGCGCCCCACGGCGCGCGGCGGCTCGGCGCCCGCCGCCGGCGCGCCATGGGGAGGGTGCGCCCTGACCCAGGACGAACCGCCTACCCGGACACTCCGTCCTGGGCACCGCGCTCCCGGCGGCGTAGGCTCCCCGGATGGCCGACGGCGAGAGGCGCCAGGCGGGCGGGCCGCACTCCACGACCAGGGACGAGCTCCTGGCCGCCCTGCCCGACATGATCTTCCGGGTCGGGGCGGACGACGTGCTCCTGGAGTTCCACGGCGGCGAGCGCGATCTCGCCCTGCCGCCGGCGCAGTTCCTGGGGCGCCGCGTCTCCGAGCTGGTGCCCGCCCCCATCGCACGGCACCTGCTCGACGCGGCAGCGCGGGCGCGCGCCACGGGCCAGCTCCAGGTGGCCGAGTACCAGCTGCCGCCAGGCAGCGGCCGCCACTTCGAGGCGAGGGTGGTGCGGTCCGGCGAGGGGGACGTGGTCTTCGTCATCCGCAACGTGACCGAGCAGCGCCAGGCCGAGGCGGCGCTGCGCCAGGCGCTCACCGAGCGGGCCGAGCTGGAAGCGCGGCTGGCCCGGGCCGACCGGCTCGCCTCGCTGGGCACGCTGGCGGCCGGCGTGGCCCACGAGATCAACAACCCGCTCACCTACGTGCGCGGGGGCCTGGAGGTGGTGCGCGAGGCCGTGCGGGCGGTGGGGCTGCCGCCGCAGACGGTGGCCGTGCTGCTCGAGGCCGTGGAGGAGGCCCGCGGCGGGGTGGAGCGGATCCGGCGCATCGTGCAGGGGCTGGTGGCCTTCGCCGCGCCGCAGGGGCGGCCCCGGGTGACGCTGGCGCTCCCGCAGGTGGTGGAGATGGCGGCCGCCCTGGTGATGAACGAGGTGCGCCACCGCGCCCGCTTCGAGCGGCAGGACGAGGGGGCACCGCAGGTCCACGTCGACGAGGGCGGGCTGGTGCAGCTGCTGGTCAGCCTGCTCCTCAACTCGGCCCAGGCCATCGCGCCCGGGCACGAGGCCGAGCACGTGATCCGCGTGGTGACGCGCGCCCTGGACGGCCAGGCCGCGCTGGAGGTGCACGACACCGGCGGCGGGATCGCGCCGGAGCACCTGCCCCGCATCTTCGACCCGTTCTTCACCACCCGCGGCCCGGGGGGCGGCTCGGGCCTGGGGCTCTCCATCTGCCACGCCATCGCCACCGCCCACGGCGGCGCCCTCTCGGTGGAGAGCACGCCGGGGCGGGGGACGATGGTGCGGGTGCTGCTGCCGCCGGCGCCGCGCGCCGAGTCCGCGCCCCGACCCGCCGAGGCCCCGCGGCGGCGGCGGGTGCTGGTGGTGGACGACGAGCCGCGCGTCCTCGCCACCACGGCGCGCCTGCTCCGGGCCGAGTTCGACGTGGAGGTGGCGGGCGACGGCCGCGCCGCGCTGGAGAGGATCCAGGGCGGGTCGCGCTACGACGCCATCCTCTGCGACCTCATGATGCCCAACATGACGGGCATGGCCTTCCACGAGGCGCTGGCCCGCCAGGCGCCCGACCTGGCGTCGCGCTGCGCCTTCCTCACCGGTGGCGCCTTCACCGAGGAGGCGCGCCGCTTCCTCGAGGCCGTGCCGGAGCGGGCGCTGGAGAAGCCCTACGAGGTGGAGGCGCTCCGCGCCGTGGTGCGCCGGCTCGCCAGCGGCTGAGCGGCGGGGCGTCCAGGTGGCGCCCCCGCGGCCGGCGCGTTACCGTCCTGCACCACGGAGGCCAACCCATGTCCGATGAGAAGCCGCGACCGCCGAGGGCCACGCTGCGCCGCAGGGACCTCCTCAAGCTCGGCGTCGCCGCCGCCGCCGGCCTGGCGACCGGCCGCGCCGGGGCGGTGGAGACCAGGCCCGCCGCGCCGGGCCCCGGCCCGTTCAACGCCGCCACCGCGGCCGCCATGCCCACCCGCAACCTGGGGCGCACCGGCTTCCAGGTGGGGCTCTTCAGCCTGGGCGGCCAGGCCGCGGTGGAGCAGCCCGACAACGAGGCGGTGGCCGTGTCGATCATCGAGCGGGCCCTCGACCTCGGCGTCAACTACATCGACACCTCGGCCCGCTACGGCGGCGACCAACGCTGGAGCGAGCGGTACATCGGCCAGGTCATGAAGCGGCGGCGCGGCCAGGCCTTCCTGGCCACCAAGACGCACGACCGGACGCGCGACGGCTCGTGGCGGCTGCTCGAGACCTCGCTCACGCTCCTGCAGACCGGCCACGTCGACCTGTGGCAGCTCCACGCCATGTCCACCATGGAGGACGTGGAGGCGGTCTCCAGGAAGGGCGGCGCGCTGGAGGCCCTGCAGCGGGCCCGCGAGCAGGGGCTGGTGCGCTTCGTCGGCCTCTCCGGCCACACCGACCCGGACGTGCTGGCGGCGGCCATGCGCCGCTTCCCCTTCGACTGCGTGCTCATGGCGGTCAACGCCGCCGACCCGCACCACCTGCCGTTCCAGAAGGACCTCCTGCCCCTGGCGGTGGAGCAGGAGCTGGGGATCATCGGCATGAAGATCCCGGCGCGCGGCCGCCTCCTGGCCGGCTATCGGCCGCCCCCGCTCGAGCAGCAGCGCGCCACGGTCAAGGCGACGCGTTCAGGCACGCTCACCATGAAGGAGGCCATGCGCTACGTCCTCTCGCTGCCGGTCTCCACCGTCATCGTGGGCGTCGACTCCATCGCCCAGCTCGAGGAGAACGTCGCCATTGCGCGGGGTTTCACCCCGCTGGGCGCGGCGCAACTCGCCGCGCTGGAGCGCAAGGCCGAGCCGGTGGGGCGCGCCGCGCTCTGGTTCCGGCGGGGCTAGGACCGGGCGCGCCGAGCACCGGGCGCCCGTCGTCCAGGTGAACGGGCCGCGACGCGGCCAGCCCCCTCGACCTGGCGGCTGGCCGCGGCGGCCCGTCGGCCCGTGTGTCAGTTCCGGGCGGTGGCCGGCCTGGCCTGGGCCTTTGCGGCTTCCGGCGTGGCGCCCGCCTGGGCCTTCTCGGCGGAGGCGACGGCCGGCTTGGCCTGCTGCTTGTCCGTGGTCTGCATCTTCTCGCCGCCGCAGGCGAGGGCGGGGGCCGCGAGGGCCAGGACCGCGAACGCGACGACCAGCTTGGCGACCAGCTGCATGGTGAGTCTCCTTCTTGGCGGCGAAGGGCGCCGCGAGGCCACTCCCATGCCGCCCGCCACCGACCGCCGCAACCTGGACCGCCACCCCTCCTCGGGCCCCACGCGGAAAGAGCAGCGCCGTGGCGGGTATCGACTGCTGACCCCTCGACGTGTGCCTGGCACGGGCTGCCGGACCCCGGCGCCGATGTGGGCGCACGGAGCGGATGTGTGGGCGCCAACCACGCGAAAGCGCTGGCTGCCAGGGTCGTCACTTGATCAGGGTGGTGGCGGGAGCGGAGCGGTCCGGTGCAATGTGGACCCGTCCCGGGCGCCATGTGGACCAGTCCCGAGGGGCTTGGAGAAGAAGAATGCCGGTCGCAACCTCGTCGCCGCGCCGCTGCTCGCACATCTCGAGCTGCGAGCTCTTCCCGAAGTTCGCCATGCGCGGCTCGCTCAAGGTCTGGCACAGCTTCTACTGCGAGGGGAACTTCGAGAACTGCGAGCGGTACAAGCGATCGCTGCGCGGCGAGCCCGTGCCGCCCAACCTGCTGCCCAATGGCAAGGAGCTCAACCTCGACGTGCTCCTCGGCGGCCGCACGTGAGCGCCGCCCACTGGCCCTGGTGGCTCGGCGCAGCCGGGCTGGCCGCGGTGACGGTGGGTTCCTGCCTGGTCGCCCGCCGTCCCTTCGGCGTCTCGGGCATCGTGGGGCGCTTCGTCAACTGGCGCGAGGAGCTGGCGGTGGAGCGGAGCCGCGTCGCCATGGGCTCCGCCGATGAGGCGGCGCTGGAGGCCGCGCTGGCGGCGGCCACCGCCGAAGCCTTCGCGGGCATGACCCCCGCCATGGTGGCGGCCGGGCCCGACGCGAAGCCCTCGCTCTCCGTGGTGACCGAGGTGGCCGCGCCGGCGGAGGGCGCTTGCGGCACCGCGGCGCCCTGCCGGAGCTGCGGCTCGCCGGCCTCCCGGCCCACGCTGGGCGCCCACGCCGTCTTCCTCGGCGCCATCGTGGCCGGCGCCTTCCTGGCCACCGCCCTGCGCGGCGGGTTCCACCCCACGCTGGCGCTGCCCGAGGCCTACGCCCGGCTCGTGGCGCCGGGCGCCTGGGGCCTGGCGGCACTGGCCGGCGGCGGTCTGCTGGTCGGCCTCGGCACCACCGTCTCCGGCGGCTGCTCCACCGGCCACGGCCTCTCCGGCTGCGCGCGCTTCCAGCCGGCCGGCCTGGCCGCCACCACCACCTTCTTCGGCGTCGCCGTGGCGGTCTCGTTCCTGCTGGCTGGGAGGGGCTCCTGATGGTCCGTTACCGGACGCACCTCGAGCTCGGGGGCCTCGGGCTGGTCTTCGGCGCCACCATCAGCGGCGCCGGCTTCACCGACTTCGGCGAGCTCCACCGCATGTTCACCTTCGCCGACCCGCGGCTCCTCCTCACCTTCGCCGCCGGGGTGGCGCTGGCCGCCATCGGCTTCGCCATCCACTGCCGCAGCGCGGGGCTGGCCTCGCGCCCCCTCCGCGCGGGCACCATCCCCGGCGCCGTGGCTTTCGGCGCCGGCTGGGCCGTCTGCGGCGGCTGCCCCGGCGCCGTGCTGGCCATGATCGGCGAGGGGAAGCTGGCGGCCCTGGTGATCCTGGGAGGCATCCTGGCCGGCACGGTGCTCGGGAAGCGGGTGATGGGGCTGCTGCGCTGGGACTCGGGGTCCTGCGCCTCTTGACCAGGGCAGCCGGCGGCGAAACGCGGGGCACACGGTGCCGCCGCCAGCCCGGAGACCCTACTAGCGGGCGCGCCGGGCGCTCCGCCGCCGCGGTGAGGTGAGCCCCGACAGCGACTCGCCCCAGGCGCCGGAGAGCCGGGCCCCCAGTGCCAGCCCCTCCAGCCAGGACGGGCCGTCGGGCAGCACCCGGTCCGAGACACCGAGGAGGGCCGCCTCCAGCGCCAGGTCCTCCACCAGGCGGGCCGCCGCGCCGTCGTCGAGGCCGCAGGCGGCGAGAAAGTCGGCGCGTCCCGCCGGCGCCACGCCGAGCGGCTCCAGCCAGCCCCGCTCGGCCGCGGCGCGCGCGGCGCCGTCCACCGGGACGCCAGCTTCCCCTCGCCGATCATGGCCAGCACGGCGCCGGGGCAGCCGCCGCAGACGGCCCAGCCGGCGCCGAACGCCACGGCGCCGGGGATGGTGCCCGCGCGGAGGCGCTGCCGGGCCGCATGTCAATTCCGGCACGTTGAGCGGGCGGGTTTTTACTCGCCGCGTCGAGGCCTAAGCCCAGAACTGCTTGCTGGCGATGCGCGCGCCTTCCGCCATGGCCGCGAGCTTGGCGAA
>JANNKC010000388.1:0-17130 GCA_031396105.1 Anaeromyxobacter sp.
GGGGCCGCCCTTGGACGCGGGCCGTACCTCGACTCCGCGCCTGCTGCGCAGGCGCTACGCTCGGCACGACCGGTGTTGCCGGATCGCGAACTGCCGTTTAGGAGCCAGCCAGCGCCCGCTCCACCTCGACCGGCACCGCACCGGCCACCCGCACCGTCTTGCGCCGCCCGGTCTCGCCGCGGGCGATGGTCACGGCGGCCTTCTTCACGCCCAGCGCGCCGGCCAGGAACTCCACCAGCGCCAGGTTGGCCTCGCCGTCCACCGGCGGCGCGGCGAGCTGGATCTTGAGGCGGCCGCCCTGGTCGCCCACCACCCGGGTGCGCCAGGCGCGCGGCTGGACCAGCAGCTCCAGCACCACCCCGCCGGCCTCCTCACGGAGCCAGGCGGGCATCAGCGCAGCCCGATGACGGCGATGCCGGCCTTGTCGGCCTGGCGCACCAGCTCCTCGCGGTCCATCACCAGCGTGCCGCCCGCCTCCACCACCAGCACGCGGCAGCCGGCCTCCTTCATGGCGGCGATGGTGCGCGGCCCGATGGCGGGCAGGTCGAGTCGCCGGTCCTGCTGCGGCTTGACCGCCTTGGCCACCACCGTGCCCTTGCCGCCCAGCTCGCCGCCGCGCCGGATGCAGGCGTCGGTCCCCTCCAGCGCCTCCACCGCCACGGCGCAGCGCTCCTTCACCACCACCGTCTGCCCGAGATCGAGCCGGCCGATGGCCCGCGCCAGCGTGAGGCCGTAGACGGCGTCGGCCTGCTCGGCCTCGGTGGGCCGCTCGCGCCCCAGCACCCCCTCCGGCGCCAGCGCGTCGGAGAGGAACGGCGTGGGATCGATGACCTCGAGGCCGTGCTCCTCCAGGATGGCGGCCCCGGCGCGCAGCAGGTTGTCGTCGGTGCGGATGGCCGCCCGCGCCATCATCTGAAGCCCCACCGCGTCGGGCAGCACGTCCAGGAAGAAGCGCTTCTTGGTGACGCCGCCCAGCAGCACCACCTGGGTGGCCCCGCCCGCCTTGAGCGCCGCGATGATCTTGCCGAACTGGCCCAGCTTGACCCAGGTGAGCCCGTCCACGCCCCGCTCCAGGGCCGGGTCGGTCGAGTTGACGAAGCCCGTGGCCACCACCCGGTGGCCGGCGCGCCGCGCCCCCGCCGCGAAGAGGAGCGGGAAGCCGCCCGCCCCGGCGATGAGCCCGATGGTGGCCATGCCTAGCGGGTCACGCCGCGCCTGGAGGTCTTCACGAAGGCGGTGAAGTGGGCCACCTCGGGGTAGGCGCCCAGCTCGCCCTCCAGCCGCGCCAGCGCCTCGGCCGCCTGCAGGTTGGAGCGGAAGAAGATCTTGAAGGCCTGCTTGACCCGGCCCACCTGCTCCTCGCCCAGGCCGGCCCGCTGCATGCCGATGGTGTTGAGGCCCACCACCTCGGCCCGCGTGCCGTTGACGATGGTGTAGGGGGCCACGTCCATGACCACGCCGCACATGCCGCCCACGAAGGCCAGCCGTCCCACCCGGATGAACTGGTGGGCGCCGGCCAGGCCGCCGAAGTGGACGTCCTCCTCCAGCACCACGTGGCCGGCCAGCCCGACGCAGTTGGCGATGATGGCCCGGTCGCCGATGACGCAGTCGTGCGCCACGTGGGCGGTGGCCATGAAGAGGCAGCGGTTGCCGATGCGGGTCTCGCCGCGGTCCTGCGCCGTGCCGGCGTGCACCGTGCTGCACTCCCGGAAGACGTTGTCGTCGCCGATGACGGTGCGGGTGGGCTCGCCGCCGTACTTCAGGTCCTGCGGGATCTCGCCGATGGTGGCGTGCGAGAAGACCTGGTTGCGCGCGCCCAGGGTGGTGTGGCCGGTGACCACGCCGTGGGGGCGGACCAGGCAGCCCGGCCCCATGACCACGTGGGGGCCGACGTAGGCGAAGGGGCCGATCTCGCAGCTCGGGTCGACCTGCGCGCCCGGCTCGACGACGGCGGTGGGGTGGATGGCCATGTGACGCCTCCTGGGGTCCGGGCCGGGCGCCTAGACCGGCGGGCTGCCGCGGTCCTTCTCGGCCAGCATGGCCAGGAACTCCGCCTCGGCCACCACCTCGCCGTCCACCAGCGCCTGGCCGGTCTGCTTCCAGACCATGCCCTTCCTCTTGACCACCACCACCTTGAGCTCGAGCCGGTCGCCCGGCACGACGGGCCGGCGGAAGCGGGCGCCGTCGATGCCCATCAGGTAGGTCACGGTGTTGCTGACCTTCTCCGGGGGCAGCGAGAGGCAGGCCAGCAGCGCGGCCGCCTGGGCCAGCGCCTCCAGGATGAGCACCCCCGGCATGACCGGGTGCCCGGGGAAGTGCCCGGCGAAGAAGGGCTCGTTCATGGTGACGCCCTTGAGCGCCGTGAGCGAGACGTCCTTCTCGAAGGCCACCACCCGGTCCACCAGCAGGAAGGGCGGGCGGTGCGGCAGGAGGCGCTGGATGCCCTCGATGTCGAGGACCGGCTTCGGCTGGCTGCTCATGGTTTCGTCTCCTGCGAGAGGGCGGCGACCTGCTTCTGCAGCGCCCTGAGCTCGCGGCGCATCTCGGTGAGGCGGTCGAAGACCGCCGAGTTGCGGGCCCAGGCCACGTCGGACCTGGCCGGGCTGCCGGCCACCCGCTCGCCCGGCCCCACGTCATGGGCCACGCCGGCCTGGGCCGCCACGTTGGCGCGGTCGCCGATGGTGAGGTGCCCCACCAGGCCGGCCTGGCCCCAGCACACCACGCCCATGCCGAGCCTGGTCGAGCCGGAGATGCCCACCTGCGAGGCCAGGATGGAGAGCGGGCCCACCACCACGTTGTGGGCCACCTGCACCAGGTTGTCGAGCTTGGCGCCCCGGCCGATGCGGGTGCTGCCCAGGGTGGCGCGATCGACGCAGCTGTTGGCGCCGATCTCCACGTCGTCCTCGATGACCACGTTGCCGGCCTGCGGCACCTTGAAGTGGCGCGGGCCCTGGCCGTCGCCGGCCAGGTCGAGGGCGTAGCCGAAGCCGTCGGAGCCGATGACGCAGCCGGGCTGCAGGGCCACCCGGTCGCCCAGCACGCAGCGCTCCCGCACCACCACGTTCTGGTAGAGCAGGCAGTCGGCGCCCACCCGGACCTCCGCGCCGAGCTGCACGCCGGCGTGGAGCACGGTGCGCGGGCCGACCACGGCCCCCGGGCCGATCGAGACGAAGGGGCCCACCTGCGCGGTGGCGTCGACCGTGGCGGTGGGGTGGACGGCCGCCTGCGGCGAGACGCCCGACGCGACCGGCGCGGCTGGGTGGAAGAGCGCGGAGATGCGGGCGAAGGCCAGGTAGGCGCCGGGCGCGCGCAGCACGGTGCGGCCCGCCGGCACCTCCACGTCCCGCTCCACCACCACCGCGGCGGCCTGCGAGGCCTCGAAGGCGGCGCGGTACTTCTTGTTGGCGAAGAACGAGATCTGGTCCGGCCCGGCCGTCTCCAGCGGGGCCACGCCGGCGACGGCGCGCGCCCCCTCCCCCGACACCTCCCCGCCGACCAGGGCGGCGAGCTCCGCGAGCGTGCGGGTGGCCACGGCGGACCTACTTCTTGACCGGCGCGTCGGCCTTGGGAGCCGGGGCGTCGGCCTTCTTGGGCGCGGCGGCCTTGGCGGCGCCCGGGAACTTGGCGTTGTACTTGCGGATGAGCTCGTTGGTGAGGTCGAGCGCCGTGGGGGCGTAGACCAGGCCGGCCGAGTCGCGGTCGAAGATCATGGTGAAGCCGTCGCTCTCGGCGATCTCGCGGGCCACGGCGGTCATCTTGTCGGCCAGCGGGCGCATCGCCTCGCGCTCCTTGCTGGAGAGCTCCTGCTGGAGGCGCATGTAGATCTCCTGCGTCTCCATCATCTTGCGCTCCACCTCGGCGGCCTTGGAGGCGCGGGCCTCGGAGGTCAGGACCTGGGCCTGCTTCTGCAGGTCCTCCTGCAGGCGCTTCAGCTCCTCCATGCGGCCGTTGAGCTGCTTCTGCTTCTCGTCGGCGTCCCGCTTGAGCGTCGCCCCGGTGGCCTTGCCCTCCTCCACCTCCTTGATGGCGCGCTGGAAGTCGACGTAGCCGAGCTTGAGCTCGGCGCGAGCGGCCGGAGCGACGGCCAGGGCGAGGCAGAGGGCGGCGAGACGGACGGCGGTGGACATGTGGGGCTCCCGGGTGGAGGCTAGAAGAAGTTGCCGATGGTGAACTGGAAGTCGAGGGCGGGGTCGGTGTAGGCGCCGGACTGGTCCTGGCGCCGGTCGAGCGGGATGCCCCACTCGAAGCGGAGCGGGCCGATGGGGCTGGTCCAGCGGAAGCCGAAGCCCACCGAGCGGTAGAGCGAGAAGGGCACCGTGGCGTCGCCCCAGCGCCCCTTCTCGAAGACGTTGCCGGCGTCGGCGAAGACCACGCCCTTGATGCCGGCCGAGCCGGCCAGCGGGAACTCCAGCTCCAGGTTGAGGACCACCTGCTTGTTGCCGCCCACCGTGACCCTGCAGGTGGGCGAGGTCACCGGGTTGGCCGAGTCGCAGGGCGCCGGCAGGGTGGGCGCGATGGAGAGGAAGCGGTACCCGCGCACCGAGTTGATGCCGCCCAGGTAGAAGCGCTCCGAGATGGAGACGTCCCTGGCGGCGTCCCAGTTGCGGATGAGCCCCAGCGTCAGCTTGGCGCGGGCCACGATGCCCCACAGCACCGGGTGGTAGGCGCGGGCGTCCAGGTTGTAGCGGGTGAAGAGGTTGACCTGCCGGCCGAAGACGTCGGTGGGGGCCAGCGCCGGCGGCGCCAGCTCGGCGGAGGCCGAGGCGAAGAAGCCGGAGGTGGGGAAGAGCCGATTGTCGCGCTTGTCCCACTGCCAGGCCAGCGTGACCGAGGAGGTGGTGCCGGAGCGGAGCGAGACCGACCCCAGGCTGCTGGTGATGGAGCTGCCGCTCACCGCCACGTACTCGTTCTTGTAGGTGGCGAAGACCCGCATGTCCTCGAGCCGCCGCGCGAAGGACCACCAGGGCGCCAGGCCGTTCAGCTCGTAGCCCCAGGTGACGTTGCCGCCCACCGCCCGCCGGGTGAAGGTCGAGTAGAAGCTCTCGGTGGCGTAGACGTCGAAGGCGAAGGTCCACTTGGTGTCGAGGAAGTAGGGCTCGACGAACTGCACCTGGCCGAGCTGCCGGATGGAGGACCACTGGACGTTGAGCGAGAGGGTCTGGCCCCAGCCCAGGAAGTTCTGCTGGGCGATCTGGCCGGTCAAGATGAAGTTCTCGTAGGAGGAGTAGCCGGCGCCCAGCTGGAAGGAGCCGGTGGCCTTCTCCTTGACCTCCACCGTGGCCACGATGAGGTCGTCGGCGCTCCCCTTCCTGGTGGAGATCTCCACCGTCTCGAAGAAGCCCAGGGCGGTGACGCGCCCCTTGGAGAGCTTGATGGCGGTGGCGCCGAAGGTCTCGCCCTCGTGGATGCGCAGCTCGCGCCGCACCACCTTGTCGCGGGTCTTGTCGTTGCCCACCACGTCGATGCGCTCGAAGCGGCACTTCTGGCCGGGCTGCACCTCGAAGGTGACGTCGACGATGCGCCGGTCGGCGTCGAGGTTGGTCTGCGGCGTGACGTTGGCGTAGGCGTACCCCAGATCCTTGAAGACGTCGCCCACCGCGAAGAGGTCGGCGCCGATGCGCGAGCGCGAGAAGAGCTGGCCCGGGCGCGACTGCAGCAGCCTTCGCAGGCGCGGCTCCTGGTCGAGGAGCTGGCCGCCCAGCTCGAGCTTGCCGATGGTGTACGCCTCCCCCTCCTCCACCGGGATGGTGATGTGGAGGTCGCGGCGGTCGGGGGAGAGCGCGATGGACGGCTTCCCGATCTTGGCGTTGATGAAGCCCTGGTCCAGGTAGACGCCGGCCAGGACCGCCAGGTCCCGCTGGAACATGTCCTCGCGGTAGGTGCCGGCGGCCCCCATGAAGGAGAGCAGCCCGCCCTCCTGCGTCAGCATGGCGGCCTCGAGGGTCTTGGAGGAGAGGCGCCGGTTCCCCAGGAACCGGATCTCCTTCACCAGCACCTTGGCCTTCTCGTTCACCACGTAGCGCACCGCCACCTGGTTGTCGGGCAGGTCCTCCAGCCTGGAGGTCACCTCGGCCAGGAAGAACCCCTTCTCGACGTACTTCTCCTGGATCTTCTTCACGTCCTTCTGGACGGCCACCGGGTCCAGCATGGAGAAGGGCTTCACCTCCACGGTGTCCTTCAGGTCCTCCTTGCCGAGCTCGTCGTTGCCGACGATGGTGGCCTCCTTGACGGTGCGCCGCTCGGTGACCCGGTAGACCAGCACCGGGCGGTCCGGTGGGCCGGAGCGCTCCACCACCACGTCCTCGAAGAACCCCAGCTTCATGAGCGCCCGCACGTCGGCGTCGAGGCGCTTCAGGTCGAGGACCGCACCCTTCCTGGAGACGGCGGCGCGCACCGCGTCGGCCTCGACGCGGCGGTTGCCCTCCACCTCCACGCCGGCGATGCGCGGCGCCTCCTCGGCCCGCGCCGAGGGCGCGGCGACGGTGAGGCCGAGGGCGACGGCGATGGCGGTGGCGAGGCGGGGGCGGGCGTCCACGAAGCCGCGGAATGTAGTGCCAGGGGCGCGGAGGCTCAAGGGTTTTCTCACTCCAGCCGCCCCGCGGCCAGGCGCAGCCGGCGCGGCAGCGACTCGGCCAGCCGCTCGTTGTGGGTCACCACCACGGCGGTGATGCCGAGGCGCGAGTTGAGGTCGGCCAGCAGGGCGTGGATCCCCTCGGCGGTGCCGGGGTCCAGGTTGCCGGTGGGCTCGTCGGCCAGGAGCAGCCGCGGCTTGAGGCAGAGGGCCCGGGCCAGCGCCACCCGCTGCTGCTCGCCGCCGGAGAGCTCGCCGGGCCGGTGGTCCATGCGGTGCGAGAGCCCCACCAGCGCGAGCATCTCCTCGGCCAGGGCCGCCGCCTCGGCGCGCCCCATGCGCCGGATGAGCGCCGGCATCATGACGTTCTCCCGCGCCGTGAACTCCGGGAGCAGGTGGTGGCTCTGGAAGACGAAGCCGATGGTGGTGTTGCGAAAGGCGGCCAGCGCCTCCTCGCCCTTGGCGAAGACGTCCTCGCCGTCGAAGAGGACCCGGCCCGCGCTGGGGGCGTCGAGGGTGCCGAGCACGTGCAGGAAGGTGCTCTTGCCGGCGCCGGACGGGCCGGTCAGCGCCACCAGCTCGCCGGCGGCGATCTCCAGCGAGAGGCCGTGCAGCACCTCGAGGCGCCGGCCGCCCATGAGGTAGGTCTTGCCCAGTCCCTCGACGCGAACCAAGGGGGCGCCCATCACTCGCTCCGCAGGCCGTCGACGGGCCGGAGCCGGGCCGCCTTGGTGGCCGGGTAGATGGTGGCCAGGTAGGCGAGCACCACGCTCATGAGCGCCACCAGCGCGAACTGGGCGGGGTCCATCAGCACCGGCAGGTTGCTGATGTAGTAGACCTCCGGGTCGAGCGGGATGCCCACCCGGTCGACCAGCAGGCAGGTGCCGAGCCCCAGCACCAGCCCGAAGAAGGTGCCCACCGCGCCGATGATGAGCCCCTCGGCCACGAAGATCTTCATGATGCCGGGCACGCCGGCGCCCATCGACTTGAGCACCGCGATCTCGCGGGTCTTCTCCAGCACCAGCATGATGAGGGTGGCCACGATGATGAAGCTGGCCACCAGCACGATGAAGCCCAGGATGACCGCCATGACCAGCTTCTCCATCTGCAGCGCCGCGAAGAGGTTGCGGTTGAGCTCGCCCCAGTCCTTGGTGCGGAACGGGTAGCCACCCAGCTCGGCCTGGATGCGCCCCATGGCGGCGCGCGCCGCGTCCACGTCCTTCACCTTGAGCTCCAGCCCGGTGACGCTGTCGCCGGTGCCGAAGAAGCGCTGCGCCTCGCCGAGCTCCAGGTAGGCGAACTTGGCGTCGTACTCGTACATGCCGCTGTAGAAGATGCCGGCCACGCGGAAGGGGCGGCTCTTGGGCTGCGGCCCGGCCGGGCCGAGGTCGCCGAAGGGCGAGACCACGCTGACCTGATCGCCCACGAAGATCCGCAGGGCGCGCGCCAGCTCCCGCCCGATGACGATGCCGGGCAGCGGGCCGCGCGCCGGCGCCTCGGCGGCGTCGCGAGCCGGCGCCACCGGGACCCTGGCGGGGTCGGAGAGCCACTCCAGCCGGCCATCCTCCACCGAGCCGGGCAGGTCGGTGACGGTGCCGATGGTGGCGGGATCGATGCCCTTCAGGACGGCGCCGGTCAGGTTCTGCCCCGCCGAGATCATCACCTCGTTGTAGAGGAACGGGGTGGCGCCGGCGATGCCGGGCACGCCGAGCACCCGGTCGCGCGTCGTCCGCCAGTCGGTGAAGTCGTTCTGGCCGTACTTCATGACCATGCCGTGGGCGTTGTGGCCCAGGATCTTGCGCTTCAGGTCGGCCTCGAAGCCGCTCATCACCGAGAGCACCACGGTGAGCGCCCAGGCCCCGATGGCGACGCCGCCGATGGAGATGAGGGTCATCAGCATGGTGGCCGGCATGCGGCTGCGCGCGTGGAGCAGCCCGCGGCGCTCGGCGTGCCGCTCGGCGGCGTCGGCGGCCAGCGAGCGGAAGAGCAGGAAGAGGAGCCCGGGCAGCACGCCGGTGACGCAGAGCAGGAAGAGGCCGACCAGCGTGCGCGGCTCCAGGCGCAGGTGACTGCGCGCCACGTAGAGCTCGAAGGAGAGCGAGGCGTCGAGGCGGCCGGAGCCGGCCAGCAGGTAGGCCACCGTGGCGCCGATGAAGACGGCCAGCGCCGCCAGCGCGCCGGCCGAGAGGAGGCCCAGCACCACCACCAGCGTCCCCTGCGACTCCAGCGACCCGGCCTCCAGCGCCGTGCCGCGCAGCCAGGGGAGCACCGCCACGCGCAGCGCCACCGTGGCGGTCCAGAGGAGGGCGGCGGCCGTCACCTCGTAGAAGGCCAGGCGGCGGCCGGCCAGGGCCGCGGCGGCGCCGAAGGCCGCCCCGAGCAGCCCGGCCGCCAGCGCGGAGAGACCGGCGGCCACGCCCGCGGGGAGGGCGAGCCGCCCGGCCAGCAGGGCGTGCAGCACCGGCGCGCCGGCGCCCGCCACGACGACGCCCAGCAGCACCAGCAGGAAGGCGGTGGTGGAGAAGACCGGCGCCACCGGGTGCTCCGGGGCGTGCTCGACCGGGGCCGCCGCCTCGGTGGTGGGCGCGGCCCCGCTCACTCGCGCGTCTTCAGCAGCGGAAAGAGGATGACGTCGCGGATGGAGGGCGAGTCGGTGAGCAGCATGGTGAGCCGGTCGATGCCGATGCCCTCGCCGGCGGTGGGCGGCATGCCGTGCTCCAGCGCCCGCACGTAGTCCTCGTCGAAGGGCATGGCCTCGTCGTCGCCGGAGGCCCTGGCGCTCAGCTGCGCCTCGAAGCGGGCGCGCTGGTCGGCCGGGTCGTTGAGCTCGGAGAAGGCGTTGGCCACCTCCATGCCGGCCACGAAGAGCTCGAAGCGGTCCACCAGCCGCGGATCGGCGTCGCGCCGGCGCGACAGCGGCGAGGTCTCCAGCGGGAAGTCGACCACGAAGGCCGGGCGGTCCTTCGGCAGCTGCGGCTCGCAGAGGGCCTCGAAGGCGGCGGCGATGACCTCGCCGGGCGTCTTCCTGGCCGTCTGCGCCAGCTTCCAGGCGTCTTCCGAGCCGCTGGCGCGCGCCGCGGCCCGGGCCAGCGCCTCGGCCAGCCCGCGGCCGGCCAGCGCGTCCTCCGCAGACAGGCCCAGCGCGCGCGCCCCCTCCTCCAGCATGGAGACGCGCGGGTACGGCGGGGTGAGGTCGATGGCCTGCCCCTGGAAGGTGATGATCGGGCCGCCGGCCACCTGCACCGCCAGCTCGTGGAAGAGCTGCTCGGTGAGCAGCATGAGGTCCTGGTGGGTGGCGTAGGCCTGGTAGAACTCGATGGAGGTGAACTCCGGGTTGTGGCGCCGGTCGATCCCCTCGTTGCGCCAGATGCGCCCGATCTCGTAGACGCGGTCCAGCCCGCCCACCACCAGCCGCTTCAGGTGCAGCTCGGTGGCGATGCGCAGCTTCAGGTCGAGGTCGAGCGCGTTGTGGTGGGTCTCGAAGGGGCGCGCCGCGGCGCCGCCCGCCTCCTCCGGCTTGTGCAGCGTGGGCGTCTCCACCTCCAGGTAGCCGCGCCCGTCGAGGAAGCGGCGGATGGTGGAGACGAGGCGGGCCCGCTTGACGAAGACCTCGCGCACGCCCGGCGTGACCACCAGGTCCACGTAGCGCTGGCGGTAGCGCTGCTCCACGTCGGTGAGGCCGTGCCACTTCTCCGGCAGCGGGCGGGTGGCCTTGGTGAGGATGGTGAAGGTGGCCGCCTCCACGGTGAGCTCGCCGGTCCTGGTGCGGGTGGCCGGTCCGGAGGCCGCCACGATGTCGCCCACGTCGAGGAGCTTGAAGATCTCGAAGCCCCGCTCGCCCACCTTGTCCTTCTTCACCCAGACCTGGATGAGGCCGGAGCGGTCCTGCACCTTCAGGAAGGCGGCCTTGCCGAAGTCGCGCAAGGCCAGGACCCGGCCGGCCACCGACCAGGAGCCGGCGTCCTTGGCGATCTCGCCGGCCGGCTGGTCGCCGTACCGGGCCAGGAGGTCGGCGGCCAGATGGGCCGGGGCCAGGGCGTTGCCATAGGGGTTCACCCCCAGCGCTCGGAGGGCCGAGGCCTTCTCCAGACGGTGGGCGATGATCTCTCGCTCGGTCACGCCGAGGTCGTCGGACAGTGGGGTCTTGTCGGCCATCTTGTGAATTCCACGGGGGAAAGGGCTGGCGGAGGGTATGCGGGCGGCCCATCCCAGTCAACGCGGAACACCCGGTCGAGGCCGTCGCTTCCCGCGCGGGGACGGCGTGCGCGGCACCCTCCCCGCAGGGGGCCATTCCATCCGGGCGCCACAGCGCGGAGATTGAACGCCGGGCCGCCCGGGAGGGCTGGAGGGGTTCACATGGGGTTCAGCTGGTCCGACGCCTACGCCACCGGCGTCGGCGAGATCGACGCGCAGCACAAGGAGCTGCTCCAGCAGGTGGAGCGGCTGCTCGGCGCCATCGCCGGCGACCCGTCCGCGGTCGGCCGCCTGCTCGACTTCCTCGGCGACTACGCCTTGAGCCACTTCGAGACGGAGGAGCGGCTCATGGAGCGCCACGCCTACCCGCTCGCCGAGGCCCACCGCGCGGCGCACGCCAGCTTCGTGGGCGCCTTCGGCCGCATCCGCTTCGACTACGACCTCGACGGCCTCACCGAGGGGATGAGCGAGCTCATCTCGGGCTGGCTCATGGAGTGGCTGAAGGGGCACATCCTCGACCTGGACCGCACGCTGGGGCGCTGGCTGGTGGCGCGCGGCGAGGCCGACGAGGCCCACCTGGCCCGGGGCGGCACCTGGGTGGTGCCCAGCGGCACGCTCCTCAGGGTCCTCTCGGTGACGCCCGGGCGCGGGCTGCACCGCGCCGGCATGGAGCCGGGCGACCTCATCGTGGCCCTGGGCGGGCGGCGCGTCTCCGACCTGGGGCTCGACAAGGCGGTGGTCACGCTCAGCGCGCCTGGCGCCGGCGGCCTCACGCTGACGGTCCACCCGGGCGGCGACCGCGACCGGATCGAGACGCGCTTCCTGCCGCGCCAGGCCGTGCCCGGGCTTCCGGCGCAGCGGTAGGGGACCGGCCTACCGCGGCTGGTAGACCCGGTAATCGATCTCGGGGAAGAGGTTGTCCTTCCCCTCCACGTGGCCCAGCCAGCCCTCGTCGATCTGGCCGGCGCGGAGCTGGTCGTGGAGCCGCGTGAAGCGGAGCACGTGCTCCTTGGTGCGCCGGATGGCGTACTCGACCATGGTGCCGGTCTTCATGATGAAGGCCCAGTCGGAGGACTGCGCCAGCAGCAGCTCGCGCGCCGCCTGGTCGAGGGCGCGCTCCTCGAGCGGGGTGGGCCGCGGGACGTCGCGGGCCAGCGCGATCATGCGCTCGGCCGCCTTGTGCAGGTGACGGTAGATCCAGTCGTTCGAGCCGTCGAGCCAGACGCCGGCGTAGCCGCCCGCGCCCCAGGAGCAGAGCGGCGGCGTGGCCAGCTGCTGCTCCGGGTTCTCGCGCAGGTAGTCGGACGGCGTGGCCAGCCTGAAGACCTCCTGGTCGAAGGCCACCTTGCGGATGAGCGCGTCGATGAACTGCGGCCCCTCGTACCACCAGTGGCCATAGAGCTCGGCGTCGTAGGGCGAGACCACGATGGGCCGGACGCCGGGCATGTTGGCCGCGAGGTGCTCCACCTGCCTCTCGCGGTGGCGCATGAAGTCGGCGGCGTGGGCCGCGGCCCGCTCGGCGGCGCGCTGCGGCGAGTACGGCTCCTTGTGGGCCGTCTTGCCGGTGATGCGGAAGTACTTGATGCCCACGTTCTTGCGGGCGCCGGTGGGCTGGACGTGGTCCTTCACGTCGTCGAAGTCGAGGTCCCAGCCGATGTCCCGGTAGAACTCGCGGTAGTCGCCGTCGCCGGGGTAGCCCGACTCGGCGCTCCAGACCTGCATCGACGACTCGGGGTCGCGGGCGAAGGCGGCCGGGCCGCCGGGCGTGTAGATCGGGGCGTAGACGCCGTGGCGCGGGCGCGGCGTGGCGTCGGTGAGACCGTGGGTGTCGACGAAGAAGTAGCGGATGTTCTGCTCCGCCAGCGCCGCCTCCAGCCCCGGGAAGTACCCGCACTCGGGCAGCCAGATGCCCACCGGGTCCTTGCCGAAGTGGCGCCGGTGGTGCGTGGCGGCCACCGCGATCTGGGCACGCACCGCCTCGGGGTACCGCTGCATGAGCGGCAGGAAGCCGTGGGTGGCGGCGCAGGTGAGGAGCTCGAGCCGGCCCGCCTCCTCCAGGCGCCGGAAGGCCGCCACCAGGTCCCGCTTGTAGCGGTCGTGGAAGAGCGAACGGAGCTCGTTGAACTCGCGCCGGTAGTGCTGCGCCAGGCCGTTGAAGATCGGATCGTGGCGGGTCCGGTGGACCTCCTTCTCGGCCAGCTCGCAGAGCTTGTCGAGGCGCGCGGCGTACCGGCTCATGAGCAGATCGTCGCGCAGCATGGCCACCAGCGGCGGCGACATGGTCATTGAGATGCGGAACGGGATCCCCTCGTCGGCGGCCCGGTCGAAGACCCGGAGCAGCGGGAGGTAGGTCTCGCTGATGGCCTCGTAGAGCCAGTCCTCCTCGAGGAAGTCCTCGAACTCCGGGTGGCGGACGAACGGCAGGTGGGCGTGGAGGTGGAGCGCGACGTAGCCCCGCGGGTGCTGGACCATCTAGCGCCCCTCCCCGCCGTGGGAGGTGGGCCGGACGCCCAGGCCGCCGGCGCCTTCGCCCCGGGACTGGATGAGGCGCGCCCAGTCGGAGAGGCGCGCCAGCAGGTCGCGCAGCTCCTCGGAGAACGGTCCGCCTGGCACGCCCGCGCCCAGCAGCCGGGGCAGCGGCAGCGCCCACGGGATGGTGACGAAGCGGTCATCCACCACCGGCGACGCCCCGAGAGGCGGCAGCTGCGAGGCGTTGGAGGCGTGCGGCATGATCCGCTCGCGGCCGTGACGGTCCACCAGGTGGATCTCGACCCGGTAGGTGCGTCCCGGCTCGAGGTCGTGCAGGTAGTAGCCGCGCGACTCGAGGGCGAAGTCCACCACGCGGACCCGCTCCCAGCCCGCGCCGCGGACGAAGAGCCAGATCTGGGCGCGCGGCTGGTCCAGCCCGTCGAAGGCGCGGGCCAGGGTGGCCGGCGAGTGGTCCCAGAAGAGGAAGAGGGTGCGCGGGTCGCGCGGCAGCGCGACGAGCGCGTCGTCGCCGTACGACCAGGGGAGGTCACCGAGCCCCTCGTCGTAGCTGGACGGCGGCCGCGGGTCCTCGTCGAAGCTCCCGCTCTCCAGCATGGGGTGGGGCGCGTCGCGGACGGCGTCCTCACCGCGAACCCGCGCCACGAAGAAGCCTTCGGGATCTGGCCCGGTCGGCCTGCTCGCGCCCCTGGCGGCCTTCGGAGCCTTCGCGGCGGACGGCTTTGCGGCGGACGGCTTCGGCGCAATCCTGGCCTTGGTCTTGGCCTTGGTCTTGGTCTTGGGCGCGCCCTTCGCCGCGGCAGGCGCAGGCTTCGCGGCGACGCGGGTGGTGGACGCCTTGGCCGGCGCCTTCCTGTCGGGGCTCGACGGCTTTCGGCGCGTGGCCTTGGTCTTCTTCTGGTCGGGCATGGCTGATCGCCCGGTACAATCAGGCTTCGCCTGGATGCGTCAAGCGTATTCGGCTGGCACGGGGCTCTTCTGGTACGCTCTCGACTCTTCAGCCTCGGAGCGAACGTGGACGGACCGGGCTCACCCGGGGACACTGGCGCCCCCACCTGCCCGCTGTGCGGGGGCCCCCATGGAACGGGGGCCAGCTGCCCTCGGCTCGCGCAGACGGCGGTGATGGCGCCCATCTCGACGCCGACCATCATCGACCCGCCTCCCGAGCGGGAGCTGGTCCCGGGCGCGGACCCCTTCGCGTCCCCGTCTCGCACGCTGCTCTTCTCGGGCGAAGGGCTCCCGCCGCCGCCCTCCCCGTCCCCCGTGGTGGTCCCGGCCGTCGATCCGGTGGTCGGGTCGCAGGTCGGCTCCTTCAAGGTGGTGAGGCTGCTCGGCCGCGGCGGCATGGGGACCGTCTACCTCGCCGAGCACCCGGTCATCGGGAGCCGGGTGGCCGTGAAGTTCCTCCACGAGTCGCTCGCCGAGAACCCGCAGGTCGTGACCCGCTTCTACGACGAGGCGCGCGCCGTCAACCTCATCGGCCACGAGAACATCGTCGCCATCTACGACCTCAACCTGCTGCCGCCCAACCGGTACTACTTCGTCATGGAGTACCTGGAGGGCGAGACGCTCACGGCGCGGGCCCAGCCGGCACGCCTGGAGGCCCGGGTCGCCCTCGACGTGCTCCAGCAGCTGTGCGACGCGCTGCAGTGCGCCCACGAGCGCGGCGTGGTCCACCGCGACCTCAAGCCGGACAACGTCTTCCTGGTGACCCGCGGCGGCAAGCGCGACTTCGTGAAGCTGGTGGACTTCGGCATCGCCAAGCTGCGCAACGCGGCCTCGGGCCCGGGCAAGAGCTCGGCCGGGCTGATCGTGGGGACGCCCGAGTACATGGCGCCGGAGCAGTGCGACGACGGCACCATCGACGCCCGCACCGACGTCTACTCGCTGGGGATCATCGCCTACGAGCTCTTCACCGGACGGCTCCCGTTCCAGGGGCGCACCGTGACCCAGCTCCTGCTGGCCCACCTGCAGCAGAAGCCGCCGCCGCCCTCCCAGCTGGCGCCCGGCCTCGACGGCGCGCTGGAGCGGATCATCCTGAAGGCGCTGGAGAAGGCGCCGGACGCCCGGCACGCCAGCATGGCCGAGCTCGGGGCGGCGCTGCGCGCCGTGCAGGATGGGCTGGAGGCCCGCGCCGCCGGCCAGTCCACCGCGCCGCCCGGGGCCTCGCTGGCCGGTGCCGCTCCGGGCGCCCCTCCGCCCAGGGCGCCGGCACCGCCGGCCTCCGCGACTTCGACCACCCCCGCGCCGGCCCTCGCCCCGCCCACGTCGGTGGCCGCGGCCCCGGCCGTCACCGCGCCGCCGGCGTCGGAGGTCGAGGTGGAGCTGCTCGGTGGCCCCACGCCCCGGCGGCTCAAGGCGGCGGACGTGTCGCGCGGCGGCCTCTTCGTCCGGGCGGAGTCCGACCTGCCGCGGCTCTTCTCGCGGGTGCAGCTCACGGTGGCTCACCCGGCGCTGCGCGCCAAGCTCTCGCTGGTGGGCGAGGTGGTGCGCCACGTCTCCCCGGCCGAGGCCCCGCGGTGGAAGATGGCCCCGGGCTTCGCGGTGCAGCTCACCGAACTCACCCCGGAGCGGCGCGCCGCGCTGGCCGACCTGGCGGAGGCGACGCGCGGCGAGGCCCATCCGGGGTCGTCCGTGCCGGCCACTCCGATGGACCGGCTCCGCGAGCTGGAGGGACGGCCGGCCGCCACGCACTACGGCCTGCTCGGGCTGCCGCCCGACGCCGAGTTCGCCGAGGTGCGCCGCGCGGCGCGGGAGCTGCGCGCCGAGCTGGAGGGGATCCGCGCCCGCCCCCAGGGGCCGGACCAGCACGCGCGGGCCACCTCGCTGCTGGCCCGGCTCGACACCGCCCAGCACGCGCTCTCGGTGCCGTCCGAGCGGCTCCTCTACGACGCCCAGCGCGGCAACTATCTCGGCGTGGCCCGCTGCGTGGCCGCCGGCATCCCGCAGGCCGTCATCGAGGCGCGCCGGCGTGAGTACCTGGGGCGCCACCCGGGCAAGGAGAAGGAGGCCCAGGCGCACCTCGCCAGGGCCCAGGTGGCGCGGAAGCTGAAGAATGGCGCGGCGGCCATCGCGTCGTACCAGGCCGCCCTGGCGGCCGACCCGCTCGACCTCGCGGCGCTGGACGCCTACGTGGCCTTCCGCCGCCAGGTGGGCGAGACGAGCTGAGCCGCGTCCCTCGGGCGCGGGACGGCCCAGAGAGGTCGGGCGAACCAGGTGCGGTCGGGGTAGTCGAGGGTGCATTCCCGACCCGCCGCCGGAGGATTCATGCCCCGAGTGCACCTCACCGCCCCGCTGCTCGCCTCGCTCACGCTCGCCGCCTGCGGCGGTGGCTCCACCGCCAGCGGCCCGCAGCCGAGCGGCGCGACCTGCCCGCCGGGCAGCACGCTCCGCTACGCGGGTGGAGGCAACGGCGGGAGCGAGCCGGCCGACTTCGGCTCCACCTTCTTCGCCAGCTACTGCCTCGCCTGCCACGGAGCCACGCCCTTGAACGGCGCCCCGGCCCACGCGACCTTCAACGTCCTGGCCGTCATCCAGGCGCACGCCGCCCTCATCGACCAGAAGGCGGCCAAGGGGCCGGCGCGGACCAACACCGAGATGCCGCCCCTGGGTGCCCTGTTGGTGCCGACCGAGCAGGAGCGGACCCTGCTCGGCCAGTGGATCGCCTGCGGCGCGCCCGGCGGGCCCTAGACGACCGTGCAAGATTCGCGATCACTCCGGTCGCCCCGAGCGTAGGCGCAATGCCGTTCACTTAGTGAGGGGCCGCTTGCGATCATAGTGGCTCATCTTGATTTTCACCGCACGCGGGTAGGAGCGGTGAGGTCGTGTCGGTGGCAGGACGAACGTGCTCAGGGCCTGGCGTTCTTTGTCGAGGAACC
>JANNKC010000401.1:0-8007 GCA_031396105.1 Anaeromyxobacter sp.
GCTGGCGCGGGTTGCGCCCGGCGCCGCCGTCCCCTATTCGGTCGAGAGCTCCGCGGCAGCGTGCCGCCGGGCCGGGGCCCGACCATGCGGCACGCCATCCCCCGCTTCGACGCAGCGCCGGGCCGCCGCCTCCCGAGGGAGCGCACGCTCGCCGCGCTCGCCGGGCTGCTCCTGACCGCCTGCGTCCACGGCGCCTACCTGGCCGAGCCCGTGCCGCCGCCCGCCACGACCCGCGAGCCGCCACGCCAGCCGGCCGTGCGCGTCCTCCTCTTCGGCGACTTCGGCCACAGGACCACGCCGCAGTGGCTGGTGGCGCGCGCCATGCGGCAGGCGAGCGAGGCGCGCCCCTTCGACCTCGCCCTCCAGCTCGGCGACAACATCTACTCCTGCGGCCCGGACCCCACCCGCTCCGGCGCCGAGACCTGCCGCTTCCTGGAGGACGGCGCGACGGTGGCGCCCGGCGCGGCGCCCCCCGACGACCCGCGCTTCCGCGTCAACGAGGCGCCGCTGGAGGGGCTGCGCGGCCAGGACGGCGGGCCACTCCCCATGTACCTGGCCCTCGGCAACCACGACGTCGCCTCGACCGGAGGCTGCGCCGTCCCGGGGCTCACCGCGGAGGAGGCGTCGCGGCGCAAGGCCTGCCTCGCCGTGGCGCGGCGCACCCCGACCTGGACCATGCCGGCGCGCCACTACGTCCTCGACCGGGGCCCGCTGCGGCTGGTGGTGGTGGACACCAACGTGGTGGTGGGCGACTACGGAGGCTTCACGCTCGACCACGAGGTCGCCTTCGTGCGCCAGGCCACCGCGGCGTGCGGCCCCGGCCGGATCTGCTTCCTGGCCGGCCACCACCAGCCCGCCGCCGTCCACCACTACCGGGCCAGGCGCTCCCTCTGGCCGACGCCGGTCCAGCGGCGCATGGCGCGGCTCCTCGAGGCCGCCGGCGGCCGGGTGCGCGGCGTCTTCGCCGGGCACGTCCACATGCTGGAGCACCTGTCGCTCGACGGCCTCGACGTCTTCATCTCCGGCAGCACCGCCATGGGCGGCTTCCACCCGCTCCGCGTCGTCGCGCCGGCGCGCGCCCAGGTGCGCTTCGCCACCGACGCCTGGGGCTACACCACGCTGGAGGCGGGGGCGGACTGGTACCGCGTCGAGTTCTTCGACTACACCGGCGCCGCCCGCCACTGCTGCGAGGCCGGGGGCGAGGGGCCGTGCCGGCCAGTGCGGTGCCGGTGAGTCGAGGACCGTTCAGGGGCGTTGCGACGGCTCCGTCAAGGATACGTGACCAGCCCGTAGCGCCGGTCGCCCGGCGTCGCGGCCGAGACCAGGGCCCACCGCGGCGCTCCGCCCGCGGCCAGGAAGGCGTGCTCACCGAAGGTGACGTAGCCCACGCCGTTCACGCCGAGCACGGGGAGGCGCTCGACGCCGGTGGCATTGAAGCTGGCGTCGAAGGCGGTGAGGGCGGCCGGGCCGATCTCGACGCCGCGGAAGGCGGCGCCGGTCCCGCGCGCGTCCACGGAGCCCGGCGGCGCGGGCAGGGTCCCCTGGAGCGAGAGCGTGGCGGCGGCGTAGGCGATGCCGCTCGCCACGAAGACCTGGGCCGCGTCGTCGGAGAGCCAGAGCCCGTCCACCGCCGCGAGGCCGGTCGCGATCTCGTTGGTGAGCGACAGCTCCTTCTGACCGGTGTTGCGGATGTCGTAGCGCCGCAGCGTGTCGCCCACCTCGTCGAGCACCACGGTGAAGTTCGGAGTGGCGACGAGCCGGGTGCCGGGGCGCGGCGACTGCGGCGAGCAGTTGGAGCAGATCGCCGGGGTGAAGTTGCCCGAGCTGAGCGTCACCTCGTAGAGGGCGCTGGCGCTGGTCCCGGAGGTGTAGCCGGCCAGCAGGGCGCGGCTCGTGTCCACCCAGGCGGCGGCGGTGGGGGCGTAGGGCGCGTTGAAGAGGGCGCTGGCCACCGGCGCCGGGCCGTCGAGGCCGGAGATGCGCTGCCAGTGCGAGCCCTTCTGCCCGACCACGGCATCGGCGCCGCTCGGAGAGAGGCCGAGGCAGGTCGGCTCGGCGCCCAGCACCACCTCGACGGGCGCCGCGGCGCTGGCGGGATCGAGGACCCAGAGCCGGTAGCTGGTGGGTGCTCCGGCCGGCGTGCCCACCAGCACCAGCTTGCCGCCGGCGCCCTGGCGGGCCGCGGCCACGATGGTGCCGAGCGGCCGGACGTGTCGATCGACGGTGACGGTGGCGACGTCCTCGGCGGTGCCGCCGAAGCCGTCGTCCACCGCGAGCCTCACCTGGTAGGTGCCGCGCACGTCGGGGACGAAGGTGGCGGCGGCGGCGGCGCCGAAGACCTGGCCCGGCGCGAGCGCGCTCCCCGCCGGCGCCGAGACCACCGACCAGGTCCAGCCGAAGCCGGGCGAGGCCACGTCGCCGTTCCGATCGGTGGCGCTCCCTTGCAGCGGCACGCCGGCCGCGGCGGCGCCGGGCGCCCCCTCGTTGCCGGCGCGGTCCGGGCCGGCGCTCGCCACCGGGGCGTCGTTCACCGCCGTGACGATCCTCGCGTCGGCCACGGTGTGGACCGGAGAGGCCGGCGCCGCCGGCGAGAAGTCCTGCACCTCGAGGGTGGCGGTCCAGATCCCCTGCGAGGTCGGCGTGAAGCTGCCGGCGAAGGTGCCGCTGCACGAGGCGGGGCCGGCCACCACCACCTCCGCGCCGCCGCCGGGCGGCGAGACCTTCCAGGCGCAGGCGAGGCCGTCGCCGTCGGGGTCGGAGACCGTCCCGGAGAGTGGCACCACCACATTGCGCGACGCGGCCGCCAGGTCGGCCCCCGCGTCCACGGCCGGCGCCGTGTTCACCGCGGTGAGCGTGATGGTCCGTTCGACGGTGAGCCGGCCCGGCTGCGAGGCGTAGCCGTCGGTGATGGCGAGGCGCACCTGGTAGTCGCCGGCCACGTCGGCGTAGAAGCCGGTGCTGGCGGCCGTCTGGGAGGAGAGGACCGCGCCGCTGGCAGCCGGCTTCTGGAGCAGCGTCCAGCCGTGCACCAGCACGTCGCCGTCCAGATCGCTCTCGACGTAGACGAGGGAAGCCGGGCCCGCCGTGCCGGACGGGGAGAGCGTGATGGTCCGGTGGTAGGGGACCTGGCCGCCGGCGCCCAGGTCGAGCGCCGGGGCGCGGTTGGCCTGGCAGGTGGTGGTGCCGGCCGGCCCGAGGCAGTTGCCCGAGCAGCACTGGTTGTCGAAGTCGCAGACGTCGGCGTCGATGCGGCACTGGCCGCCCGCCGCGCAGGCGCCGCCCAGGCAGGTCATCGGGTAGCCGCAGTCGTCGGTGGTGCGGCAGGCGCCGCCCTGGCGCGGGTTGGGCAGGCACGAGCCGGCGACGCAGCCGTAGGAGCAGCAGTCGGCGTTGCGGGCGCAGGCGGCCGAGACGGGCACGCACTGTGCGCCCGGCCCCTCCGCGGTGGTGGTGGTCACGAGGTCGCAGCCGGCGGCGAGGAAGGCCAGGAGGCCGAGGCGGGTGAGGTGGCGGTGCATGGCGTCTCCCTAGAGCCGGAACGCGAGACCGAGGCTGGGGGTGAAGGCCGACCAGTCCGAGCCCAGCTCGGCGGAGATGGCGAAGGGGTGGAAGACGACTCGGAGCCGCTCGGTCGCGTCCCAGGCCACGCCGGCGGCGAGGCGCGCCACCAGTCCCACCGTGGCGCGGCTGGTGGTGGTGCGGCCCACGAAGGCCTCGTCATCCACGGTCTCGTCCCAGGCAAGGCCGAGCCCGAGTCCTCCGTCCGCGAAGATGGCGAACCCCGGAGCGAGAACCCGCCGGAGCCGCGCGGTCGGCACCGCCTGCACCACCCAGGCGCTCCGCTTGGAGGCCCCCACCACCGTGGGCACGGCCGGCCCGCCAGGGAAGGCGGGCGTCGCGATCACCAGCGCGGCGTCGTAGCCCGGTGCCGCTCCGACCACCACCAGATGCCACTCCAGGTCGGCGCCCTGCACCGGCTGGCGCGACGAGGCAAACCCGTAGTCGAGCGTGAGCGCGGCGGAGCTCCCCTGGTCCATGGCCGCGAAGGGCCCGGTCGAGACCGCCAGCCACGCCGCGCGGCTCGGCAGGAGGCGCGTGCCGGGCGGCGGCGGCGGCAGCGGCACCTCGGCGGCCAGGGCCGGAGCCGTCCACAGCTGCGCGGCGAGCGCGAGGAGGACGAGGGCGCCTCTCGGGGCGCTGCGCGGGGTGATCACGGTGGTTCCCTCCGGAGGTGGTTGCTACGGCCGCCAGGCGGCGCCGACGAGGAGCGAGGTGACGGTGCCCCGCACCTCTCCGTAGTGGAAGGCCAGGCCCGCCTCGGCGGAGAGACGCAGCCGCGCGTCGATGTCGTAGGAGAGCCCGCCGGCGAAGCGGAGCACCGCGCCCAGACCGGAGGCGCCGGCGCTCGTCCTGACCTCGGGGAGTCCCGGGGCGCGCACCGTGCTCTCGATGTCGGCGGCGGCGTAGGCGAGCCCCAGGCCGGAGTCGCCGTAGAGGGTCGTCCGGGGATCGAGCTGGTGGGTCAGGCGCACCGCAGGGATCACCGAGAAGAGCGCGCTCCAGCCCTTGGTCTCGCTGACGATGCCGAAGCCCGGCTCCACCCGCTCGTCGGTGCTCCAGAGCGCCGTCCCCAGGGACACGAGGCCCAGCGCCCGGGTGCGCGGGCCGAGCTGGGCCAGGGGCCGCTCGGCGTCGCCGCGGAGGGCGAAGCCGGTCTGTCCCTCCAGGAAGGCCAGGCCGGTCAGGCCGCCGAGCCGCCAGGGCTCGCCGTCGAGCCGGGTCGGGAGGAAGGCCGGCCCGCCGGCCGGTGCCGCGGAGCGAGCCGCCGCCGGGGCCGTGGCGGGCGCGCGCGTCGGCGCGAGGGCGGGCTGCTTGGTGGTGGCGGCGGGAGCCGCTGCGAGGAGGGCCGTGGCCATGAGGGCCTGGATGGCGGGCGTCATCTCGCCCCATGGTAGCGCGGGCGCGGCGCGGAGAGCGTGCGCCAGATCAAGTGCAGCGCGAGGTGCGTGCGTGGAGCCTGTTCGCTTACATCACGGTCGGTGAGAATGGCGCGCCCGCTCAGCTGCGCACCACGCCATGCAAATGAAGCCCGAGGGCGCGGATGAGCTTCATCACGGTGGCGAACTCGGGGTTGCCGTCGGGCGAGAGCGCCTTGCTGCGAAGCATGATAGTTGGTAGGGTTTGCACACCATGGCAAACCTGTACGGAACCGAGATCACCCCCATGGATCTGCGGGCCCACACCGGCGACATCCTCGACCACGTCCGTCTCCGGCACGACGTCTTCATCATTTCCAGGCGCGGCGAGCCGATGGCGGCCCTCGTCCCGGTGGAGCGCCTGAAGAGGATGGAGGAGCTGAATACGAAGTACGCGAAGCTCATGCTCCGGCTGCAAGAGGAGCACATGGGCTCTCAGGGCATCGAACTGGCGGAGGTCGAGCAGGAGGCCGTCGCCGCGGTGAAGCGCCTGCGCGCCAAGCGGGGCTCCAGGTGAGCGAGCGCCGGCGCGTCGTTCTCGATTCGATGACCTGGGTGCAGGCCATCACTGCCCGGCTCGCCGGTACGCGCGGGCCGGCCGCCGAGATCCTCAATCTCGCGCTGGACGGGAAGTTCACCCTCCTCTACTCGGACTACATCGAGTCGGAGGTGGTGGCCGTCCTCAAGAACGACCCCTACTTCAAGAAGAGGCTCGACCCCAGACTCGACGTCGACGGGCTCTTCTACGTGCTGTCCGTGGCGAGCGGGATGCGGATCGCGGCTACTGGCCGCCCGGTCTTCGAGGCCAACGCCAAGGACGATCCCATCCTGTGGCTGGCCGGTGCAGGGCTCGCCTCGCACATCGTCTCGCGGGACGAGGCGATCTTGAACCTCAAGACCTACCGGCACGCCCAGATCCTGACCCCTCCGGCCTTCCTGCGCGAGTGGCGCGTGCCGAAGGTCAGCGAGCCGCTCTCCGGCTGGAAGCTGGCGATGCGGGA
Organism: Anaeromyxobacter sp.; assembly: GCA_031396105.1. Lineage (GTDB taxonomy): Bacteria > Myxococcota > Myxococcia > Myxococcales > Anaeromyxobacteraceae > JADKCZ01. Next base: position 5,978 of record JANNKC010000401.1, read on the forward strand.
GATCCGCCGGCGCTCGCCGGTCCGGCCGAGGATGCGCGCCGCCGCGGTCCGGGCCGTCCGCTAGAAGGCCGTCGGGATCTACTTCGGGGCAGCCCAGGTTGCGTAGAGCTTCTTCGTCGTGACCTTCGAGCGGTGGCCGAGTACGTCGGCCGTGGCCTGGATGCTCTGCTCGTCCTCGACGGTCTACAAGCTCTGCGCGCGGGGGGAGCTGGGGCACGTGAGGGTGTTGAACCTGATTCGGATCCCCGAGGGCGCCTTGCGGTAAGCCGAGTCCATGCCCCGAAGCCAGCGGAGTCTCCTCAACTTGGAGTGACGATCCACGTGGATGTCGGTCACCCGGCCTCGAGGTGCGAGGTGACTTCAGGGGTGGACGGGCTGCACGACCAGGCGGACGCCGAGCGCGGCGCACCAGGTCGGCCACCTTGATGCGCTTCTTCATGCTTCCTCCGTTCACTCCAGCGATGCAGCCAGCGCCTTGGCGCGCCTGAGGTCGGCGTCAGCCCGAGCACCGGGACCGGATCTTCAGCGAGGCAGTGCGCGCTGCCTGAGGACCCGCGACTGGGGTCGCCCGCCCGTGCCGCCGAGCCTCCCTGGATGGAGGTGATCGGGGACTGGGCGGGCGAGGCGCCGGCACCTGCTCACACCTCAATGGTTGCGCCACTGCGTGTGCGAGAGCCACTCGCGGATGGAGGGGCGGCGGAAGACGGCCCGGGCCCAGTCGGCCAGGCGGGGCGGGCAGGGGTCGCTGTTGGCGACGAGGCGCTGGAGCATGAGGGCGAGGTCGGCGTCGGCGATGCAGAACGGCCCGCCGGTCGGCCCGTCCGGCGCGGCCGGGCCCACCGAGGTGGCGCCGGTCGGCAGGAACCGCTCCGCCACCGCGACCAGCCGCTCAGCGTCGGCCTGCCCCGCGGGAGTGAAGGGCTTCACCGGCGCGCCGAGGAAGATCGTGTCGGTGCCCCGCTCGCTCCGGAGCGCGCCGAGGTCGCTGCGCAGAAAGGCCTGCACCATGCGGACGCGCCCTCGCGCCTTGACGTCGGCGGGGTACAGCCGCGGCCAGCGTGGCGGCGGGAAGGCCTCCTCGAGGTACTCGTCGATGGCGGACGACTCGGCCAGCCAGAAGTCGCCGTGGCGCAGCGAGGGGATGCGCCCGGTGATCGAGTCGGCGGCGTAGGGCGGGCGCCGGTGCTCGCCAACGGCGAGGTCGAGGAAGGTGAGCTCGAAGGGGAGCCCCTTCTCCTTCAGCGCCACGTACGCGGAGAAGGCGTAGGGACTGGAGAAGTCGCGGGTGGCGTGGAGGACGAGCGCATCGGACATGGCGCTCCCTTACCGGCCGCCTGTGGGGCAGTCAACTCGAGGCTCTGACCGCAACAGGATCCAGCGCACGTGAGTGTGTTGAACTCGTTCGGCATCCCGAGCGGGGGCCTCACCGCGGGCTCACTGGCGTGCCCATCGCCAGGGGCTTCCCGCGTCGACGGCTCCACTCGGAGATGTGATCCTCCGGACTCCTGCCCCTCGTGAGTGGCGCGTGGCAGGGGATACCTGGTAGTCCGTTGCCACAGCACGGGAACAACTCAGGGCGAGGGTAGGTCGGGGCCAGCCTTGCCAAGAGGTGGTCTGGACGCTCACGCCCGCCTCGCGGAGCTGCCCGACCACGCGCAGGGCGACGAGGTCCTCCGCAAGGCGGTGGCCTACCTCAAGCTGCACGCCGAGCAGCCGCTCTCCACGCTCAACCTCGTGGGGCACGGCAAGAGGGTCACCCTGACCGACGACCCCTCCAAGCTGGTCGAGGCGAGCGAGAACGGCCAGGTGGTCCTGAGCATCAGCGTGGCATCCGTGGCACGCCATCTTGAGGTAGGTGTCACCAGGATCAGCGCGCCCCGGTATGTCGGCGTCCGGGTGCGCGGCAGGGCCTACAGAGCGGTGTTCACGCCCGACCTGGAGGTCGGCGGGTACACCGTCGAGGTCCCCGAGCTGCCCGGCTGCATCACCGAGGGCGACGACCTGGCCGAGGCGAAGCGCATGACCAGGGA
>JANNKC010000414.1:0-2995 GCA_031396105.1 Anaeromyxobacter sp.
TGCGAGCGACGACGCCGCCGGCCTCCCGCGTTGGCGCCGGCGCTGGATCCGGCCGATCGCGCTGCCGACCTCGCCACACAAGATCTCGACCGCGATCTCGGTGTCGCGGTCGAGGGCGGTCCGCTCGCTCCAGCGCAGCACCAGGCTGCCGGCAGGTGCGCCAGGGGCCAGGGACGAGCGTGCGCACAGGAAGCCTTCGCCGGTGGCGCCGGCCGCGTAGCGGGCCTCGGGCACGCCAGCCGACGTGGTGGCGATGCGCAGCTCCACGCCGCCCGCGCCGAGCAGGTCGGCCGCGTGGTTCACCACCGGCCAGACCTGGCTCCAGTCGTCGGCACGGCGCAGCCGGGTCCGGATGCGGCGCAGGTCCGCGTGCAGCGCCAGGTTGCGGCGGCGCTCGACGAGCACGGAGGCGGGCCGCGTGCCGCGCACGCCGAGCCGCCACAGCGCTGCGGGGCAGGCCACCGCCAGCGTGGCCAGGACCGCCGCGTCGATGGCCCCGCCGCCGATGGCCAGGAGCACCGCCGCCGCGGACAGCGCGAGCGACGCGCCGTAGAGCACCAGCACCGCGGCGCGGTGGCCGAGCCCGCAGTCGAGGAGCCGGTGGTGGATGTGGTCCCGGTCGGCCCGGAAGAGCGGGACGCCGCGCAGCGCCCGGCGGCCGATGGCCAGCGCGGTGTCGGCGATGGGCAGTCCCAGCACCAGCGCCGAGGCCAGCAGCCCCACCGCGGTGGAGGACTCGTGCTGCGTCCGGAGCGAGGTGGCGGCCAGCACCAGGCCGAGGAACAGGCTGCCCGTGTCGCCCATGAAGATGGAGGCGGGGTTGAAGTTGTAGCGCAGGAACCCCAGCGCCGCGCCGGCCAGGGCCGCGGCGAGGAGCACCACCAGCGGGTTGCCGCCCACCGCCGCCAGGAGGGCGGTGGCGGTGGCGGCCACCAATGCCACGCCGGCCGCCAGCCCGTCGAGCCCGTCGATGAGGTTGACGGCGTTGATGACGCCGGCGATCCAGAGCAGCGTGACCGGCAGGCCGAGCCAGCCGAGGGCGATGGGCTCCAGGAACGGGAGCGCCACCACGTCGATGCGGTAACCGGCGGCGTAGAGCAGCCCGGCCACGGCGAACTCCACCAGGAGCTTCGAGCCGGCGCTGGCGCCGTGGAGGTCGTCATGGAGCCCGAGCCCTGCGATGACGAGGCCGCCGAGCAGCAGGGCCGGGGCCCGTATCGGCTCATCCAGGAAGAGCGCCAGGGCGGCGTCGTCGATGAGGGCCAGCGCGCCCAGCGCCAGGTAGAACGCGCCGACGATGGCGAGCCCGCCCAGCCTCGGAATGGGCTGGCCGTGGATCTTCCTGGAGCTGAGCGCGTGGTCGATGGCTCCCAGCCGGTGGGCCAGGCGATGGGCGACCGGGGTGAGCGCCAGGGCGGCGAGCAGGGCGAGCAAGAAGGTGACGGCGGCGCTTTGCACGGTGTGTCGAATCTCTCCCACGAGTTGACACCCGTGCGCCTTGAGGCAGGACAGGTGGTGCGGTCCCAAGGTGGGGTGCGCCGGGCCGGCTTCCCCAGTCCCTCGCTTCAGGGACTCGAAATGGGGGGTAAGTTGGCATCGAAAGTTACTTGATCGGGGCCTTGCAGCCCGCCACGGAGGCTCAGCGGTGGGCGGAGCGGCTACTTCCTGTGGAGCACGAGGACGTTGCTGAAGTAGAGCGACTGGTCCCTCGGCAGGATCAGGCCCACCAGCGCGCCGACCAGGTTGATCGGCGCGATGAGGAGCATGGACAGGACGTAGTGCAGCTTCCTGGAGGGCAGGGGCCGGAGCACCTCGTGGACGTACAGCGCGGCGAGCTGGAAGATCACCTGCACGAAGTGCCCGCACTTGCGCTGCTCAATCACCGCGAAGCCGTGCCTGGCGAAGAGGTGGGCGATCCCGAACGACGTGTAGCGGCCGTAGTCGTGGGGGACCTCGTGCTCGTTCCAGCAGAACGGGACGGTGACGAGCATGGCGCCGCCGTGCTTCAGGACCCTGTGGAGCTCGGGCAGGATCGAGTCCGGCTCGAAGACGTGTTCCAGCACCTCGGCGCAGAACACGGCGTCGAACGACTCGTCGGGGAAGGGCACGGTCTTCCCGTCGTAGAAGACGTCGACGAGGGAGCTCGCGTGGTCGTGGCCGCTCTGCTCCAGGTCGACGCCGACGTAGTCGGTCGCGTTCGTGAAGCAGGCCCGGTATGGCTTCCTGCCGCAGCCGAAGTCGAGCAGCCGCCCCTGCAGCCCGGGCGCCAAGGCGCGGATCTGGTCGAACAGCCCGCGGCGGACGAAATAGAACGGGTTGAGCAGGACGCCGAGGGCTCCCGGCTGGAAGCTCTGGCGGCGCAGGTAGGCGGTGACGCTGTCCTCCAAGGACCAGGTCATCCAGGCCTCCGGGCCTCGAGGTAGATGGACTCCCAGCGCCGGGCGGGCGAGTCGCGCAGGAGCCGCTTGTCCGGGCCGCTCTGGAAGTCGCGCTCCTCCACCTCCACGAAGCCGACGTGCCGGAGCGCCGCGGCCAGGAGCTCCGCGTCCCACAGCGAGCGATGGCCCCACCCGTGAGCCAGGCCGCGGACTGCCGCCGCGCGCAGGGGCCAGAGCGCGAACTTCTCGTCGCCGCCCTGGCCCAGGTAATGACGGGCGTAGCGCTGGAGATCGGGCACGCTGACCCGCAGCATTCCGCCGGGCTTCAACGTGCGGTGCACCTCCCGGAGGAGGGCGATGGCCTCGCCGGCGTGGAGGTGCTCGAGCACGTGCTCGCAAAACACGCCGTCCCAGTGCTTCGACTCGCAGGGGAGGGGGTGCCGGAGGTCGACCATCCACAGGTCCCGCGGCGCTTCCCAGAAGCGCAGGCGGAAGAAGTCGGCGTTGACCCAGCCCTCGAACAGGCTGGCGCCGCAGCCCAGGTTGAGCAGGCGGTCCGGCGGCGGGGTGGCGGGGGGACGTCGAGCGGTGAGGTGCCTGCCAGCCCAGCTCACCAG
>JANNKC010000055.1:0-5841 GCA_031396105.1 Anaeromyxobacter sp.
CGTGGCTGGCAGGACGCTGGTCAGCATCGCCACCACCGCGAAGACCCTCAAGGGCGAGGTGGGCGACGACGACAAGACGGCGGCCGCCAAGAAGGTCGGCGCCGCGCTGGCCAAGGCCGCCCAGGCCAAGGGGATCACCACGGTGGTCTTCGATCGAAACGGTTTCGACTACCACGGCCGCGTCGAGGCGGTGGCTGCCGCTGCGCGCGAGGCCGGGCTCCAGTTCTAGGCGCCCGCCAGACAAGGACGAGAACGAATGGCTGCTCCCATCAACGCGAACGAGCTCGAGCTCAACGACCGCGTCGTCCACATCAACCGCGTCGCCAAGGTCGTCAAGGGCGGCCGGCGCTTCAGCTTCTCGGCGCTGGTCGTCGTGGGTGACGGCATGGGCCACGTGGGCGTCGGCCTCGGCAAGGCGAACGAGGTCCCGGAGGCCATCCGCAAGGGTGGCGACCAGGCCAAGAAGCACCTCTTCAAGGTGCCGCTCTCCGGCACCACCATCCCCCACGAGGTGCTGGGGCACTTCGGCTCGGGGTGGGTGCTGCTCAAGCCCGCCGGGGAGGGCACCGGCGTGATCGCCGGCGGCGCCGTCCGGGCGGTGCTGGAGTCGGCCGGGATCCGCAACGTGCTCACCAAGTGCCAGGGATCCCGCAACCCGCACAACGTCATCAAGGCGACCGTCGCCGGCCTGAAGCGGCTCCGCTCCGCGGAAGACACCGCCAAGCGGCGCGGCAAGACGCTCGCAGAGATCCAGGGTTAGGAGCGACATCCATGGCTGCCATCAAGGTGAAGCTGGTCAAGGGCCTGGCCGGGATCTCCGAGGACCACCGCCTCACGGTCGTCGGGATGGGCCTGAAGAAGACCAACTCGACGAAGATCCTTCCGGACACTCCCCAGACCATGGGGATGATCTCGAAGGTGTCCTACCTCGTGGAGTGGGAGCGCGTCGACGCTCCGGCCCCCATCGGCCGCAAGGCCCGCAAGAAGGCGGCCGCGCGCTCGTAGCGGCGCTGGCCCCGTGCTAGAAAGAGAGCCTTCCATGAAGCTCCATCAACTCAAGGTGCCGAAGGGCGCCAAGTCGGCGCGCAAGCGCGTCGGTCGCGGTCAGGGCTCCGGCCTGGGCAAGACGGCCGGCCGCGGCGCCAAGGGCCAGAAGGCCCGCACCGGCAACATGCGCTTCGCCGGGTTCGAAGGCGGCCAGATGCCGCTCCAGCGCCGCCTCCCGAAGTTCGGCTTCACGAACATCCACCGCCGCGAGTACGCGGAGGTCAAGGTCGGCGCCCTGGAGGGGCTGTCGGGCGTGGTCGACGTGGTGGCGCTCCGGGCCAACGGCCTGGTGCGCGGCCAGTTCGACGGCGTCGTCCTCCTCGCCGGCGGCGAGCTCACCAACCCGGTGACGGTCAAGGTCGACCGCATCACCGCCGGGGCGCGCGCGGCCGTCGAGAAGGCCGGCGGCACCGTGGAGGTCCTCCCGCCGCCGGTGACCATGTACCAGAAGGCCAAGGCCGCCAAGAAGGCCGCCAAGGCCAAGGCCTAGCGCCGGAAGGGCTTGTCCATGGCGAGCGGTCTCACCAACATCTTCAAGGTGCCCGAGCTGCGCAAGCGGCTCCTCTTCTCCCTGGGCATGCTCGCCGTCTACCGGCTGGGCATCTTCGTCACCACGCCCGGCGTGGATCGCAAGGCCATGGGCGAGATCGTGAGGCAGGGCAACCTCCTCGGTCTCCTCAACTTCTTCTCCGGCGGCGCCCTGGAGCAGCTCTCCATCTTCGCGCTCGGCATCATGCCGTACGTCTCCGCCTCCATCATCCTGCAGCTCCTCACGGTGGTGGTCCCGGCCCTGGAGAAGCTGCAGAAGGAAGGCGAGCTGGGGCGGCGCAAGATCACGCAGTACACCCGCTACCTCACCATCGTCCTCTCGGCCATCCAGGGCTATGGCATCGCCAGCTACCTCGAGTCCCTGCGCACCAACGCGGGGCTGTCGGTGGTGGCCGAGCCGGGCTGGGCCTTCCGCCTCCTCACCATGATCTCGCTGGCGGCCGGCACCGCCTTCATCATGTGGATGGGCGAGCAGATCACCGAGCGCGGCGTCGGCAACGGCATCTCGCTGGTGATCTTCGCCGGCATCGTGGCCCGCGTCCCGGCGGCCGGCTACCAGACCTTCATGTCCTACCGGGCCCCCGGCTCGCAGATGACCGAGCTCAGCCTGCTCATCCTGGGCGCGGTCATGATGGTGGTGGTCGGCGTCATCGTCTTCGTGGAGCGCGGCCAGCGGCGCATCCCCATCCAGTACGCCAAGCGGGTGGTGGGCCGGAAGCTCTACGGCGGGCAGTCGACCCACCTGCCGCTCAAGGTCAACACCTCGGGCGTCATCCCGCCCATCTTCGCCAGCTCGCTCCTGCTCTTCCCGGCCACGCTGGCCGGCTGGTTCCCGTTCCTGGCCGCGCTGGAGACGGCGCTGGCCCCGGGCAGCATGTACTACAACGCCCTGTACGTGCTGCTGATCGTCTTCTTCGCCTACTTCTACACCGCGGTGACCTTCAACCCGGTGGACGTGGCCGACAACCTCAAGAAGCACGGCGGGTACATCCCGGGCATCCGGCCGGGCAAGAAGACCGCGGACTACATCGATCACGTGCTCTCCCGCATCACCTTCGGCGGGGCCATGTACCTGGCGGCCATCTGCGTGCTGCCGACCATCATCACCGACAAGTTCGGCGTCAACTTCTACTTCGGCGGCACCTCGCTGCTCATCGTGGTGGGCGTGGCCCTCGACACGGTGCAGCAGATCGAGGGGTACCTCATCACTCGCCACTACGAGGGCTTCACCGGCCCTCGCGGGCCTCGCATCCGCGGGCGCCAGGTGGCCTCCGGCCAGCCGGTCGGGGCATGATGGCGGCGGCGCCCGGCCCTGGGCGCCGCGCTCGCTCGCGGTGAACCCATGATCCTGATCCTGCTCGGCCCGCCCGGCGCGGGGAAGGGGACGCAGGCCAAGCTGCTGGCCTCGGCGCTCGCCGTCCCGCACATCTCCACGGGCGACATGTTCCGCGACCACAAGGCGCGCGGCAGCGCCATCGGCAGGCGGGTCCAGGCCATCATGGACGCCGGCGGCCTGGTCACCGACGACATCACCAACGCCATGGTGGAGGAGCGGCTGGCCCGCCCCGACGTGGCCCAGGGCTGCATCCTCGACGGCTACCCGCGCACCGTGGGCCAGGCCGGCTTCCTCGACGGGCTGCTGGAGCGCCTGGGGCGTGGCATCGGCAAGGTGGTCTCCTACGAGGTCTCCGAGGCCGCGCTCGTCGAGCGCATCGGCGGGCGTCGCAGCTGTGCCACCTGCGGCGCCGTCTACCACGTGACGCAGCAGCCGCCCAGGACGGCGGGCACCTGCGACAAGGACGGCGCGGCCCTGGTGCTCCGGGAGGACGACAAGCCGGAGAACGTGCGTCAGCGCATGCGGGAGTACGCCGCCAAGACGGCGCCGCTCAAGGCCCACTACCAGGCCCGCGGGCAGGTGGTGGAGATCGACGGGCTGGGCGAGCCGGCCGCCATCCTGGCCGCCACCCTGAAGCAGCTGGGCCGCTAGGCCCGGTCCGACGCCGCCATGGACGCCCACGCTCGCGAGCGCATCGCCATCAGGTCTCGCGACGAGATCGCCCGCATCCGGGCGGCGTGCCTGGTGGTCCACGACATCCTGCGTGAGCTGGCGGCGGCCGCCGTCCCCGGGACCACCACGGCCGAGCTGGACCGGCTCGCCGAGGCAGGCACCCGCGCCCGCGGCGCCGAGCCGGCCTTCCTCGGCTACCACGGCTACCCGGCCTCGGTCTGCGTCTCGGTCAACCACGAGGTGGTCCACGGGATCCCGTCGTCGCGCCGCGTGCTCCGCGAGGGCGACCTGGTCGGGCTGGACTTCGGCGTCGTGCTGGACGGGTTCTACGGCGACTCGGCCGTCACCGTTCCGGTGGGGAAGGTCGCCGACGCGGCGCGCCGCCTCCTGGAGGTGACCGAGGGCGCCCTGGCGGCGGCGGTGGCCATGGCCCGGCCCGACCGGCGGGTGGGGGACATCGGCGCGGCCGTGCAGGCGTACGTGGAGCCCCTCGGGTTCTCGGTGGTGCGCGACTTCGTCGGGCACGGCATCGGGCGCCGCCTCCACGAACCGCCCCAGATCCCGAACTTCGGCGTCCCCGGCACTGGCCCCCGCCTCCGGCCCGGCATGGTGCTGGCGCTCGAGCCCATGGTCAACGCCGGCCGCTTCGAGGTGGAGACCCTCGACGACGGCTGGACCGCCGTGACGCAGGACGGCAGCCTCTCGGCCCACTTCGAGCACACGGTGGTCGTGACGGAGGACGGCCCGGAGATCCTGTCCTTGCCATCACCGGGGCCACCCGCAAGGGGCAGTTGAATGAAGGCGCAGCGGCTGGGTGCAGGGCAGCGCTTGCACCGGAAAAAAGCCTGTGTTATAGGGCCCCCTCCGCGAAGCCGCTTGTAGAGGGCGGCTGATCCGGGAAGCCCCGGAAAATTTCGGGCGGTTCGCCGTTTCAGGGAGCGCCGTCGGCTCCCACCGCCGGTCCCGCCGGAAGGCTCGGCGGGGCTTTTCGTCATTGATGCGTCTGTTCAGGGAGGCGTCGGTCATGAAGGTCCGCGCGTCAGTCAAGAAGATTTGCGACAAGTGCAAGGTCATCAAGCGCAAGGGCACCGTGCGGATCATCTGCCCGGCCAACCCCCGTCACAAGCAGCGCCAGGGCTAGCCCGGCGCGAGACTGGAGAGAAGACGAATGGCTCGCATCGCCGGCGTCGACCTTCCCCGCGAGAAGCGGATCGAGGTCAGCCTGCAGTACATCTACGGGATCGGCCACACCACCGCGCAGCGCATCTGCGAGGCGGCCAAGGTCGAGGTGGCCACCCGCACCAAGGATCTCACCGATGACGAGGTCCGCCGCATCCGCGAGACCATCGAGACCCAGCTCAAGGTGGAGGGTGACCTCCGCCGCGAGATCTCGATGAACATCAAGCGGCTGATGGACCTGGGCTGCTACCGCGGCCTACGCCACCGCAAGGGCCTTCCGGTCCGCGGCCAGCGCACTCACACCAATGCGCGCACGCGCAAGGGCCCGAAGAAGGGGCTCGTCCGCAAGGCGCCGACCTCGGCGCCTGCGCCGAAGTAACCAAGCAGCTCATCCACCGGAGAGAGACGAGTGGCCGACGAGAAGCAGACGACGGAGAAGCCCGCCAAGAAGGTCGAGGCGGCGCCCAAGGCGGAGGAGACGAGCGCTCCTTCCGTGCCGAACCTGGGCGGCATGGAGCCCATCACCGCCTCGCCCGTCACCCCGAAGAAGGGGAAGAAGCGGGTCAAGAAGAACATCGCCAGCGGCATCGTGCACATCGCCGCGACGTTCAACAACACCATGATCACCATCACCGACACGACCGGGAACGTCATCTCCTGGTCGAGCGCCGGCGCCCGTGGCTTCAAGGGCTCGCGCAAGTCGACGCCGTTCGCCGCGCATGAGCTCGAACTCGCGGGTGAAGTCGTAGCCGGGCGCCAGCCGTTCGACGAAACGACCGATCTCGGCGGTCCGAGCCGCCCGGGCGGCCGCGCCGAGCGAGCCGAGCATCGCCAGCTCGACACCCGAGCGGGCCCGCACCGATTCCGCGGTCATCGTCAGCGTCAGGTGTCCCGGCACGAAGCCCAGCCGGCTGTAGAAGCCGATGTTGTCCACCGTACGGGGCATGGTCTCGAGGCCCACGGTGTGCGCGCCCTGCGACTTGAGCCACTCGCACGCGGCCAGGACGATCTCCTTGCCGAGTCCACCGAGCTGGCGGTCGGGCCGCACGCACAGCGGA
>JANNKC010000124.1:0-32434 GCA_031396105.1 Anaeromyxobacter sp.
CGGGCATTGACCCCGAATGAATGCCGGTAACCGGAGCGAATTGTGGAATTGTAATCGTCGAAAGAGACGCGGCCGAAAATTCCGAACGTAGGCGCATCGAACTCACCCGACGAGCGGTATTGGAACTCGGCGTTGGCGCCACCCTGCGCGGCCGCGGGGTTCGACGGCCTCGCCGGGTGCGAGGGGGCGCTCCTCGGCGCGCCCGAGCGGCGGGCGCTCGCCGGTGCCATCGAGTCGCGGGCCAGCGCGGCCTTCGCGGCTCGGAAGGCGCTCGGGGAGCTCGACGCCGAGCTCTTCGGGCGCGCCCCGCCCGACGTGGCCGGGGCCCGGGCGGCGCGCGACGCGTCGGCCGCGTCGGCCCGGCACGCGGGCGACGAGCAGGTTCGGCTCGAGGGGGAGGCGTCGCGGCTGGGCGCCCAGCTGGACCGGCTCGGGCAGCTCCTGGCCGAGGGCGCCGAGGTGGCCGCCGAGCTCGCCGTGGCCGGCCACGTGGCCGAGGTGGTGCGCGGGAAGAACGCCAGGAGCATGAGCCTGCAGCGCTTCGTCCTGGCGGCGCGCCTGGAGGAGGTGGCCGAGGCGGCCAGCGCCCGGCTGCTCCTCATGTCGGGCGGCCGCTTCCGGCTGCTCCACGACACGGCGGTGGCCCGCAAGAACTCGGCCGCCGGCCTGTCGCTGGTGGTGGCGGACGCCCACACCGGCGTCGAGGACCGGCCGGTGGGCGCCCTCTCGGGCGGCGAGAGCTTCCTGGCCAGCCTGGCGCTGGCGCTCGGCCTCTCCGACGTGGTGCTGCGCCGCTCCGGCGGCCGGCGGCTCGACGCCCTCTTCGTCGACGAGGGGTTCGGCACGCTCGACGAGGCGACGCTCGACGTGGCCATCCGGGCGCTCGAGGCGCTGCAGCGATCGGGCCGGCTGGTGGGCGTCATCTCGCACGTGGCCGAGCTCAGGCGCCGCATCCCGGCCCGCATCGAGGTGCTCCCCACCGAGCGAGGTGCCGTCGCCACGGTCTACCCGGCCGGGTGAAGGGCGCGGGGGCAGGGGCGGGCCGCGCCTCCCTTCCGTCGGCCGGACCTCGACCGGTCCTGGGACCCGGGCTCCCCGCGCTCAGCCTCGCGAGGCCACGAAGCGGGCCGTCATCATGTCCATGGTGAGGATGTGGTTCACGAACCAGGCCGGCACCGCCTGCGTCACGTAGGCGTGGAGCCGCGCCGCGTCGCCGCCCTCACCGAAGGCGCGCCCCTCCTCGGCCAGCTCCTGCAGCACCCGCACGTGCTCGCCGTGGTGCACCTGATAGGGCGGGAAGCCGCTCTCCTGCATGGCGTCGTCCTCGCGGCCGAAGTGCGCCTCGGTGTGGCGGTAGAGCACCTCGAAGCAGGCCAGCACCGGCTCCGGCCCGGTCCGGCCCTCCCGGTGGGCCTGCAGCGCAAGGGCGAGCTCGTTGAGGAGGCGCCCCTCCTCCCGGTGATCCTGGTTGATGAAGTCGAGCGGGACCTGCGGGATGGACTCGAGATCGACGAGGGCCATCCGCACCTTCTAATCGCCGGCCGGGAGCGCCGCCGCCACGACCGGGGGCTGGCGCCAGCGCCATCCGCGCGCTCAGCTGGCCGGGGCGCCGCCCTCGTCCGGCTCACCGCCCGCCAGCGCCGGGTCCCCCGCCGCCGCGCCCGGCCCCGACTCCACCCCGCGCAGCGTCCGCTCCAGGGCCCGCCGCCGCACGCCCACCTGGTGGATCGAGTTCTGCGCCTCCTGCAGCTTCTTCTCCACCTTCTCCAGCACCGCGCCGAAGGCGGCGAACTCTCCCTTCACGGCGCCCAGGACCTGCCAGACCTCGGCGGAGCGGCGCTGGATGGCCAGCGTGCGGAAGCCCATCTGCAGGCTGTTGAGCAGGGCGAGCAGCGTGGTGGGGCCGGCCACCGAGACCCTCCAGTCGCGCTGCAGCGCCTCGAGCAGCCCGGGGCGCCGCACCGCCTCGGCGTAGAGCCCCTCGGTGGGCAGGTAGAGCAGGCCGAAGTCGGTGGTGTGGGGCGGGCAGACGTACTTGTCGTGGATGTCGCGGGCGCAGCCCGTCAGCCGCTGCTCCAGCGCCTTGCCGGCCGCCTCCACGCCGGCCGCGTCGGCCCGCTCCGAGGCCTCCACCAGGCGCAGCCAGTCCTCCAGCGGGAACTTGGCGTCGATGGGGAGGAGCACCTGCTGGTCGCCGTCGTCGCGACCGGGCAGCCGCACGCAGAACTCGACCCGCTCGGCGCTGCCGGGGCGGGTGGCCACGTTCACGGCGAACTGCTCCGGCGCCAGCACCTGCGAGAGGAGCGCGCCGAGCTGCACCTCGCCCCAGGTGCCGCGCACCTTCACGTTGGCCAGGATCTTCTTCAGGTCGCCCACGCCGGCGGCCAGCGTCTGCATCTCGCCGAGGCCGCGCTGCACCGCCTCGAGCCGCTCCGAGACCTGCTTGAAGGACTCGCCGAGCCGCCGTTCCAGCGTCCCCTGGAGCTTCTCGTCCACCGTGTGGCGGATCTCGGCGAGCCGCGCGGCCAGCTCCTGGCGGAGCGCCCCGGCGGCCCGCCCCGCCTCGTCGCGGCCGGCGCCCAGCTCCCCGCGCAGCGAGCGCTCCACCCGCTCCAGCCCGCGCTCCAGGCCATCGAGCCGCTCTGCCTGGGCGGCGCGGGCCGCGGCCGCCACGCGGGCCGGCAGCGTGAACGCGGTGACGAGGACCGCCAGCAGCACGGCGGCGAGGCCGGCGAGGACGACGAGGTCGGTCATGGAGGGCCGAGCGTAGTGCCGGGGGCTGACGGGCGGCGGCACCTGTACCATGCGCCCTGACACTTGACCGGGATCAAGGTCCCGGCGTCGGCGAGGCCTTAGGTCTCCTGGTGGACTGGGGCTGCCGGCGCACGGCGGCCGCCATCCCGTGCCAGGGGGCCCGGTGCCGGACCGCGTGGAGCCAGCGAGACATGAGCGGACACTGAACCTGGGCTCGGCCCGGCTCGGGGACCACCTCGCGCACCTCTTCGACACGACCCAGGAGCGCTCCGCCGCGGCCGCCGAGCTGCTCGCCGCCGCCATGGCCCGCGGGGAGCGGGCGCTGGGGCTCGGGAGCGAGGCGTCGCTGGCGGCCCTGGCCCAGGCGCTCGCCGCGCGCGGCGTGGACGTGGCCACGGCGGTGGCCCGCGGGGCGCTGCAGCTCGTGGCCCACCGCGAGCACTACCTGGCGGGCGGCGTCTTCGACCCGGCGCAGGTGCGCCGAGCCTGCGCCGTGCGCACCGAGGCGGCCCTCTCGGCCGGCTTCACCGGCCTCACCATGGCCGCCGACATGGACTGGTCCCTCTCCGACGCGCCCGGGGTGGAGCGGCTGGTGGAGTTCGAGGCCTCGATGGGCCCGTTCCTCGGCCCGCACCTCGCCGTCCTCTGCCAGTACGACGCGGGCCGCTCCACGGCCGTGGTGCTGCGCGGCGTCCTGCGCAGCCACGCGCTGGTGCTCCACGGCGGCCGCATCCTGCTCAACCCTGGCGCCGTGCCGCCCGAGGCGGCGGTCGCGCCGGAGGCCGCCAAGCACGAGGTGACCCGCCTGCTGGCGGCGCTCCACGCCAGGGGCGAGGCCGACGAGGCGCTGCGCCGGAGCGAGGCGCACTTCCGCCTGCTGGCGGAGAGCGCCCGCGACCTCGTCTACCGGTACCGGCTCGCGCCGGAGCCGGGGCTCGAGTACGTGAGCCCGGCGGCCACCGCCATGACCGGCTACACGCCGGAGGAGCACTACGCCGATCCGCAGCTCTGCATGAAGCTGGTCCACCCGGACGACCTGGGTCGCCTTCAGGCCGCCGTCCTGGACCCCGGCCCCGAGCCTCTGCTGGTCCGCTGGATCCGCAAGAACGGGACGGTCCTCTGGGCCGAGCAGCAGAATACCCTGGTGCGCGACGACGCCGGGCAGCCGGTGGCCATCCAGGGGATCGCCCGCGACGTCACCGAGCGAATGGTCGCCGAGCAGGCGCTGCAGGAGGCGCAGCGGTTGGCCGGCCTGGGACGGCTCGCCGCCGGCGTGGCCCACGAGATCAACAACCCGCTCGCCTGGATGGGCTCCAACGTCCACTTCGTGCAAGAGGCGCTGGCGAAGATGGAGGCCAAGGGGTCCGCCCACGGGCTGGGCGAGCTGCAGCAAGCGCTGGCCGACGTGGTGGACGGCGTGGCCCGCGTGCGCGCCATCATGGGCGGCCTGGAGCAGCTGGCCGGGACGGCCGGCGGGGCCGAGCGGCGGCCGGAGGGCGCGATCCCGGCGCTGCGGGCTGCGGTGGGCGCCGGGGCGGCCGGGCTGGCCGCACGACGCGAGGCCTCGCCCGCGGCGGCGCCCGCGACCGCGGCGCCGGCGCCGGCCAGCCCGCGGGGCCGGGTGCTGGTGGTGGACGACGACCCCGTGGTGGCCCGCAGCGTGGCCCGGGTCCTCTCCGGCGAGCACGACGTGGTGGTGGTCACGTCGTCGCGCGAGGCGCTGCGGCGGGCCGAGGCGGGGGAGCGCTGGGACCTCGTGATCTGTGACCTCATGATGCCGGAGCTGAGCGGCATGGAGCTCTCGCGCCGGCTCGTGGCGGTGGCGCCGGAGCTCGGGCCGCGCCTGGTCTTCCTGACCGCCGGCGCCTACACCGTCGAGGCCCAGGACTTCCTCGCCTCCGGGCACCCCTGCCTCGAGAAGCCCGTCGATCCGGCCGAGCTGCGCGCGCGGGCCGCGGCCGTGGTGCGGGCCGCGCGAGCGCTCGCACCCGCGCGGGGCTGAGGCTCGCGGGGCGGCGAAGCCCGCCCCTCCGCCAATGGCGTGGGTGCGCCTGGCGGTCCTGACGGGGCGCGAAAGACGAGTTGTAATCCCCCGATAGGTTGACGTGGAGTGAACCGGTCATGGTTGACTCCGGGAGTCCACGAAGCTTCAATTGCGGATGAATTGGCCTTTCCGGATTCTGGCGCCAGTTGACAATCGTCAAGGTCCTGCCATTTAACCCACTAATTTCATTGAATATTTCAGCATGGCTCGGGAGTGCTCGAGCTCGCTGGCGCGCGTAGATTGCTCCCTGAAGCCCGCGCCTGCCGCGCGGCATGTGTGAGGGAGCACTATGGAAGGCAACTACTCGGCGCTCAGCCTCGAGGAGCTCAACACCGCCCGGTCCGCCATCCGCGTCATCCGCTACCTGTCGGTGATCGGGATGGCCGTGGCCGTGCCGTTCCTGGTCGTGGTGGCCACCCCGCTCGTCGGCTGGGCGCTCCTCGCGGCCATCGTGTTCAGCCCGCTCATCCTCGTCTACGTGCTCGTCGCGGCCAGCAGGCAGGCCGAGAAGGAACGGCGCCAGGCCACCGCCTGAGCGGCGGCCGCGCGGGTGGGCGGCCCTCGACCAGGACCGCTCACCACGCCCTGAGCCAGTGGCAGGTGTAGCCGCCCGGGTGGCGCTCCAGGTAGTCCTGGTGGTGCTCCTCGGCGCGGTACCACGGGCCGGCCTTGGCGATCTCGGTGACGATGGCGCCCTTCCACTTCCCGGAGGCCTGGACCCGCGCCTTCACCGCCTCGGCCGTGTGGCGCTGCGCCTCGCTGCCGTAGAAGATGGCGCTGCGGTACTGCGTGCCCGTGTCGTTGCCCTGGCGGTTGGGCGTGGTCGGGTCGTGCATGCGGAAGAACCACTTCTCCAGCAGGTCCGCGTAAGCGAGCACCGTGGGATCGAAGACCACCCGCACCGACTCGGCGTGGCCCGACCTGGAGTCATGGGTGTCGTCGTAGCGCGGGTTCACCAGCCAGCCGCCGGTGTAGCCCGCCTCGGTCTCGAGCACGCCCGGGATCTTGCGCAGCAGGTCCTGCATCCCCCAGAAGCAGCCGCCGGCCAGCAGCGCCACCTCGCGCTCCTTCACCTTGGGTGACACGGAGGCGGGCGCGCCGGACGGGGCGGCCGGCGAAGCGGCGGGCGGGTCCCCGGCGCTGGCCGGGAAGCCGAAGAAGGCGGCGGCGCCGGCCAGCAGGGCGAGGGCGCCGGCGCGAGGGCCGTGGGCGGAGCGGGTGGTGGCGGGCGTCATGCGCCGGATCTAACCGGGCGGCGGCCAAGCGCCACCCGCGCCGCTTGCGCCCCCTCCCGAGGCCGGCGGAGACTCTGGGCCATGCCCCGCTTCGACGGCCGGCTCCCATCCAAGCTGCCCCAGGTCGGGACCACCATCTTCACGGTGATGTCGCGGCTGGCCGCCGAGTGCGGCGCCATCAACCTCTCCCAGGGGTTCCCCGACTTCGCCGCGCCGGCGCCGCTCGTCGACCTGGTGGCGAAGCACATGCGGGCCGGCTCGAACCAGTACGCCCCCATGGCCGGGACCGCGCCGCTCCGCGAGGCCATCGCGGCGCTCGTCGAGGCGAGCCAGGGCGCCCGCTACGACCCGGAGCACGAGATCACCGTGACCGCCGGCGGCACCGAGGCCATCTTCTGCGCCATCACCTGCGCGGTCCGCCCGGGCGACGAGGTGATCCTGCTCGAGCCGGCCTACGACTCCTACGCCCCGGCGGTCGAGCTGGCCGGCGGCACGGCGGTCCGCTCGCAGCTCACCTTCCCGGGCTACCGGCCGGACTGGGTCCAGGTGCGCGCGCTCCTCTCGGCGCGCACCCGGCTCATCGTGGTCAACACGCCCCACAACCCCACCGGCGCGGTCTTCTCGGCGGACGACCTGCGCCAGCTCGAGGCGCTGGTGCGCGGCACCGACGTGCTGGTCCTCTCCGACGAGGTCTACGAGCACATGGTCTTCGACGGCGCCCGCCACCTCGGCTGCGCCGGCTCGCCCGAGCTCGCCGCGCGCAGCTTCGTGGTGGGCTCCTTCGGCAAGACCTTCCACGTCACCGGCTGGAAGGTGGGCTACGTGCTGGCGCCGCGTGAGCTCACCGCCGAGCTGCGCAAGGTCCACCAGTTCGTCACCTTCGCCGTCAACACGCCGGTGCAGCTGGCCATCGCGGAGCACCTCGCCGATCCGCGCGGCTGGCGCGAGCTCTCCGCCTTCTACCAGCGGAAGCGCGACCGCTTCCGGGAGGGGCTGCGGGCCACCCGGCTCGAGCCGCTGCCGTGCGCCGGCACCTACTTCCAGCTGGTCTCCTACGCGGCGGTGAGCGACGAGCCGGACGTGGCGCTGGCCGAGCGGCTCACCCGCGAGCTCGGCGTGGCGGCCATCCCGGTGTCGGTGTTCTACGAGCGGCCGCGGCAGGACCGGGTGCTGCGCTTCTGCTTCGCCAAGGGGGACGAGACGCTGGCCAGGGCCTGTGAGCGGCTGGCGCGGCTGTAGCGAGGCGAGGGTGGCGCTCCCCGTCCCTCACCAGGGCCGCGCCACCCAGAGCCACGCGCCGGCCGCCAGCGCCAGGGCCATCCAGAAGAGCAGGCCGCGCCAGGGGCTCCGGACCGCCGCCGCCTCGTCGCCGGTGAGCGCCGAGAGGTCGCCGGTGAGCGG
Source organism: Anaeromyxobacter sp. (assembly GCA_031396105.1). GTDB lineage: Bacteria > Myxococcota > Myxococcia > Myxococcales > Anaeromyxobacteraceae > JADKCZ01. The sequence goes on from JANNKC010000124.1 coordinate 7,435, forward strand.
CAGGAGATCGCCGGTGCCGAGCTGCACGGTGCCCCGCGGGGAGGCCGCCGCCAGCTCGCGCTCCGCCAGCAGGGTGGCCAGCCGCTTCTCCGGGCGGACCTCGCCACGGAGGCGGCCGGCGATGGCGGTGAGCTCCTCGGCCAGCATGGCCGCGGTCTCCCAGCGGCGGTCCGGCCGCTGCTCGAGGCAGCGCTCGATGGCCCGCGCCAGCCGCCGCGGCACCCCCGGGTTGACGTCGCGGATGGGGCGGAGCCGCCCCTTGCGGATGGCGGCGAAGAGCTCCTGGTAGTCGGCGCCGCTGAAGGGGCGCTGGCCGGTGGCCAGCTCGTAGAGCGTGATCCCGAGCGACCAGAGGTCGCTGCGCTCGTCCTCGCCGTCGCCGCCGAGCACCTCGGGGGCCAGGTAGTAGGGCGTGCCGACCACCGTGCCGGTGCGGGTCAGGTCGGCGGCCATGGAGTCCTTGACGATGCCGAAGTCCATCACCTTGACCGCGCCCTGGCGCGAGACCATCACGTTGCCCGGCTTCAGATCCCGGTGGAGCAGCGAGTGGGCGTGGATGCACTCCAGCGCGTCCGCCACCGCCGCTCCCACGGTGGCGACGCAGTCGGGCGGGAGCGGACCACCGGCGACCAGCCGGTCCAGGTCCGCCCCGTCCACGAACTCGGTGATCAGGTAGAACGCCTCGTCCTTCTCCACGAAGTCGTGGATGGCGATGATGCCGGCGTGGTGGATCTGGGCGTAGGCGCGCCCCTCCCGCCGGAACCGCTCCGCCAGCTCCTCGGAGCGGGCCGAGGGCGCGTCCAGGGCCTTCACCGCCACCTTCCGGTCGAGCGCCTCCTGGTAGGCCTCGTAGACCACGCTCATCCCGCCGCGGCCGATCTCGCGGATCACCCGACTCGTCCCGACCTTGCGCACCGCCATCCGCCGAGCTTGGACCGGCGGCGGTGAAGGGAGCAAGGGGACGATGTGGGTGGCGCGAGGCGCCCGCGAGCCGGGCGACCGTGAGCGGCCCGTTCGCCAGCGCCCCGAGGAGCGGAGCCGTCCCGCGGCGATGGTGGCCGCGGCCGGCGCCGGGTTGGCCCGAGCGATGCGTATGAGTTCGGCCTGGACGCCGGAAACCAGGTTCAGCCAGCCCCCGAAAGGTACCAGCCATGCACACCGTGCGAAGCCTCTCCGCCCTCTCCATCGCCGCCGCCCTCACGTTCGCAGCACCGCTGACCGCGTCTGCGGAGTCCGCCGCCGCGCCGACGACCACGACCGCCACCGAGGCGACGCCCACGCCCGCTCCCCCAGCCACGCCGGCGCCCGATGCGGACAAGTACGCCGCGCGTGAAGCCGGGGACCAGTCCGCCGCGGAGTTCAAGGGTGGCGACTCGGTGGTGATCCTCGGCAGCACCGCCGCCGTCATCCTGCTCGTCGTCATCCTGGTCATCCTGCTGTGACGGGGCGGGCCGCCGTCGCGGCGCTCACGCTCGTCGGCGTGACGGGCTGCGTCTCGCTCGGCGGCCGTTCGCGAACGTTCGAGACCGCCCGGCTCGCCGAGGAGCCGGGCTGGATCGTCGCGGCGCCGACGCCGGTGGTGCGCCAGGCGGGCACCGTCGACTGCGGGGCCGCCGCGCTCGCGATGGTGGCGGGCCGGTGGGGGGTGAACCTCTCCCTCGAGGGGGCCGCCGCGGCGTTGCCCGCGCCGGCGCCGAAGGGCGCCCGGCTCGGCGACCTCCGCGATGCGGCGCGCCTGCACGGCCTGCAGGCCTTCGCGATCGCGGGTGACCGCGACACGCTGGTCCACGAGCTCCGCGCCGGCCGTCCGGTCATCGTCGGGCTCCACATCCAGGCCGGCATCCGGCGAGCGCTGAGCCACTACGAGGTGATGGTGGCGGTGCACCCGGCCGCCGACCGGTTCGTCACCCTGGATCCGGCGAGCGGCTGGCGCGTTCGAAGCTGGACCGACCTGGACGCCGAGTGGCTGCCGGCGGGCCGGCCCGCGCTGGTGGTGGTCGGCGTGGGGAAGGCCCCGTCGGCGCCCAGCGCGGATCGGGCGCGGCGCGGGCCCGGGGCGTCCTGACGCCTCCCCCCGGGGCGCCCCTCGACTCCGGCTCGCTGGCGCTCGCCGCAGCCTGTCCTGAGCGTAGCCCAGCGCGAGCTGGGCGGAGTCGAAGGGCTCGGGGCGACCGGACTGACCGCCATTCGTGCACGGTCGTTTAGAAGACCGCCTTGCGGCAGTAGAACCCCTCCGCGAAGCCGCTCTCCGCCGCGCACTCCATCCCACGGATCCGCGTGACCGCCTTGAAGAGGTCCGCGGTGAACCAGCCCCTGCCCGCCTGGGACCGGTAGTTCTGGAGGACGAGCGCGACCTTGCGATCGACCGTGGCGGCCGGCAGCGGGGAGAAGGCGTTCGGCGACCCGAAGTCGCCGTCGTACTTGGGGATCTCGTACTCGAGGATCAGGTGGTCCCGCCAGGTGTTCCAGGTGAGCTCGGAGACGAGGCGGTGATCCTGGTGCCGGTCCTCCCGGAAGTGCGTGAAGACGACGTCGGGGCTCACCTCGCGCTTGAGCGCCTCGAACTCGTCCTTCAGGGCCGCACCCGCGTACGGCAGGTAGGCGTCGCGGTGCTCGCCGACCACCACGCGCGTGGAGGTGGCCCCATCGAGGAAGGCCGCCGCCGAAGCCCGCGCCTCGGCCGCGCGCTCCAGGGTCGCGGCGAACACCACCCAGACGACGTCGAGCGGGCGCCCCTGGGCCGCCAGCCGCAGGATCGTCCCGCCGCAGCCGATCTCGATGTCGTCGGCGTGCGCGCCGAGGGCGAGCACCCGCAGCGGGCCGCCGCCTTCGAGGATGGAGAGACTTCGCATGCCGTCGTTCCTCTCCCCGCTCAGCGCGGGGGCAGCTCGCTCTTCCAGACCTCCCAGGGAACATGGCCCTGGGCGTACATGTCCTCGAGCAGCTGCTTGTCCTTGAAGGTGTCCATGCAGCCCCAGAAGCCGTCGTGGGGGTAGGCGACGAGCTTCCCCGCGGCGGCGAGTCGCTGGAACGGCTCCTCCACGAGCTCCTCCCCCGGCCGCATGTGCCGGAACAGCTCCGGACGGAAGACGAAGAAGCCGCCGTTGACGCGCATCCCGATGTCCCGGACGTGCTGGATGCTCTTGACCCGGCCGCCCTCCTCGAGGCGCACGAGGTGGAAGGTCTGGCTCGGGGCGACCGCCGCGAAGCAGGCGGCCGCGTCGCGCTGGCGGAAGTAGTCGATCATCGCCGGCAGCGGCAGGTCGGTCACCCCGTCGGAGTAGTTGGCGAGGAACATCTCCTCGTTCTCCACCAGCGGCTGCACCGCCTTGAGGCGCATCCCCACGTTCGAGGTGAGGCCGGTGTCCACGAAGGTGATCTTCCAGTCCTGGATGTCGCTCCCCAGGAGGTCCACCTTCCTCCCGCCGTCGGTGAGCACGAAGTCGTTCGAGACCGTCTCGTCGTACTCGAGGAAGTACCGCTTGATGACGTCGGCGCGGTAGCCGAGGCACAGGATGAAGTCCTTGTGGCCGTGGTGGGCGTAGTAGCGCATCAGGTGCCAGAGGATGGGCCGTGAGCCGACGGGGACCATCGGCTTGGGGATCGACTCCGAGTACTCGCGCAGCCGCATGCCGAGCCCGCCGCAGAACAGGACCACCTTCATCGCGCTCCTCCGTTCCCGCCGGGCGTCACCGGCTCGCCGTCCACCTGGCGGAGCAGCCCGGCGTCCGCCAGCGCCTCCGCCGCGCCCCGCACGACCGGGAACGGCAGCCCGGAGCGCTCCGCCACGTCGAGGAGGGCGTGGCGCCCGTCGGAGAGGTTGAGCGTCCAGAAGGCCGCCTGCAGGGCCGCGTCGGCGTGGGACGGCCAGGCCTTCGAGGCGAAGACGCCCCGGCGTCCGAGCATCGGCTCGCCCCGGGGCGAGAGGTTCTGGTAGGTGGCGTTCCCCTCCAGGACCTCGAAGACCTCGAGGCACCGCCGCACCGTGGAGGCGAGCCGGTCCGGCCCGACGAAGTCGGGGGTGTCCCCGGAGGTGTGGTACTCCGGGTACGCCCCGCTGCGGCCGCGCGAGAGGGAGCCGACCGGGAGGTCGAACCCGGGGGAGCCGTACTGGCGCTCGTCGTAGCCGATCGGCGAGAAGGGGAGGAGCCGGTGCGGCTCCCCCGAGCTCGAGAGGACGAGCGCGACCGCCCGGTCGACGTCGGCGTCCCCGCGGCGGCTCCGCTTGTAGTGGAACGCCTCCCGATCGCCGACGCCGGCCAGGACCAGGCCGTGCCGGACACGCGCCACCGCCGCCTCGTTCCGCGCCAGCCAGGCGATCGCCCCGATGGTGGTGGGGACGAGGACGAACCGGTAGGTGTACCGGCGGGGCACGCCCGCCAGGGCCCGGGCCAGGGCCGCGGCGACGACCATCCCCGAGAGGTTGTCGTTGGCGAGCGACGGGTGGCACGTGTGGGCCGACACGAGCACCTCGTCCGGCGTCTCGCCGGGCAGCACGATCTCGCCGAGGGTGAGGGCGCCCGGCTCGAGGGTCGTGTCCACGACGACGTCGTAGGCGCCGGGCCGGAGCCGCTCGCGCCGCTGGTGCGCCAGGCAGAAGCCCCAGTCCTCCCGGTAGTACGACGTCCGGTACGGCACCAGGGCCGGCCGGTCGGGGAGCGAGTGGAGGTGCGGCTGGAGCGCCTCGAGCGAGACCCGGCCGCGGAACGGGACGCTGTAGGCGACGAGGTGCAAGTTGAGCCGGCCGTAGTCGGCGATCACCTCGCCGTCGGGGGCGGTGAGCCGCGCCTCGCGCACGGCCCACTCCCGCGGGACCTCCCAGTCGAGGATCGGCGTGCCGGTGGGGACCTCGTCGAGCCGGACGGGGGCCAGCTTCCCGAGGAGGCGCAGGGAGCGCCGGAGCCCTTCCCCGGTGATGCTGCGGCCGATGGGGTAGAGCTCGCGCACCAGCGCGTGCAGCTCCGCTCCGAGCACGCCCATGTCGAGCCCCTCCACCACGCGCCGGAGCGCGGCGGCGCCTCCCACGGTCCCGGGACCGCGCGGCGGAGCGCCCGTCACTCGAGCACCCTCACCTCGGGGATGGGGACGACCAGCTTGCCGCCCCACTCCCGCACGTGGGCCAGCTGCTTCACGATCTCGTCCCGGAAGTTCCACGGGAGGATGAGGACGTAGTCCGGCCTGGCCTCGCGGATCGCCTCGGGCGCGAGGATGGGGAGGTGCGTGCCCGGCAGGAACTTCCCCTGCTTGTAGGTGTTCCTGTCCACGGTGAAGTCGATGAAGTCGGCGCGGATCCCGCAGTAGTTGAGGAGGGTGTTCCCCTTGCCGGGGGCGCCGTAGCCCACGATCTTCTTCCCCGCCCGCTTCGCGCCGATCAGGAACTCGAGCAGCTTGCGCTTGGTCTCCCTCACCTGCTCCCCGAACCCGTCGTAGGTCTCGAGCCGCAGGAGCCCGGCGTCGACCTCTCGCTGCCGGAGCGCCCTGGCCCGGTCCGTCACCGGCCTGGCGGAGCTCGCGGCGTGGCGCGCGTAGACGCGAAGGGAGCCCCCGTGCGTCGGGAGCTCCTCGACGTCGAAGAGCACCAGCCCGTTGGCCGCGAAGAGCCGCTCGGCCGAGAGGAACGAGAAGTACGAGAAGTGCTCGTGGTAGATGGTGTCGAACTGGTTCTCCGCCATGAGCCGCACCAGGTGCGGGAACTCGAAGGTGCAGACGCCGTCCGCGGCGAGCAGGATCGCGATCCCCTTCACGAAGTCGTTCGGCCTGGGCACCTGGGCCAGCACGTTGGCGCCGCAGAGGAGGTCGGCCTTGCGCCCCTTCGCGGCCAGCGCCGTGGCGGTCTCCTCGCCGAAGAACTTCACGAGCGTGGGGATCCCCTTCTCGACCGCCACCGCGGCGACGTTGGCCGCGGGCTCGATCCCCAGCACCGGGATCCCCTTGGCGACGAAGTGCTGCAGGAGGTACCCGTCGTTGCTCCCCACCTCGACGACGAAGCTCTCCTTCCCGAGGCCGAGCCGCCCGGTGATGGCGTCGGCGTAGCGGCGCATGTGCTCGATCCAGCTCTCCGCGTACGAGGAGAAGTAGGCGTACTCGGTGAAGATCTCCGCCGGGCTCACGAACTCCTCGAGCTGGACCAGGAAGCACTCGCCGCAGACCCACGCGTGGAGCGGATAGAACCGCTCCATCTGGTTCAGGCGCTCGGCCGGCACGTAGCTCTCGCAGAGGGGCGACATCCCGAGGTCGACGAAGGTGTGGCGGAGCGGCGCGCCGCACGAGCTGCAGCCGCTCCGGGGGGTCGGTGACGTCATGGCCGTGCCCCCTGGTCCGGCTCCCGGATCCAGCGCAGGTCCGCGGCGAGGTGGCCCGAGCCCATCAGGCTCCTCAGCTGATCGATCCGGCGGTAGCGCGGCCCCTCGAAGTCCTCGAGCCGGATCCCCACCGCCCGGTAGGCGTCGAGGAGCTCCCGCGCCCCCTGGCGCGCGTCCCACTGCGGCCGGAAGCCCGGGAGGACGCGAGCAATCTTCCTGAAGTCCGCCCGGTAGTTCCGCGCGTCGGGGCCGGCGTCGTCGGCGAAGGCGAGGTCGCAGTCCGGGACGGTCTCCTTCACGATCTCGGCGATCTCCCGGATCCGGTAGTTCTGGTCGTCCCGTCCCACGTTGAACGCCTGCGCGTGAACCGCCTCGCGGGGCGCCGCCAGGGTCGCGAGGAACGCCCGCGAGATGTCCTGGATGTGGACGATGGGGCGCCAGGGGGTCCCGTCGCTCTTCAGGAAGACCTTGCCCGAGGTGAAGGCCCAGGCGACGAGGTTGTTCAGGACCACGTCGAACCGCTGCCGCGGCGAGACCCCGTAGGCCGTGGCGCAGCGGAGGAAGGTCGGGCTGAACGAGGCGTCGGCGAGCTTCCCGACGTCCTGCTCCGCGCGGACCTTGGAGACGCCGTACGGGGTCACCGGGTGCAGCTCGGAGGTCTCGTCCACCGGGGCGTCCCCCGCGGCCCCGTAGTTGCTGCACGAGGACGCGAAGACGAAGCGCGCCGCGCCCGCCGCCTTGGCGAGCGCCGCGAGGCGGACCGAGGCGAGGTGGTTGATCTCGTAGGTGAGCCGCGGGTCGAGGTCACCGAGCGGATCGTTGGAGAGCGCCGCGAGGTGGACCACCGCGTCGAAGCCGCGAAGGTCGTCCGGCCCGAGCGCCCGCACGTCCTGCACCCGCGTGGGGATCTCCTCGTCCCACCGGCCGAAGGTGGAGCGGCGGTAGAGGTCCGTGTCGATCCCGACCACCTCGTGCCCCGCCCGCACGAGCATCGGCGCCATCACGGTGCCGATGTACCCTCGACTGCCCGTCAGCAGGATCTTCACGAGGAGCTCTCCCAGCCGCTCCGTGATGCCGCGGACTGTGGAGGAAGCATACTACCCGCGCGCGAGCCCGGCGAGCCGCCGCAGCTCCAGGCGGCGCCGCTCCATGGCCGTGGTCTCCGGCAGGCCGACGCTCCGGAGCACCTCCGACCAGCGGTAGACGTGATCGTGGCGGAGGAGCGACTCGACCACGTTGGCGTGGCGCGCCCGCTCCGCCCGCGGCTCGTCGGCCTGCAGGGGCTCCAGCGCCTGCTCGGGCTCGGTCGAGCCCCAGGGCAGCGGGACGATCGAATCCTGCCAGCCGAACAGCCTCTCGAACCAGGGCGTGGCGGGGGCCTCGCCGACCAGGATCGCGCCGGCGGCGGCCCCCTCGAAGTACCGGAACCCGATCTCCTGCTGCCCGCCGGTCTCGTCGGCGGCGTCCACCTTGCCCGGGTAGGCGAGGAAGTAGCGGGTGCGCCGGAGCAAGTTTCCCAGCTGCCGGCGGTGCTCCCGGTGGTCCGGCATCCGGGCCGAACCGAGCGTGTCGTAGAGGTAGAACCAGCGCTTGCGCTCGGCCAGATCGAGCATGGCGCGGTGCGTCTTCGGCGATCGCCGCCCCATCGCGTAGAGATCGATGGCGCGCTGCGGGGCGTCCGGATACGGGCAGAGGGCGGCGGCGTCCACCGAGGGGGGCAGGTAGCTGCACGGCCGGCCCGAGAGCGCCTGCAGCTCGTCCACGCTCCCCGCCGTGCCGACCAGGACCTGGTCGAACGGGTGGAGGAGCCGCAGCTCTCCGCCCCGTTCGCGCAACCCCTTCCGCCAGACCTCGTCGATGAAGCAGACCGAGGCGCGCGCGCGGCGGAGCAGCCACTCGATCGGCTGCAGGAGGAGGAGGTCGTTCAGCGACTCGAGGGCGACGAAGACGAGGTCGTACCTCGGGGCGAGCGGGGGGCGATCGCGGGCGAGCAGGCCGGTCACCCCCGGCACCAGGCGCTCCGCCGCGCGCGCCGCGCGCCGGACGAGCGGGGAGGCGATCACCGGCCCATCGGGCCCGGCGAGGTCGGCCGCGTCGAGGTCCTGGACCCGGTCCTCGAACTCGAAGCGGAGCCCGCGCGAGGCCGCCGGCCGCAGCCCGCGCTGGGAGACGAGCAGGACGCGCGGGGCGCCGTTCTCGGCCGGTTCATGCCTCCAGGTCATCGACTCCACCCCTCCGCGTCGCCTCAGCGCGCGCTGAGATCGGGAATGCGGCAGGGAGCTTACGGGAGAAGCCGCCGGAAGAGGAGGTGGAGCAGGGACCCGTACCGCGTCATCCTGATGGCATTCACCGCGTACGGGCCGCGGAGGCCGTGACAACGCCCGAAGATCACTGTGTTTGTGCCAGTGGCCCGGAAAGTGCTGAGAGGGGGCTCGTGCCGCGCCGCCAACCAGGCGGGTGGCGCATTCCAGATTCACACACCGTCACGGCAAGGGAGCCAAGATGAACACGAGATCGAAGCTGTCACTGACCGGCGCCGCATTCCTGGCGCTCTCGCTCGTCGCCTGCGGCGGCACCGGCGATTCCGCAGGGCGGGGGGCCGTGAGCCTCGGAGCAGCCGGTGGCTACGCGATCCTCGCCAAGAGCGGGGTCGCCACGGTGTCGCCCTCCACCGTCACTGGAGATCTCGGGGTCAGCCCCGCTGCCGCCACCTACATCACGGGGTTCTCGCTGGCCGCTGATACCAGCAACGTGTTCTCGACCTCGCCGCAGGTGACCGGGAAGGTGTACGCAGCCGACTACGCGGTGCCGACGCCCTCCAACCTGACCACGGCGATCGGTGACATGGAGGCCGCGTACACCGACGCGGCGGGCCGCGCGCCATTCAAGACCGAGCTGGGCGAGGGGAACATCGGCGGGATGAATCTCGCCCCGGGCGTCTACAAGTGGGGCACCGGCCTCCTCATCCCGACGGATGTCACGCTCACCGGCCAGGCGTCGGACGTCTGGATCTTCCAGATCGCCCAGGGTCTCACCATGAGCAGCGGCGCGAAGGTCGTCCTGGCCGGCGGGGCCCTGCCCAGGAACATCTTCTGGCAGGTCGCCGGCCTCGTGGATCTCGGCACGACGGCGCACTGCGAGGGAGTCGTCCTGAGTCAGACGGCGATCACGCTGCGAACGGGGGCGTCGGTCAACGGCAGGTTGCTGGCGCAGACGGCGGTCAACATCGACGCCGCCACCGTGGTCGAGCCCTCCCGCTAGCACCCTCTCCCTCGATCTGAAGGAGTCGGTCCTTCATCCTGATGGCATTCACCGGCGTGCGGGCCGTGGCGGGAGCGGCAACGTCCGATGATCGCTCGGGTTGTTCCAGTGGCCCGGAAGGTGCTGTGTAGGCACCTGAGATGGACGAGAGACACGCCGTACTTCGAATCGCTCTCTCCGGCGGTTCACCCAGGGACGTGATGAGCCATAGGGCAGGGACCAGGTCGGCCAGCGGAGGCGGCCCGGTCTCCGATCTGGGCGCTGGAGAGATCGGCGGGCTGACCCTGGCACCCGGACTCTACCTGTGGCGGACCGGCGTCTCGATCGCGACGGACGTCACGCTCTCGGGAGGCCCGAACGACGTCTGGATCTTCCGGGTGGCTGGAACGCTGAATCAGGCCGACGCGACGAAGGTGATCCTGGCCGGCGGCGCCTTGCCGAAGAACATCTTCTGGGTGGTCGCTGGCGCCGTGACCATTGGAGCGACGGCACGTTTCGAGGGTGTGCTGGCCAAGACGCTGTCGCAGTGAACACTGGAGCAATCGCTGTTGCCAGGCTTCGTCATGGAACGCGCGGGGTCCTCCCGCGCGCGCCGACAACTCGCAATTCGAACTGGAGCTACCATGCGCATGCGTGAACGTTTCATGGGTTTGACCACCCTCTTCCTGGCCGTTGCCATCGCCGGCTGTGGTGGTGGCGGAGACGACGCTCCGCCCGCCTCCGCGCCCACGGTCAGGTCCTCGATCCCCGCCAACCTGGCCACGGGCGTCGCGGTCGACAGCGCCCTCGCGGTGACCTTCAGCGAGGCGATGGACCCCGCCAGCATCAGCGCCGCCACCTTCACCGTGACGGGCGCCGCCGCGGCGCCGGTCGTGGGCACCGTGACGTACACGGGGGTGACCGCGACCTTCCGGCCGACCAGCGTGCTCGCGAACGGCACGCTGTTCACCGCGGCCATCACCACCGGGGCGAAGGACCTGGCCGGCACCGCGCTGGCCGCCAGGTACACCTGGAGCTTCACCACCGCCGTGGCGCTTGACACCGCCGCGCCCACCGTGGCCGCGACCGTCCCGCTGCCGGGCGCGACCGGCGTGCCCGACGCCGTGGCCATCAAGGCCACCTTCAGCGAGGCGATGGCCCCGCTGACCATCACCAGCTCGACCTTCACCGTGACCTCGGCCGGCGTGCCCGTCGCTGGCTCGGTGCTCTTCAACGCGGCGACCAGGGTGGCGACCTTCCAGCCGGCCGCTCCGCTGCCGGACGCCACCTACCAGGCCACGGTGAAGGGCGGCGCCGGCGGCGTCACCGACCTGGCCGGCAACCCGCTGGCGAGCGACCGCACCTGGACCTTCACCACGGGAGCGCGCGTCGGCCTCCCGCCGGTGCTCCTCGGCTCGGCGGCGAACTACGTGATCCTCGCCAAGACGGCCGTCTCCACCGTTCCCCCGTCGGTGGTGACCGGCGACGTGGCGCTGAGCCCCGCTGCCGCCACCTTCATCACGGGCTTCTCCTTGACCGCGGATGCCACGAACGTGTTCTCGACCTCGCCGCAGGTGACCGGGAACGTGTACGCAGCCGACTACGCGGTGCCGACGCCCTCCAACCTGACCACGGCGGTCAGTGACATGGAGACCGCCTACACCGACGCGGCGGGCCGGCCGACGCCCGACTTCCTCGAGCTGGGCACCGGCGCCATCGGCGGGCTGACGCTGTCGCCGGGCCTCTACAAGTGGACCAGCACCGTGACCATCCCGACGGACGTGACGATCACGGGCAGCGCGACCGACGTCTGGATCTTCCAGACCTCGGGCGACCTCACCATGAGCAATGCCACCAACGTCTTCCTCAGCGGCGGGGCCCTGGCCAAGAACATCTTCTGGCAGGTCGCCGGCACGGTCGCGATCGGGACCACCGCGCACTTCGAGGGAATCATCCTCTCGCAGACGGGGATCACGCTGGAGACCGGCGCCTCGATGAACGGCAGGGCGCTGGCGCAGTCCGCGGTGACCCTGCAGTCCGCCACGGTGACGCAGCCGGCGCCGTAGCCCTGGAGCGACGAATCCGGCGCGCGGCGCGGGGTCCATTCCCCTGTCGCGCCCTGTAAGAAAGGATCGGCCCGGCTCTCTCGCGAGGGTCGGGCCGTCCTGCGAGACCAGCCCGGCCAGCTGCTTCTTCAGCACCTTCCCCATGGCGTTGCGGGGGAGCGACGCCACGATGCGGACGGTCCGCGGGCGCTTGTGGGGCGCCAGCGCGCCCGCCACGTGGTCGATGAGCGCCGCCGGCGCCGGCGCGGCGCCGGGGTTGAGGACGACGAAGGCGACGATGCGCTCGCCCAGGTCGTCGTCGGCGACGCCGATGACCGCCGCCTCGCGAACCGCCGGGTGCTCCAGGAGCGCCGCCTCGACCTCGCCGGCGCCCACCTTGTAGCCGGCCGTCTTGATGAGGTCGGTCGCCTTGCGCCCGATGATCCGGAGCGCTCCCTCGGGCGTCACGGTGGCGATGTCGCCGGTGTGGAAGAAGCCCTCGGCGTCGATCGCCTCGGCCGTGGCGTCGGGGCGGTTCAGGTAGCCGGGGAAGACGCTCGGGCCGCGCACCGCCACCTCGCCGAGCACGTCGGGGCCGGGGACCACCAGGCGGCGCTGCTCGTCCACCAGGCGGAGCTCGAGCCCGGGCAGCGGTGGGCCCACGGTGCCCGGCGTCCGCGGGCCGTCGTGGCGCGCGGCGGTGACGATGAGGGTCTCGGTGAGACCGTACCGCTCGACGACGCGCTGGCCGAAGAGCCGGTGGAGCCGGTCGTTCTCCCGCACCGGGAGCGCGGCGGAGCCGGAGACGAGGAGGCGCGCCCGGGCGAGGTGGCGCACCTCGCCCGGGTGCGCCTCGCCGTGCTCGGCGAGCCGGTGGTACATGGTCGGCACGGCGAAGAGGAGCGTGCCCCCGCGGGCGAAGGCCGCGCAGACCGCCTCGGGCGAGAAGCGGGGCAGGAGCTCCAGGGTGCCGCCGACCCGGAGCGAGCCGAGCACGCCGAGCACCAGCCCGTGGACGTGGAAGAGCGGCAGGGCGTGGACCAGCACGTCGTCGGGGGTCCAGCCCCAGGCGTCGGCGAGGGCGTCGAGGTCGAAGGCGACGTTCCGGTGGGTCAGGACCGCACCCTTGGGCGCCCCGGTCGTGCCGGACGTGTAGAGGACCAGCAGCGTCGCGTCGGGGGCCGGCGGGGCAGGGGCCGCGGGCGGGCCATCGAGCGCGATGGCTCGTACGCCGGGCGTGCGCTCGTGGAAGGGCGCCGGGTCGGCGGCCAGCACCAGGCGCGGGGCGGCGTCGGAGAGGACGTGCGCCAGCTCCTTCGCGCCGACGGCCGGGTTGAGCGGCACGGTGGCCACCCCGGCCAGGGCCTGCCCCGCGACGGCGGCGACGGTGGCGGCGTGAGGCGTCGCCCAGATGGCCACCCGGTCGCCGGGGCGGATGCCGTCGGCGGCGAGCCGGCCGGCGTGCGCGAGCGCGGCCCGCTCCAGCTCCCGGTAGCCGAGGGTCGCCTCCGGAGTGATCAGGGCGGGGTGTCCGGCCGGGCGGCCGAGGTGGGGGAGGAGCGGGTGCATCGCGGGCGCAGTCTAGCTCCCTGGCGGCTCGACCTTCCTGCCCCGTCCGGTGCGCCACCCTCGGGTCGCCGCGCCCCGGCCCGCCCCTGGTTCCCGCCGAGGGGTGATTGAAATGGCCGGTCCCGGCCGCTAGGGTCGGCGAATTCCGTAACTCATAATTACGGATTCTCACCCGCACCCCGGAGGCGCTCCATGCGGTCCCGTCCCGTCCCCCGTCCGCGTCGCCCATCCCTCCTCGCCGTCCTGGCGCTCGCGCTGGCCGCCGGCGCCCCGCCCGCCGCCAGGGCCGCCGCCGCGCCCACCAAGGTCTCGCTCGGCGCCACCCTCCCGCTCACCGGGGCGGAGGCCCGCGTCGGCGGCTTCTTCAAGGAGGGCTACGAGCTGGCCGTCGAGGAGGCCAACAGGAAGGGCGGCCTGCTGGTGGGCGGCAAGCGGCTCCCCGTCCAGCTCAGCATCCTCGACGACACCACCACCCAGGCCACCGCGGTGAGCCTGGCCGACCGGCTGGTGAACAGCGACCAGGTCGACTTCCTGCTCGGCACCTACTCCAGCCACCTCGTCGAGGCCCAGAGCACCATCGGCGAGCAGAACCGCATCCCGTACGTCAACGGCGGGGGCGGCGCGACCAAGATCTACAAGCGCGGCTTCAAGTACCTCTTCGGCGCCATCTCCCCGGTCGAGCTCCTGGGCACCACCCTGATGGCCTGGATCGACCTCCAGCAGAAGGCCGGGGCGCTGCCCAGGCCGGCCAAGATCGCCCTGCTCTGGGAGAACACCGCCCACGGCAAGGACTTCAAGAAGGGCATCTCCGACTTCACCGCCAGGAGCGGCGGCGCCTACGAGATCACGGTCGACGAGTCCTTCCCCCTGGACGGCAAGGACTTCGGCGCCCTGCTCGGCAAGGTCAAGGCCGCCAACGTCGACCTCTTCCTGGCCGACGCCCACCTCCCCGACTACATCACCATGCACCGCCAGTACGTGTCAGCCGGGCTGTGCCACAAGGTGGTGAGCTACGGCGCCCGCGGCAGCGAGAAGGGGGCCATCGAGGCGCTGGGCCAGGAGAACGTGAACTACGTCCTCTCCGGGGTCTGGTGGAGCGCCGAGCTCGGCAAGAAGCCCGGCCTGGCAAAGGCCTTCGTGGAGATGTTCGGGGCCAAGCACGGCGGCCGCAAGCCGGAGTGGTTCCAGGCCCTGGCCTACGAGTCGGCGCGGGCCCTCTTCACCGCCATCGAGCAGGCCGGCTCGCTCGACCGGGAGGCGGTCCGGGCCAAGCTCGCCTCGCTCAAGATGGAGTCGCTCCTGCCGGGCGGGACGCTCGAGTTCCCGGCCGCCGGCGGGCAGCAGGCGCAGTACCCCTTCGTCCTCCAGCAGAACCTCCCCGACAAGTCCTCGCCCATCATCTATCCGCCCGGCGCCGCCACCGGCACCGGCGTCGCCGCCAACCCCCGCTGCGCCAGGTAGGCCATGGCGCGGTTCATCGATCTCGCGCTGTCGGCCGTCATGCTGGCCGGGCTCTACGCCACCATGGCGTACGGGCTCGGCCTCATCTACGGCGTCCTCCGCGTCGTCAACCTGGCCCACGGCGGCGTCATCATGGGCGGCGCCTACCTGGGCTGGGTCCTCTTCGAGCGGTGGGGGATCGATCCCTACCTGTCCCTCCCCATCGTGATCGCCGCCAGCTTCGGGCTCGGCCTCGTCATGTACCGGCTGCTGGTCCGTCACCTCCCGCGGGGCCCGGCCGGCGGCCCGGCCTCCCTCCTCCTCCTCTTCGGCACCTGGCTGGTCCTGCGCAACGTCGCCTACCTCCTCTTCACCGGAAACGACCAGGCCATCCGGACCAGCTACTCGACCACCTCGGTGATGTTCCTCGGCACCCACGTGTCGGTGAACCGGCTGGCGGTGCTCGGCATCGCCGTGGTCCTCCCGGTGCTCCTCCACCTCCTGCTCAAGCGGACCTACACCGGGCGCGCCATCCGCGCGGTGGCCCAGAACGCCGACAGTTGCACGCTGGTGGGCATCGACGTCGAGCGCATCTACGCGCTCACCTTCGGCATCGGCACCGCCCTGGCCGGCGTGGCCGGGCTCCTCTCCGCCACCATCTTCTCCTTCAACCCGGGCTTCGGCTCCGGCGAGCTCCTCAAGTCCTTCGTGGTGGTGGTGCTCGGGGGGCTGGGGAGCGTCCTCGGGACGGGGGTGGCCGCGCTCATCCTGGCCATCGTCGAGGTCTTCGCCATCCTGGTCCTGCCGTCCTACCTCACCTCGGCGGTCGGGTTCGTCATGCTGGTGCTGGTCCTGGTGTTCCGGCCGGGCGGCCTCTTCGGTCAGCGGGTGCTCGGGTGAGCGTCCGTCCACCTGCCCTCGTCCCGCTCCCGGTCGCGGCGGCCTTCATCGGCGCGGTCGCCCTCCTGGCCGCGGCCCCGCTCGCGCTCGGCCTCACGCCCTACAGCCACAACCTGGTCACCCTCGCCTTCCTCCTCATCTCCGGGTCGGTGGCCTGGAACTGGATGGGAGGGTTCCTCGGCCAGGTGAGCTTCGGCCACGCCGCCATGTTCGGGGTGGGCGGCTTCGTCTCGGCGCAGATCCTCCTGGCCGGACCGACGCCGGCGCCCCTTGCGTGGCTGGTGGGCGGCCTGGTGGCCGGGATCTTCTCCCTCGGCGCCCATCCGGCCCTCCGCCTCCGCGGCCCCTACTTCTCCATCGCCACCATCGGCCTGGGCGAGGCGGTCCGGCTCATCTTCACCTACTGGGAGGACTTCACCGGCGGCTCCTCCGGCCTCTCGCTCCCCATCGACCCCGACATGAAGTTCCGGCTCTACTGGTGGGGTCTCGGGCTGGTGGCCATCGTGGTGGCCGCGACCTGGCTGCTGCGCCGCTCCACCTTCGGGCTCCAGCTCCTCGCCATCAAGGCGGACGTCGACGCGGCCGGCGACGTGGGCGTCTCGGCGACCTTCTACCAGGACCTGGTCTTCGCCCTCTCCGGCACGGTGGTCGGCATCTCCGGCGGGCTCTACGCCTCCTACTTCAGCTTCATCGAGCCCAACGACATGTTCGGCTTCGACCGCTCCATCGCCTTCGTCCTCATGACGGTCATCGGCGGGGTGGGGACCATCCTCGGTCCGGTGCTCGGTGCGGTCGTCTTCGTGCTCCTCCGCCAGTACCTGCTGGCGTCCTACCCGCAGCTCTACCTCGGCCTCTACGGCGCCCTGCTCATCCTCATCATCCTCTTCGAGCCGCTGGGGCTCACCGGCCTCCTGCAGCGGCTGGTCCGCCTGGTGCGGCGGTGGGTCGCCGCGCCGGCCGCCGCGGGAGGGGCCACCTGACCATGCCGCTCCTCTCGGTCCGCAGCCTGTCCAAGAGCTTCGGCGGCCTGCTGGCGCTCGACGCCGTCGACCTCGAGCTCGCCCGGGGGGAGATCCTCGGCGTCATCGGCCCGAACGGCGCGGGCAAGACCACCCTCTTCAGCCTGGTGGCCGGTTCGCTGGTGCCCAGCTCCGGGGAGGTCTTCCTCGACGGGCAGTCGGTGGCCGGGAAGGCGGCCCACCGGCTGGTGCGCGGGGGCATCGTACGCACCCACCAGATCGTCCGCCCCTTCGCCAACCTCACCGTCCTCGAGAACGTCACCGTCGCCGCGCTCCACGGCTCCCGTCGCGCCGAGCGGCCGGCACGCCACCGGGCCGTGGAGGTGCTGGAGTTCGTCGGGCTCTCCGACCGCGCCGGCCAGCTCCCCGGACTGCTCACCCTGGCCGGCCGCAAGCGGCTCGAGCTGGCCCGGGCGCTCGCGACCGTCCCCCGCGTCCTCCTCCTCGACGAGGTCATCGCCGGCGTCAACCCGACCGAGGCGATGGCGCTGGCCGCGCTGGTCCGGAGCATCCGCGACCGGCTCGAGACCGCCATCATCATGATCGAGCACGTCATGCCGGCGGTCATGAGCCTCTCCGACCGGGTCCTGGTCCTCGACCACGGCAAGAAGATCGCCGAGGGCACTCCCGCCGAGGTGGTGCGCCACCCCGGGGTCATCGAGGCCTATCTCGGGACCTCCACGGAGTCCGCCGCCACATGAGCCAGCCCCTCCTCCGCCTCGACGCCATCGACGTCTGCTACGGCGACGTGCAGGTCCTCTTCGGGCTCTCCCTCGAGGTCCGGGAGGGCGAGGTGGTCACGCTCCTCGGCTCCAACGGCGCCGGCAAGACCACCACGCTCCGGGCCATCTCCGGGCTCCGGCCCCCGCGGGCCGGCGACATCCAGTTCCGGGGCCGTTCGCTGGCCACCGTGCCGGCCTCGGCCCGCGCCGAGCTCGGCATCTCGCTGGTTCCCGAGGGGCGCGAGCTCTGGCCGCTGCTCACCGTCCGCGAGAACCTCGAGCTGGGGGCCTACGGCGCCCGCGCCCGCCCCCACGCGGCCAGCAACCTGGAGCGGGTCTTCGAGATGTTTCCGCGGCTCCGAGAGCGGAGCGGCCAGCTGGCCGGGAGCCTCTCCGGCGGCGAGCAGCAGATGTGCGCCATCGGCCGGTCGCTGATGAGCGAGCCGACCCTCCTCATGCTCGACGAGCCGAGCCTCGGCCTCTCGCCCCTCCTCGTCGACCAGGTCATGAAGACCATCACCAGCCTCCACGCCGGCGGCATGACCATCCTGCTGGTGGAGCAGAACCTCCGGAAGGCGCTCGAGGTGGCGCAGCGGGGGACGGTCATCGAGACCGGGCGGGTGCGCCTGGAGGGGACGAGCGCAGCGCTGGCCGCCAACCAGGAGATCCGGGCCACCTACCTGGGCCTGTGAAGAGCGCGCCATGAGACGCCCCATCGCCCACCGGGCGCTGTACCAGGAGGTCGCCGACCGGCTGCGCCGGCTCATCTACGCCGGCGAGCTCGAGCCCGGCGCCTCCATCGACGAGCTGGCGCTGGCCGGGACGTTCGGCATCAGCCGGACGCCGCTCCGGGAGGCGCTCAAGGTGCTCCACGCCGAGGGGCTGGTCCGGCTGACCCCGCGGCGAGGATCCTTCGTGGCCGGCGAGCTCACCCCAGGCGACCTCGACGAGCTCTTCCCCGTCATGGCGCTCCTGGAGGGGCGCTGCGCCTTCGAGGCGGTGAAGAAGGCGGCGCCGCAGGACGTCCGCCGGCTCGAGGCCCTCCACGCCCGGCTCGAGAAGGTCGCTTCGAAGGGGGACGTGGCGGCCTACTACGAGAACAACTACGCGTTCCACGAGGCCATCCAGGAGCTGGCCGCCAACCCGTGGCTCTCCCGCATCGTCTCGGAGCTGCGCCGCTTCCTCAAGCTCCTGCGGGGCCGGCAGCTCAGGGTGCCGGGCCGGCTCGAGGCCTCCCTCGAGGAGCACCGTCAGATCATGCGCGCCCTGCGCCGGGGCGACGCGGTCCGCGCCGAGCGGATCATGCGGGACCACCTCATGGCCCAGCGCGCCGCGCTCGCCGTGCAGGAGCGTGGCCTCCCGGCCGGCGCGGCTGCGGCGGCGCCGCTCCGGGGGCGGAAGCGGAAGGCCCGGTGACCCGCGCCTGGGACACCGCCCGGCGGAGCCGCTCGGCGCGGCTCGAACGAGCCCGGGGCGTGGCGCCGGAGCGCTGGGTCGAGCCGGGTGCGGTCACCGCGCTGCTGGAGGCCATCCTCGAGCCCGGCGACCGGGTCTGCCTGGAGGGGAACAACCAGAAGCAGGCCGACTTCCTCGCCGCCGCCCTCGGCCGCGTCGATCCGGCCCGGGTCCACCACCTCCACCTGGTCCAGTCGGTGCTCGCCCTCCCCGAGCACCTGGCGCTCTTCGAGCGCGGCATCGCCCGGCGCGTCGACTTCTCCTTCTCCGGACCGCAGGCGGTCCGGGTGGCGCAGCTGGTGGCCGCGGGCCGGCTCGAGATCGGCGCCATCCACACCTACCTCGAGCTCTACGCCCGCTACTTCATCGACCTCACCCCGCGGGTCGCGCTGGTCGCCGCCGTCGCCGCCGATCGGGAAGGCAACCTCTACACCGGCCCCAACACCGAGGACACGCCGGCGGTCGTGGAGGCCACCGCCTTTCGCGACGGCCTGGTGCTGGCCCAGGTGAACGAGCGGGTCGACCGGCTCCCGAGGGTGGACATCCCGGCCGGGTGGGTGGACTTCCTCACCGTGGCCCCGACGCCGAGCCTGGTGGAGCCGCTCTTCACGCGCGACCCGGCGCTGGTGAGCGAGGTCCAGGTGCTCATGGCCATGATGGTGGTGAAGGGGATCTACGCGGAGTACGGCGTGGACCGGCTCAACCACGGCATCGGCTTCGACTCGGCGGCCATCGAGCTGATCCTGCCGACCTGGGGCGAGAGCCTCGGGCTCCGCGGCCGGGCCTGCGGCCACTGGGCCCTCAACCCGCACCCCACCCTCATCCCGGCCATCGAGGCCGGCTTCGTCCGCTCGATCCACTGCTTCGGCTCGGAGCTCGGCATGGAGGCCTACGTGGCCGCGCGCCCGGACGTCTTCTTCACCGGGCGCGACGGCAGCCTCCGCTCCAACCGGGCCTTCGCCCAGGTGGCCGGCCACTACGCCTGCGACCTCTTCATCGGCTCGACCCTCCAGCTCGACCTGGCCGGCAACAGCTCCACCGCCACCGCCACCCGGATCACCGGCTTCGGCGGCGCGCCCAACATGGGCGCCGACGCGCGGGGCCGGCGCCACGAGAGCCCGGCCTGGCTCCGGGCCGGCCGGGAGGCGAACCACCTCCCCGGGTCGATGCCGCGCGGGCGCAAGCTGGTGGTCCAGCTCCTCGAGACCTTCCGCGAGCACATGGAGCCGGCCTTCGTCGAGCGGCTCGACGCCTGGGACCTGGCGGAGCGGATGGGGATGGTGAACCCGCCGGTCATGATCCACGGGGACGACGTGAGCCACGTGGTCACCGAGGAGGGGATCGCCAACCTCCTGCTGTGCCGGACGCCCGAGGAGCGCGCCGACGCCATCCGCGGCGTGGCCGGGTACACGCCCGTGGGGCGGGCGCGCGACCGCCACGCCGTGGAGGCGCTCCGCGACCGGGGTGTCATCCGGCGCCCGGCGGACCTCGGCATCGACGTCCGGCTGGCGACCCGCGACCTCCTGGCCGCGCGGACGGTGAAGGACCTGGTCCGCTGGTCGGGTGGGCTCTACGAGCCGCCGCGCCGGTTCCGGAGCTGGTGAGGAGCGGCCATGGAGCGACTCCAGTTCGAGCTCGAGTGCGAGGAGGAGGCCGCGGCCCCGGCCGGCCCGCCCGTGGTGGTCGGCGTGGTCGGCTCGGGGAACCTCGAGGTGCTCGTCGAGCGCGGCGCGCCCGTGGGCCGCTGCCGCGTCGTCGTGGCCACCTCGGCCCGCGGGTTCGCCGACACCTGGCGAGCGGTCCTGGAGGACTTCGCCGCGCGCCGCCGCCCCTCCGGCCTCGTCCTCTCGGTCAACGACGCCGGAGCGACACCGGCGGTGGTGACCCTGCGCCTGGACCAGGCCATCGAGGAGTACCGGGGAGGGCGCCGATGAGGCCCGCGGCCCTGGACCGGCGGAGCTGGCGCGAGGCGACCGCACGGCGCCGCGTCGCGGCGCTCCTCGACCCGGGGAGCTTCGCGGAGTGGCTCCCGCCGGCGGCGCGGGTCACCAGCCCGCACCTGGCCGCCCTCGACCTCCCCGTGGCCTTCGATGACGGCGCCGTGGTCGGCGAGGGGCTCCTGGACCGGCGCCGGGTCTTCGTGGCGGCGCAGGAGGGGGCCTTCATGGGTGGGGCGGTGGGGGAGGTCCACGGCGCCAAGCTCACCGGGCTCCTCCGGCGGGCCGCCCGGGAGCGCCCGGCGGGCATCCTCCTCCTCCTCGACTCGGGCGGTGTGCGGCTGCAGGAGGCGAACGCCGGCCTCATCGCCGTCTCCGAGGTCCTGCGCGCCGTGCTCGAGGCGCGCGCGGTCGGCGTTCCGGTGATCGGCCTGATCGGCGGCGCCTGGGGCTGCTTCGGCGGCATGGGCATCGTGGCCGCCTGCTGCGACGGCCTGGCCATGAGCGAGGAGGGCCGGCTCGGGGTGAGCGGGCCGGACGTCCTGGAGACCGTGAAGGGGGTCGAGGAGCTCGACGCCGCCGACCGCGCCCTGGTCTGGCGGACCTACGGCGGCAAGCACCGCTGGCTCCTCGGCGACGCCGACCGGCTCGTCGCCGACGACGTCGCCGCCTTCCGGGTGGCGGCCCTCGAGCTCCTGGCCGCGCCGCGCCCCCTCGAGCTCGAGGCGCTCGAGGCGGAGCACCGGACACTGTCCGAGCGGCTCGAGACCTTCGGCGGCGCCGCCGACGCCCGCGAGGTCTGGGCGGCGCTCGGCGTCCGCGACCTCGACCTGGTCGCGCGCTGCGAGCCGGACGAGCTGGTGCGCGCCGAGGGCGCGCGGCGGAGGACCCGGTGACGCCGGCGGCCCTGCTCGACGCCCTCTTCCCCGCCGGCCACTCGGTCCGCGCAGCTGGGCCGGTGCTGGCCGGGACGGCGCGCACCGCCGCCGGCGACGTCGCCGTGATCGGGACCCACGGCGCCGCCGAGGTCGGGGCCGAGGTGGCGCACCGGCTGGCCGGCGAGCTCCTGACCGTCCTCCGGTCCCACCCCGGACGCCCCATCGTCCTCCTGGTCGACACCCGCGGCCAGCGGATGAGCCGCCGCGACGAGCTCCTCGGGTTGGCCGGCTACCTGGGCCATCTCGCCGCCACCGTGGGCCTGGCGCGCCGGCGCGGTCACCGGCTCGTCGCCGTCATCTTCGGCGAGGCGTCGAGCGGCGGCGTCCTGCCGCTCGGCTTCATGGCCGACGAGATCCACGCGGTCGAGGGGGCGCGCCCCTGGGTGATGGCGCTCCCGGCCATGGCCCGGGTGACCAAGCTGCCGCTGGAGCGGCTCGAGGCGCTCTCCCGGGGCTCGGCCGTGCTGGCGCCTGGGCTCGAGTCGTTCCTCCGGCTCGGCGGCGTCGACGAGACCTGGGCGCCGCCGCTGGCGCCGCGCCTCGAGGCGGCCCTGTCCCGGCCCGCCGGGCCCGACCGCCGCGCCGAGGCCGGCCGCGAGCGCGGGGGGCGGCCGCTCGCCGCCGAGGTCGCCGGACGCGTGGTGGGCGGGGGCGGCGGGTGATCTCGGCCGCCGACTTCTGCCGCCATGACCTGGCGTGGCTCGGGCCGCACTGGCGCGACGCGCTGCTGGCGCCCTTGGCGCCCGGGGACGAGGCGGTCATCGCGGCGTGGGCCGGCCGCGGCCGCCCCGCCGTCGTCTGCCGCCTCGAGGCCGGCGCGCCGGGGAGGGCCGTCGCGCTCGGCGTGGCGCTGCCGGGACCAGGCCGGCGGCTCGGGCTCCTGGTGGCGTCCGACGCCGTGGTGCGGCGCACCGGCCCGCTCCGGCTCCGTGACGCGGTCGCCTCGGCGCCGGACGCGTGGCGGAGCCCGCTCGCCGCGCTCGACGCGGCGCTCGCCGCGGTCGGGACGTCCGCGGGCGTCTTCGGCTCGCTGGCCTGGCAGCACCTGGTGGGCGAGCCCTACCTGCGCGCAACGTCGGACGTCGACCTCCTGCTGCGCCCCGCGGACCCCGCGGCGCTCTGGGCCGGGCTCGAGGTGCTCGCCGCGCACGCCGGGCCGGCGCCGCGGCTCGACGGAGAGGTGCTGCTCGGCGGCGGCCAGGCCGTCGCCTGGCGCGAGCTGGCCGGCCGCCCGGCGCGGGTGCTGGTGAAGTCGGCGCACCGGGTCGCGCTCCTCCCGCTGGCCGAAGTGCTCGCCGGGGGGATGGCGTGAGCGGCCTCGCACTCCTCTGCCCGGGGCAGGGCGGGCAGCACCCGGGGATGTTCGACCTCGCCCTCGCCGCCGGCGCGGGGCGCCCCGTCCTCGAGGCCGCGCGGCGCATCCTGGGAGAGGACCCGGTGGCCCTGGCGCGATCGGCCTCACCGCGACTGTTCGAGAACGCCGTCGCCCAGCCGCTCGTCTGCGCCGCGACCCTGGCCGCCTGGGAGGCGCTCCGCGGACGGCTTCCCGCTCCGCGGGCCGTGGCCGGCTACAGCCTGGGTGAGCTCTCCGCCTGGGCCTGCGCCGGCGGCCTCGAGGCGGCCGAGGCGGTCGGTCTGGCCGCCCGGCGCGCCGCCGCCATGGACGCCGCCACCGCCGGGCCGGCCGGACTGCTCGCGCTGCGCGGCCTGCCGCTGGCGACGCTCGAGGCGCTCACCGTCGGCGCCGGCGCCGAGGTCGCCATCGTGAACGGCCCGGACCACCTGGTCGCCGGCGGGTCCATCGCAGCCCTCGAGGCGCTGGCGACGACGGCCACGGCGGCCGGGGCAGCCACCGTGCGGCGCCTCCCCATCGGCGTGGCCGCCCACACGAGCGCCCTGGCCGGCGCCGTGGCGCCGTTCGCCGCGGCCCTGGCCGCCTCGGGGCTCCATGACCCCGCCGTGCCGGTGCTCGCCGGCACGAGCGGCGTGGCTCTCCGCCTCCGAGCCGACGGCGTCGAGGCGCTCTCCACGCAGCTCGGCCGCCGGCTCGAGTGGGCCCGAGTCCTGGCCTCCGCCGCGGAGCTGGGCTGCACCGTCTTCCTGGAGCTCGGCCCGGGCCAGGCCCTGGCGCGGATGGCCGACGAGAACGTCCCTGGCGCGGCGTCGCGCTCGGTCGACGACTTCCGTGGCGTGGAGGGCGTGCTTCGCTGGGTGCAGGCCAGGCTCGAAGGCGGCTAGGCACCGGCAAAGCGCTTGCCGCACCACGTGAACCGCTGGTTGAATGGCCGGCACTCACCATGCGCTTCCTCCGGGACCTCTCGCTCTCCGCCGTGGTGGCCGGCTTCGTCACCGTCCTGGTCGGCTACACGAGCTCGGCCATCATCGTCTTCCAGGCGGCCCGAGCTTGCGGTGCCGGCCCGCTCGAGGTGGCCTCCTGGATGCTGGCGCTGGGCGTCGGCATGGGGCTCACCTGCATCGGGCTCTCGCTGCGCTACCGCGTCCCGGTGGTCACCGCCTGGTCCACGCCGGGCGCGGCCCTGATCGCCACCAGCGCCGTGGGCCTGCCCATGTCGGCGGCCATCGGCGCCTTCCTGGTCTCGGGCGCGCTGCTGCTCCTCTTCGGTGTCACCGGCTGGTTCGAGCGCGGCATGTCGCGCATCCCCATGCCGCTGGCCTCGGGCATGCTGGCCGGCGTGCTGCTCCGCTTCGGCCTCGATGCCTTCGCCTCGGCGCGAACCCAGCCGCTGCTGGTGCTGTCGATGTTCGCCGCCTACCTCGGCGGCCGGCGGCTCTGGCCCCGGTACGCGGTGGTGGGCGTCCTGGCGCTGGGGACCGCCCTGGCGGGGCTGCAGGGGCAGCTGCGGCTCGGCGGGCTCGAGCTGGCGCTGGCTCGCCCGGTCTTCACCGTGCCCACCTTCACGCTCAGCGCCCTGGTCGGCCTGGCCATCCCGCTCTTCGTGGTCACCATGGCCTCTCAGAACGTCACCGGCGTCGCGGTGATGCAGGCCTCCGGCTACGGCTCCACCCGGGTCTCACCGCTCATCGGCTGGACCGGCGCGGCCACGCTGCTGCTGGCTCCGTTCGGCGGCTTCGCCTTCAACCTGGCGGCGATCACCGCGGCCCTCTGCATGGGGCGGGAGGCTCATGAGGACCCCTCCCGGCGGTACGTGGCGGCGGTGGCGGCCGGCGCCTTCTACGTGGTCCTCGGGCTCCTGGGGGCGACGGTGGGCTCCTTCTTCGCCGCCTTCCCCAAGGAGCTGGTGCTGGCGCTGGCCGGCCTGGCGCTGCTCGGCACCATCGGCAACGGGCTGGCCGCGGCGGTGCGCGAGGACGGTCAGCGGGAGCCGGCCCTGGTCACCTTCCTGGTCACCGCCTCCGGCGTGTCGCTCCTCGGCGTCGGCTCGGCCTTCTGGGGGCTGGTGGCCGGCCTCAT
>JANNKC010000134.1:0-4223 GCA_031396105.1 Anaeromyxobacter sp.
AGGCGTCCCGGGTCGAGCCCATGGGGAAGCTCCAGATCCTGGCCTGGGGGCTCCTCTACGCCGGGCTGGCGGCGGCCCTGCTGGCGCTCGTCTACTTCACCAGCCACCTGCCGGGCGCGGCCGAGGCGGCGCAGATCCTGAGCTGACGCGGCCGTACGTGCGGGAGCCCCGGCATGGCCCGGCGGCGACCACGGGCCCGTGCTACTCGCACCGTCATGCACGTCTTCCTCACCGGCGGCTCCGGGCTCATCGGCCGCGCGCTCTCCGGCGCGCTCCTCTCGGACGGCCACGCGGTGACGGTCCTGACTCGCGACGCGGCGGCGGCGGCCCGTGCGCTCCCGGCCGGCGTCAAGGCCGTGGAGGGTGACCCGGCGCGCCCCGGCCGGTGGCAGGAGGCGCTGGCGCGCACCGACGCCTGCGTCCACCTGGCCGGCGAGCCGGTGGCGGCCGGCCGGTGGACCGCGGAGCGGAAGGGGCGCATCGAGTCCTCGCGCGTCGACTCGACGCGGCTGGTGGCCGAGGTCCTCGCGGCAGGCGGCCCGTCGGTGCTGGTGGCCGGGAGCGCCGTCGGCTTCTACGGCTCTCGCGGCGACGAGCCGCTCGACGAGG
Organism: Anaeromyxobacter sp.; assembly: GCA_031396105.1. GTDB lineage: Bacteria > Myxococcota > Myxococcia > Myxococcales > Anaeromyxobacteraceae > JADKCZ01. Next base: position 610 of record JANNKC010000134.1, read on the forward strand.
CGGCCGCGGCGGGGCAGGGCTTCCTGGCCCAGGTCTGCCAGCGCTGGGAGGCGGCCACCGGGCCGGCCGAGGGGCGCGCCCGCGTGGTCCACCTGCGCACCGGCCTGGTGCTGGCCCGCGACGGCGGCGCGCTGCCGAAGCTGGTGCTCCCCTTCAAGCTCCTGGCCGGCGGGCCGATGGGCCACGCCGGCGCCTGGCAGCCCTGGCTCCACCTGGCCGACGAGGTGGGGCTGCTCCGCTTCGCGCTCGAGGACGAGCGGGTGCGCGGGCCGCTCAACGCCGCCGCCCCCGGTCAGGCCACCAGCCGCGACCTGGCCCGCGCCCTCGGCCGGGTGCTGCACCGGCCCAGCCGGCTCCCCACGCCGGCGGCGGCGCTCCGGCTGCTGCTGGGCGAGCTGGCCGAGGTGCTCCTGGCCAGCCAGCGCGTGGTGCCCAGGAAGGCGCTCGACCTTGGCTACCGCTTCCGCTTCCCCGGCCTCGAGCCGGCCCTGCGCGATCTCCTCGGGTGAGGTGCGGCCCTCCCGGGTGAGGTATCTTCTCGCGCCATGCCCAGCCGCCCCTTCTCCATCGCCCTGCTCGGCGCCACCGGCGCCGCCGGCCGCGCCGTCCTCGAGGTCCTCGAGGACCGTGACGTCCCCCTCACCGAGGTGAAGCTGCTCGCCTCGCCGCGCTCGGCGGGGCAGGAGATCGACTTCCGCGGCGAGCCGCACAAGGTGCAGGCGGTGGCCGCGGGAGCCTTCCGCGGCTGCGATCTGGCGCTCCTCTGCGCCGGCGCCGAGGCCAGCCGCACCTGGGCGCCCATCGCTCGCGCCGAGGGGGCGCTGGTGGTGGACGACTCGCCCGCTTTCCGCGAGGAGGAGGGGATCCCGAGCGTGGTGCCGGAGGTGAACCCGGAGGCGCTGGACCTCGGCACCCGCGGCATCGTGGCCAACCCCACCTCCATGGCCATCGCCCTGGCGCTGGTGCTGAAGCCGCTGCACGCCGCGGCCGGCCTGACGCAGGTGGTGTGCGTCACCTACCAGGCGGTCTCCGGCGCCGGGCACCGCGGCGTGGAGCAGCTGGAGCGCGAGGCCTCCGACCTCATGAACGGGCGCGAGCCGCTGCCGCCCACCCGCGTCCCGCACCGCATCGCCTTCAACCTGGTGCCGCAGGTGGGCGAGGTGGGGCCGGACGGCGTGTCGGCCCAGGAGGCCATGCTGGTGCGCGAGACGCGCCGGCTGCTCGGCCTGCCCGGCCTCCCCATCGGCGCCACCGCGGTCCGCGTGCCGATCTTCTACGGCCACGCCGCGGCGCTCCACCTCGGCCTGGCGCGGCCGCTCGGGCTCGACGAGGCCCGCGCCGTGCTCCGTGCCGCACCCGCGGTGAAGGTGCTGGACAGGCCGGGGGAGGGGATCTACCCCATGCCCATGCTGGCGGTGAACGACGACGCCGTGCTGGTGGGGCGCCTCCGGGCCGACCCGGCGCTGCCGAACGGCCTGGCCCTCTTCCTCGCCATCGACAACCTGAAGAAGGGCGGCGCCACCAACCTGGTGCAGCTCGCCGAGCTCCTGGCGGCGCGGCGGACGGTGGCGTGATGGCCATGCCAGTTTGGCACGGGCCGGCGTGCTGGCAGACCAGGCTTTGCCAGATTGGCAGGCGCGGCGGGACGGCCCGGCCGGGCCCTTTCAAAAGGCCCGTGAGGGCAGCCGGTTACGGACCAGGCTCCGTGGCGTTCGCCTTGCACATTCCTGGCGGCATGCTCCGCAGAGCCATCTTCGTCGCCGTCCTCCTGTCGCCCATGGCCGGGCGCGCCGCGCCTGCCGCCGGAAGCGTCATCACCGCGCCGACCAGCTTCGGCTCGGCGGACTGCACCTCGACGTCCGCCACGGTCACCTTCGAGTGGACGCTGACGCTGACCTCGGGCACCACGGTCATCCCGGCCGACTCCTTCATCCAGATCCGGGCCTCCAACAAGATCGACTGCCCGGACACGGGCACCGACACCCAGACGGCGCTCTTCGCTCCCAACGTGACGCCGGGGACCAGCACCACCTACGGCGCCACCACCACCGTCCTTCGAAAGACGCTCATCACCGGCGCGGGGCTCGACGCCTGCAACACCAACTCGACCATCTACGTCTGCGTGAAGCTCTACAACTCGGGCGGCGGCACGGTGCTGGGCAGCGCCTCCGGCACCGTGGCGCTCACCACCGCGGCGCCGGTGGCCCCCATCGGCGTCGTGGCCTCGCCGGGCGAGGCGGCGCTCAACGTGAGCTGGTCCGATGGCACCGGCACGAGCACGAGCGGCGCGGCCACCGACTACCTGGTGGAGGCGTGGCCATGCCCGCTGGGGAGCGACGACACCTGCGTCGGGTCGAAGGCCACCGGGACCACCTCCAGCAAGTCGCTGCGGCTGCCCGGCCTCACCATCGGAACCCGGTACAAGGTGGTCGTCTACGCGTTCTCCGCCGAGGGGAACAAGTCGCCGGCGTCGGCACCCGCCTTCGAGACCCCCATCGACGCCATCGACTTCTGGGAGAAGTACAAGGAGATGAAAGGGCTCGAGGAGGGCGGCTGCGCGGGCGGCCCGGCCGGCGTGCTCTCGCTCCTCGCCGTGGCGGGCCTGGTCCGCACGCGCCGGAGGCGGCCGTGAGCCACCTCCTCTCCCTCGGCGCCGCGGTGCTGGCGGGCGTCCTCGGCCTTGGCCCGGCGCGCGCCGCCGCCGAGTCGCCGATCTCCGGCTCCTTCGAATTCAGGGTCGGGACCTACCGCCCGGACATCGACTCCAGCGCCTTCGACGCCGGCGCCACACTTCCTTATCAGGCCACCTTCGCCGGCCGACCCAACTCGTTCAAGCTCCACGTGGCCAGGGCGCTGCCCTGGCGTCTCGGCGGCACCTTCGAGCTCGGCGTCGGGGCCGGCTGGTGGGAGACGAACGGCTTCGCCGTCACCGCCGCCGGTGCGGCGACGAGCGAGCGGACCGGCTTCAAGATCGTGCCGACGCAGCTCACCGCCACCTGGCGCTTCGACGTCCTGTGGGAGGAGCTCTCCATCCCGCTCGTCCCGTACGCCCGCGCCTCGCTGGAGCGGTACAACTGGTGGATCACCGGGCCGGGCGGCAAGACCGTGAAGACCGGCGCCACCAACGGCTACGCCTACGGCGGCGGGCTGGCGCTGGTGCTGAACGTGGTCGACCCCATGCTGGCTCGCGAGCTGGACTCCGACATGGGCGTGAACCAGACCATGGTGACGCTGGACGTGTCCCAGTCCAGGGTGGACGACTTCGGCGCCAAGAAGACCTTCGACCTCTCCGACTCCCAGCTCACCGTCAGCGTCGGGCTGCTGTTCGTCTTCTGACCGGGTTGGAGCCTGCGCTGCAGGCGCGGAATCGAGGTACGGCCCGCGTCCAAGGACGGCCCCTCGACTCCGGCTCGCGTGGGCTCGCCTACGCTCGGGGCGTCCGGAGTGATCTCGATTCGTGCTCGGTCGTCTAGAGCTTCCGGTGCTTCAGCGCCGGCAGCTCCTGGCGCACCCGCTCCAGCCGGGCGCGGTTGAAGGGCGCCACGCAGACCCCCTCGCCGTCGGCGCAGCGGGCCAGCACCACGCCCCAGGGGTCCACCACCATGGCGTTGCCG